>JAHBWQ010000147.1 GCA_019636915.1 Nitrospira sp. | reverse complement strand
CATCCGCCAGGCACCACTTATGAACTGGCAGAAACTGTCCAAACAACCGGAGCCACCACAGTTGAACTAGTCACTTCCAGGCCGACGGCTTCATTCATACGAATGGTATAAGGTGAATAATTATGAGAATGTTTCAAGTCAGACAAACGGTCACGTATGAACTGACGACGGCCGCAGGAACCGAGCAGGAAGCCATTTTAAAAGCCAAAGGCATTCCACTGGCTCAATGGACCGCTGAGGCCGATGAAATCACGGCCGAGATGCTGGATGAGACCGATGAAATCGACGAGTACTGAACTAAGCCCATAGGTCTGTTCCATTCTCTTAGGGACACTGAGAACAGATAGCCGGCACTCATCCATAGGGGAGAAGAATCCATGCGCATGACTCAAACAATCCAAACATCAACATTGTGTTTACTTCTCATCACTGCGGTGGCGACCGCAGCAGCTGCCGGGGACAAGGGACGCACAAGCGGTCAGGCTACTCCATTGGATAAGAAAACTGAGGATAGGGCACGGTATATCATCAAGATCGCCGGTTGTAACGATTGTCACACGACCGGCTATGCTGAGGCTGCAGGAAGAATCCCCGAAAAAGACTGGCTCAAAGGAGATACCATGGGGTGGCGAGGGCCCTGGGGCACGACATATGCGAGCAACTTACGGTTGTATTTCCACAATCTCTCTGAAGAACAATGGGTTCGAATTGCTCGCTCGGTCGAGTTTCGCCCCCCTATGCCCTGGTTTGTCCTCCGCGAGATGAAGGAGCAGGACTTGCGCGCCATTTACCGATTCATCAGACATCTAGGGCCAGCTGGTGAGCCAGCTCCTACCTATGTCTCACCGGATCAGGAACCCAGACAACCGTTTATCCTGTTTCCGTCATCCCCCGAGATATCTCAATAGCCATTGCAACTCTCCCTGCAATACCGATCCGCGTGGGGGATTCGATTGGCCACAAGGGCGACTGGTGATTTCTTATCCATTTCGCTTACGGTGGAACCAGGATCTACACGGCCACGGACCGTTCACCGGCCGAATAATCCAACATGTAGCTTGGGAGCGCGTTAGACGCCACACCATTTAGGATCACATGAATGGGTTTTTGTGCCCGTAGCGAACCAAGCGCTTGCTTGACCGCCTGCTTTGATGTCACATTTGCCCGTACAACCAACACATGGAGGTCACAATGGCTCTCAAGCACATTCATAGTCGCCACAGGGAGGATTGGGGGCGCATTCAGAAGGACATAATCAAACTCATCTCGAAGCTGGGACAAGACTCGGCCTAGTTGACCAGCTCGTAGTAGTTCAGTAGAACCAGTAACCGATTCACCAGCTGGCATAATCCAACAGGGGACGTCAGAGAACGCTCCCATCGCTTGCTGTGGAGGAATATCGCTCCTTAGGCAATCAACAAGCCCGTGCTTGACTGGTGCTTCGAGAAACGCAGCCATTTCGGGAAACACAAAATCACAATCCACCAGAAGGACCCGCCTCCCAAAATCTCGAGCAAGTGTATACCCGAGATTGATCACCGTCGTTGTTTTCCCCTCGCCCTTGATCGCACTCGTTACAGCCGCAACGATCGGCCCACCCGAAGTATTGAGAAGTTGTAATCTTGCCGCAGCAACACGATATTGCTCAGCCGCCATGGAGCGCGGGAAGAGCTTTGCGACAAACCTCCGATCAAGCCCCTGAGAATTCAATTGCGCAATAGAGGAGAGAGCACCCCGCATGCCCTCCGATCGAGAGTTCATCGTCATACCAAGGGAAATCCTTGGCAATGCCGCTCTCTGCGATGAATCTGAACCACTGCCTGTCTGCCATAAGGACGAAAAATCAGGAATGGCGGCCAACAACCGAGGACCCGCAAGAAGAAATTCCACATCTTCTGGACCTCGAAATTGTTCCGTAAGTCGCTCTCGCAGAA
Organism: Nitrospira sp.; assembly: GCA_019636915.1. Lineage (GTDB taxonomy): Bacteria > Nitrospirota > Nitrospiria > Nitrospirales > Nitrospiraceae > Nitrospira_D. The sequence continues at coordinate 9,680 of JAHBWQ010000147.1, read as the reverse complement.
TCGCCAGCCCCCCCCCCAACACGCACCCAAACAAGAATCCCAGCACTAACACTTTGGCCTTGTTCGGAACAACCGGCTCCAGTGGAAGCATGGCATGCTCAACTATGCGGAACTTCCCACCTTTCTGGCGTTTCTCAATATTTTCTTCAACTCTTGTATGCAAACGCTTATCAAGGAGCTTCGCATAATTTTCCTTCAGATTGCTGTAGTCTCGCTCGAGCACCAGAAGCTCCTGCTCAACTATGGGTGACCTCTCGAGCCGTTTTTCAAGATCTTGTCTAGAAGCTTGCAACTGTCCAAGACGTCGCTGGAGAAGAGAAATTTCCGTCTTTTCCTCGCTTTGCAACTTCGCGAGGTCCTGAAGGTACGGATCCAGCGGTGCTTTATCCGACCTGATTGCATCCCGGCCATACACATTCACTAGCTCATCTTCTACTTGTCGGATCTCTTCCTTTACTAAGACGACTTCAGGATAGCCATCCCAGAACTCAGCCCTCAGCTTAACGAGTTGCTCTCGCAGCTCCCGAAGTCGTTTAAACAACGGGTCTGGCTCCATAGATCGTGACGTCACAAGACTAGGACTCTGTTGCCCAGACACACGGTACTGTTGTACTGCCTGATTCAGCATCGCAAGCTTCTCGGAATGACGTTGGAGGTCCTCGTTTGTCCTCACAAGATCCGTTTCTACGCGATCCAGCACACGCATATTGGCTTCTCCTTGGCTGGGAAGCCCCCCCACATGCGTTTTCTTAAACTGACTGATACGTTCTTCCTTTTTCTCCAATTCACGCTTCATCTGCTGCAACTCTTGATCCAAAAACTCTCCGGCACCTTCAACCTCCTTCTCACGTTCCTTGTTCGTATCCTCAATGAACTTGTCCGCAATGCGTGTCGTCACCTTCATGGAAGTCTTAGGATCACGATCCATATAGGAGACCACAAATCCTTCTAAGAAGGTCGAGCTACTAAAACCAGCAGACGCCTCCATTTTGACCCGTTCAACCCGTGTCCTGCGGGCCACCTCGTAAAGAGCATCTGCCTGCCCTTCTTCATCTAGCCCATCCGCATATAAGCCAGTCTCCTTGGCAATCTCCCCCAAGAAATCGGGGCTGATGATTTGTCGCTGGATAAGAAACAAGATTTGATCAAATTTATCTTCGAGGTCGCCCTTTCTCCCACCACTATCAAACCTATCAATGACACTATTGATACCCTTTGGTCCCTCTGCAACGATCAACGTGCTCGATTGATAATACTTGGTGGCAACGAGGTAGTACATCAACGCCAAGGTTAGAGAAAGTGCAAGAGATCCAAGAATGACCCATTTATTACGCGAGGCAATGACCAAATACTCACGAGCGGCACGAAAGCCATCTTGCTCGACGTGTACGGAGGATTCAGGGTGTTGCATGGTTAACTATGCTCCAAGTATTGTGCGCCGGCACAACTAAGACGGGAATCTGTGAAAGTTTCTCACTGTGGTCATCATCGTTTTATTAAGGAATCAACTCCGTTTGAGACTGCTTCTTCCGGTTTAGCCTCAGAGCCCGCTGCTCCGAACATCGGAACGATCTCTTTCAACTGCTCAAGCACTACACTAGACTCATCATGGGAGCTGGCCACCTCCAGAGCTGATAACTTCTCTCGAAATACTGTGAAATCGAGAGGGTTTATCGTCCGGATTTGCAAAATTTTGTCCAGCGGAGAGCCCACAGCAATCTCTCCCTCACCGATTAATTCCTCGTAGAGCTTTTCTCCAGGCCGAAGCCCTACGAATTGAATGGGAATGTCCCTCCCCGGAACAAGTCCTGACAATCGGATGAGGCTTCGAGCAATATCCAGCACCTTGATTTGCTCACCCATATCGAGAATATAGGTGTGACCTTGCTCACCAACAGTTGCAGCCTGGAGAACCAGCTGGACCGCCTCAGGAATGAGCATAAAGTATCGGCGAATCTCAGGATGCGTAACAGTCACCGGACCACCAGACCTGATTTGTTCCTGGAAACGAAGCAAGACACTCCCACTACTGCCAAGAACATTCCCGAACCGAACAAGAAGAAATCGCGTCCGGCTGGTCCTGGCAATATCCTGGATAATAAGCTCAGCCACCCGTTTCGTCGCACCCATTACACTCGATGGGTTGACTGCTTTGTCAGTCGAGATATGGACAAATTGCTCTACGCCATAGAGACTGGCCGCTTCGGCCATGATACGGGTACCGATGCAGTTATTCTTCACCGCTTCAATGGGGTTGGCCTCAACTAGTGGCACATGTTTATGCGCCGCTGCATGGAACAAAATTTGAGGGCGATATCGCTCAAGCACAGCCGAGAGCCTTTGAGCATCTGTGATATCCCCGATCAGTGGGATAACTGGAAAGGAATACTTCCTATCATCAAGTTCCTTGTGGATATTGTACAGGCTATTTTCATGGCGCTCATACAATAACAGTCCTTTAGGCTCGAACGACGCAATTTGGCGGGCTAATTCTGAACCAATCGAGCCACCCGCACCAGTAATCAAGACCGTCTTATCTTGGACTAACTGTCTCGTGGCTCGATTATCGAGACTCACTGGAGCGCGTGACAGAAGATCAGGGATTGACACGTTTCGAATCTGACTGACCGCACTTTGATCCGTGAGAAGCTCCTCCTTGCTTGGCAACACCTTAATTGACACATCATATGGCTCTAGCTTAATAACCAGGTCTCGAAGAAACTCAGGTGTCGGATTGGGCACGGCTACCACAACAATTTCAGGCTTGAGTGATTCAATCAGCCTGGGGATATCTTGCATGCCCCCCAAGACACGAACCCCATGAATACGCTGATTAAGAAGTAACCTATTTTCGTCAACAATCCCAATTGGTTGGCAGTTAAATACACTGCGCGTCTTCATCTCACGCACAACCCGCTCGCCGGGATCTCCGGCGCCAATCACCAAAACTCTCCGCCTCTTCTGAAATACAACTTTGTCCCTCAATACTCGTGAAGACAATCTCATGCCTGCAAGAAATCCTATAATTAGTATGGCATCAATGGCAAAAATGGAACGGGGATAACTGTAAATCCCCATCACCCAATAGACCCACGTGACGAATGCAACAGTACTCACCAAAACGCCCTTCAGAATATTTTGCAGATCCCAGAGGCTGGTGTATCTCCACAGACCTTCATTCAGACCATACAAAGCAAATGCAATTCCCCTCACGGCAACTAACCCTAATACCGTCTGCTCGAAGACGTTGTGTTCGCTCGGAGGAATATTCCCATCGTATCGCAGAAAGAAAGCCAGATAGTTAGCCAGAACGATAAGACCTACGTCGACTACGACGATAATGGGCCGCCTCCATCTGGTAATGAACGAGGAAAACCCTGACCATGGGGAAGCGACTGAAACCTCGACCGCTGCTTTGAGTTCCGGAATTGTGAGCACCACAAGAGGCAATTTGGCAATATGCAGCAGCGTTTGTATGACAATGGCGCAATCGAGCCGCAAAGACATATGGCGGACATATAGCTTGGCTAACCGCAGCTTTTCCGGAAGGACTTTATATTGATACTCTTCTTCGGGGTTTGATGAAGTGGCGAGAATTGAGGCTTCATCAATGTACTTCAACGAAGCCAAGTCCGTAATACCCGGTCGCACCACAAGCACCTCAGCGAACTCCGAGCGTGCACACTCCACATAACGAGGAACCTCGGGCCTTGGCCCCACAAGGCTCATATCCCCCACAAGGACATTCCATAACTGCGGCAATTCATCAAGTTTGAGCCTCCGCAAAACATGCCCAACTCTGGTTATACGACAATCTTGACCAACTGTAAGTAGTGGGCCACCCTCTGAACCATTCGAAACCATTGTTCGAAACTTTCGGATTGCGAATGGGCGAAACCCTTGCCCAACACGAATCTGCCGGAAGATCACAGGCCCGGGCGAGTCAAACCTGATCAGTAGAGCAATAATAGCCAGAAGTGGTGATAAGATGATCAACCCAATTGCTGCCAAACAGACATCACAGGTGCGCTTCATCAACGTCGGTTCCTCTTCACAAGATCACGAACGATCCCGATGACACGATTAATCTCCTCCTCCGTCATTTTTGAATACAGCGGCAACGAAACGATTCGCTGAAACACCCCGCTCGAGACCGGCAGATCTTCAGGTCGATAACCTCCCATATCTCGGTGGTAGGGATGGAGATGAAGAGGGATAAAATGCACACTGCACCCAACACCAGCCTGTTGGAGCTGACGGATGAATTCGTCACGGCTAATCCGCAGGCGATCCAACTCCAATTGAATCACATACAAATGCCATGCATGCTGTACATGTGCTGCTGCTTGAGGGCAAACAATCTCCGGCAAATCCTTAAACCCTTCTTGATATTTAGCCGCATACTGCTCGCGCCCCTTCCAAAACCGTTCACACTTCTTCAACTGAGCCAAACCAAGAGCAGCAGCAATGTCCGTTAAGTTATACTTAAAGCCCGGTGAAAGAATTTCGTAATACCACGAACCTTGAGAGGAATAACGATTCCACGCATCGCGACTGAGGCCATGTAGACTCATCATCCGCATACGAGCAGCCCACTCAGCATTATCCGTGGTAATCATTCCACCTTCGCCAGTGGTAATATTCTTTGTTGCATAGAACGAAAAGCATGTAATATCCGAAATACCTCCGATCATTTTCCCGTGATATCGTGCCGGCAACGCATGTGCCGCATCATCAATCACATGCAAATTATTAGCCTTTGCGATCGCATGAATGGGCTTAAGGTCACACGGATGCCCAGCAAAGTGTACAGGGATAATCGCTTTGGTCCTCTTGGAAATGGCTTTCTCAATCAAATCCGTGTTCAGGTTCAACGTGTCTTCAGTACAGTCCAGCAATACAGGCCTAGCTTTAAAGTATGTCACCACCTCGGCTGTCGCCGCAAACGTCATGGTCGGAACCAGAACCTCATCACCTTCACGTATGCCAATCGCCTCAAGCGCAAGATGGAGAGCAGCCGTACAAGAATTAACAGCAATGGCATGCGAAGCCCCCACCATCGCAGCAAATTCCCTTTCAAACTCTCGAACTTTAGGGCCCGTTGTGAGCCAGCCTGAACGAAGAACTTCTACGACCTCCGCGACCTCTTCTTCGCCCACATCAGACCTATGAAACGGTAGAAAGTCTTTCATCTACAGGACTCCTCTCCGGTTAAGGGCCACTCACCAAGCAAGACACACTTTTCCCATAACCTTAAAAAACCACAATCCTTCTTTAGGGGGGCAGAGGGAACACGGTCTTCCTGAAAGGGAACTTTCTTGAGTGGGACCCAAACCACTAGCTATTTTACAATACTAGAAGACCTAAGGCTATTGCAGAATATCGAGATTAACACTTTATAATTCTCTCACACCCTGAAACAGAGAACCTCCCGCTAAATTCAGACACAGCAGCAAGCCAAAGCTTTCAGTTCTTGTCTTGCCGGGATTCTGCCCGCCTCCTCACAACACTTGCATGTACAATTGTGAAGGGTAATTCCTTCACATCCTTACACTCTCAAGCTCATTGCTCACACCCATCACTATGATTTTAATATATTTTTCAGCATCAATAATGGCACATATTTTGCTGGACCTAAAGAGGTCCGGAGCCATTATAGCTCAATGGTTGAGAGGTTGGCTTGCCAGACCATAATGAGCTGTACGCCTGTGCAACCCACTGATGAGGAGAACTTTCTATCAATGTTAAAGAATGAAGCGCGGCTAGGTTCAGACCATCGTAAATTCATAAAGCTTACGGTTCTCTTAGCATTAATGACTATCTTGGGATGTGGGGGTGGAGAAGGGGGTAGCCCGATGACTTCAAACCTTTCCACACCGAAGAACTCCATAGCAGACTCGACTTCTGGTCAATCTTGGGACTCCGTAAAGACATCCCAAGCGGAACAAGCAGAGCCTACGACCTTATTGGCAACTGATTCACAGCCTGATGGAGCGTTGGACCCATTAGGCTCAATGGAGGAAGATCCTCTATTTCTCCCGTCCTCCTTCCCGGAAGACGAGCTAGAGCCAACCCCAAGCCCAACGACACCGCGAGTTAGCTTACGTATAAATTGGGATCATGCCCCCGACTCCGATGTAACCAGCTATTATGTCTATTATGGAAAACAACCTAGCACAGAACTCGGCTCATGTGCCTATTACGAAGAAAGCCAATCGGTCACAACTCCACCCGCCACAATCAGCGGGCTTGAACCAAATACGCCATACTTTTTCGCTATCAGCGCATTTAAGGAGTCAGAGAGCTCTTGTTCCACTGAAATCATGCTGGTCACACCTCCAATAAGCCCAGAAGAGCTCTAAATGATACGCCAACCACACCCTAGGTGTTTTTCATTAATCATCCCGCTGAAGCCACAAAAACAGGTTAGACTCGAAACGGACGAAAATTGTTTCCTTCTGCTATGCAGCACCCCTTCCTTCCACATCAATGCGTGATCCTGGAGATACTCAACAGCCCTATAGAGTCTCTCTCAGAAGTACCCTACGGTCCTACCCGTAGAATGCTTTCACTACACTAACCACTTCAGCTTGCTGTTCCATCGTCAACTCTGGGTAAATCGGAAGAGCAATCGTCTCCTTGGCCGCCCGTTCGGACTCAGGAAAATCTCCCTCTCTATATCCTAGGTATCCAAAGCATTCCTGTAAATGGAAGGGAACTGGGTAGTAGATTTCCACCCCAATCTCATTTTGCTTAAGGTATGCCACCAGCGAATCTCGTCGATCCACACGGAGGACAAATTGGTTATAGATGTGGTAGTGCCGAGTTCCTGATTGTCGATAGACCGGTATAGGTAAGCGCACTCTCTCTTTATGAACAAGCCCGCTGCACTCGAAGAGCTCTCCGTACCGGATCGCATTTTCCTGACGCCTTCTGGTCCATCCGTCCAGATAACTCAGCTTCACATTGAGAACCGCAGCTTGAATCGTATCCAGCCGAAAATTTCCACCGATCAGTTTATGATAGTACTTTGGCTTACTCCCGTGAACTCGCAAGATTCTCATCCGCTCCGCAAGCTCGGGATCGCTGGTCACAGCCATCCCCCCATCGCCTAAACAACCCAGGTTCTTACTGGGAAAAAACGACAAACAGCCGATGGTACCCATACCACAAGTTCGACGACCATCGCGGTATTCTGAGCCAATCGCTTGCGCTGCATCTTCAATGATACTCAGGTTGTGTTGTTTGGCCACATCCATGATCGGTCCCATATCAGCACATTGCCCGTAAAGATGGACTGGGATGATGGCTTTGGTCTTGGTCGTCACAACCTGGCTAATCTTGGCAGGATCCATATTGTACGTTGTCGGATCGATATCAACAAAAACCGGCTTCGCTCCGAGACGAACAACAACTCCAGCCGTCGCGAAAAATGAATAGGGTGTAGTAATGACCTCATCACCAGGACTAATCCCGAGCGCCATAAGAGCAAGCAAGAGTGCATCCGTCCCTGAGGTCACCCCAATCCCATATTGAGCATGGCAATAGGCAGCGACCCTTTCTTCCAACCTGCTCACGTCAGGGCCCAAAATAAACGCCTGGCTCTTAAAGACCTGTTCCAACACCAACATGATTTCCTGCTGAAGCGGCTCATGATGCGCCTTAAGATCAAGTAAAGGAACCCCCATGCAGTTCTCCCTCCTTTGTGGAACACCTAGGAATCTTGCGTACACTTTTCCGCAGAAACAGACGCAGGAAGAAGGAACAAGATGCCTCCACGCTGGCGCGTAAGCCTCTGCTACGCATCCTGGACTGGTTCATGGGCCTGCAAGTGCGTCTCAGCATAATTGAGATTCCACCACGACTGTTCGGTAAAGAGATGCAGGCAGGTGAGTTCTACAGCCAACTTACATCCAATCGTGAATGTTGCAACAAACAGCCAGCACTGCCCATCACCATGGAAGCACTTTTTCTGAAAAGGCCGCAATTGTCCAACCAAGCGGGATTACATTTGTCGCCACCCATATGTCAAATGCGCACGTACCTCCTCAAACCTCATGGACCGCGTTGCTTCCATGTTTCACACAAATAACAACCCTTGGGCCATGCCTACGATTGACCATTCATACCCTCCAGACTAAGGCGCCTGGCGATCTCATCTGCAAGAATTTGTGAAAATAACTCCGCCCCCTTTGAGTTCAGGTGAGCCACATCCCTGAAGTATTCAGAGCGCCCAGTTATCCGCTCAGCGCTTCGTGCTGAAAGGTCGAGATACTCCACTCCTTCGTGAGTTAACTGTAGATCTGCGATACGCTTGGACCAATCAACCAACGCTGCGGAATCCTCCTGATACCGCGGGCTATGGAACAGAATGAGCCGTGTCCCATTGACCTTGCAATACCGAGCAAGCTCGCTTAGATAATTTAGCTTTAGCTCCCAAAAGGGAGGAAATCCATCACTTGAACTTTCAGCAGGACTTATGACGGGATCTACTCGCGCAACAAATGTGCCATTAAGACCAACATATCCATCGTATTCATCAAGCATGTTATCGGTTCGCATAACCAGGTTCTTGACGATGGAAAGAACTTTTCCATTAAAACGATAGGAGAATGAAAGATACTTGACCCACTCGTATTCCTCACGCATCAGAAGGATACCCCGAACACGCTCACTTTCGCCAAAGTAGCCTGAAAAAACATGTGTTCTCGCAAGTTCTTTTTCGGAATACGACAGGGATGCGTAGTCTATATGAAGGAGGATCGCTTTGGGAGGGGCGTGAGAATGTGTCCAGATGTCAAGAAGCATGATCGCATAAAGAAAGTCATGGCCGTTAATTCCAGCATTGAATACCGATCCCGATAGTTGTTTTTTCAGAATGGCTGGTATCACATGATGCCTGGCCCTTGATGAACCAAGCACCAGAAAGTCAGCCTTCCGTCGAAGGACGCCATTAATGATTCCCCCACTATCACCAGTAGTCGTGTGCAAATAAAGCCGACTTAGAACACAACCAATCATCTGATCTATTCCAATGATAAGAACAGCTATAAACAGGACATGCTTCATGGGACCCCAATTAGGGAAGACTTGACTAGGGCCTGTTAACATTACCGTAAGCCATCCACGATGAATGCGAACGTGATGAAGGCGACGAACATGACATCGAGCTTGTCAAATCTCGAGAAAAGGCGCCGAAAGCCTTTGAGCCGACGGAACAACCGTTCAATCTCATTGCGGCGTGTATACAGGGCACGATCGTAGTCCCATGGCGTGCGGCGATTGTCTTTAGGGGGCACCACCGGGATATTGACCCCGGTTGTCAATAGTGGACGCCATGAGTTGCAGCCTCATACCGCGGGCTGGTGACGGGCCCACTGCTGGGCAAACGCGGCCGGCGAGCGATTCCCCAGCCGGGAGTGCCGCCGCTGCCGGTTATAGAAGCTCTCGATGTACTCCGAGATCTCGCGCCGAGCCTGCTCACGGGTTTTGTAGCGTCGATGATGCACCAGTTCATTTTTGAGCGTTCCCCAGAAACTCTCCATCGGCGCGTTGTCATAGCAATTGCCGCTCCGACTCATGGACACGGTCATGCCAAACTGGCGGACCTGATCTTGATAGTCCTGGGCACAATACTGCGCGCCACGATCGGAATGGTGGATCAGGCCCGGGCGCGGGCG
>JAHBWQ010000146.1 GCA_019636915.1 Nitrospira sp. | reverse complement strand
GCATGGAATGCTTGATCCTTGGGCGATCAGGCATTCGTACTGGAAGAAGCAGATCGCGGCTGTGATGTATGAATATCGCCACCTCGCGAATGCTGCGTGCCTCCATGCTCTCTGTGAGCCGGAAGCAGATGCAATTCGCCGTTATGGGCTCACGACTCCCGTGTGCGTGATTCCCTGTGGTATCGACCTGCCGTTGTTGAGTCTCGACTCTTCCCCGCGGCGGGAGAAAGTCCTGCTGTTCCTCGGCCGCTTGCATCCCAAGAAAGGGCTCATGAACTTACTGGCAGCATGGCGGGAGGTCAAGTATGTGGCTCGTTCAATTGCCGCGGAGTGGACACTTTGGATCGCAGGATGGGATCAAGGAAATCATGAGGCGGACTTGCAGCGGTATTGCGCTGAACAGGAGCTGCAGTCCTCTGTCCGATTGCTCGGCCCGAAGTTTGGACGTGAGAAGGAGTCCGCCTTTCGGTTGGCGGACGCCTTTGTGCTGCCGTCCTTCAGCGAGGGCTTGCCTGTCAGTATCTTGGAAGCATGGTCGTACGGGTTGCCGGTCCTGATGACCAGCGCGTGCAATCTCCCTCAAGGGTTTGAAACCGGATCTGCGGTACGTATCGACAGTACGCCGTCGGGGATTATGCATGGTCTGCTGTCGCTCATGACGATGTCGAATAAAGAACGGTCCCAAATGGGTATGCATGGGCGGCGACTCGTGGAACAGGACTTTTCATGGGCTTCGCATGCAGAGCGCATGTCCTCCGTGTACTCCTGGATGAGCGGAGAGGGAGCCAAACCGGAATGTGTTCTTGTCTAAACGGCATCCGTCGATGAGTGAATGCCAATGATGAAGGTGCCAGCGTCATCCAACAAGCACCTTGCAGATGTCAACGGTGCCGTTCAAGGCCGCGGTGGGGACTGGAACGGCGGCATGTCTGACCAACCGTTGATGGCGGCATCAGAGCCTCGGGACTATCCGAGTCCGCATTCTCGTCTGAATCAAGTCATGCGACTTGTTTGGCGACTTGTGTGGCTCTTGGCCTATCGTCCGAGCCCGAAGGCGTTTCATGGGTGGCGACGGTTCCTGTTACGCCGGTTCGGCGCTAAAATTGCCGACGATGCCTATCCTCATCCCTCGGTCAAGATCTGGGCGCCGTGGAATCTGGAAATGGGCTCTCTCAGCTGTCTTGGGCCGTATGTCGACTGTTATTCCGTCGACAGAGTCGTGATCGGTCCGAGAGCGCTTGTCAGTCAATACAGCTTCTTGTGCACTGCCACGCACGATTATCGCGTCGGCACTAGACCGGTGGTGACCTCACCGATCGTGATAGGGGAACGGGCTTGGGTGGCGGCCGATGCGTTCATCGGGCCGGGTGTGACCATCGGAGAAGGAGCGGTAGTGGGGGCCAGATCGAGCGTATATAGGACGGTTGAACCGTGGACGGTTGTCGTAGGCAACCCGGCTCGCACGGTCAGAACGTATGATCCTGATCTACGGACTAGGCGTAGAGAATAACGGTCTCAGGTATTGGATACGTATGTGAACAGTGCCCTTCACTAAGCTGATTGAGTCTTCCCCGTTGGCGAAGTGTTAAGTCTGATTCCAGAAGACTCCCAGGTCGGGGATCCGAGAGATGGGTTCCTAGCCGTGCGGGATCTATTCTGGCGAGAAGTACCCTCCTGTTCGTGTTCGTTGTGCAACCGACCAAGTAAATGATGCGATGCAAATATCTGTCGGTCAGTCGAATCTCTTCACTCCACGTTTTCACTTCTGGCCCCGTCCCAGTTTTAACAGTCGCGTAACAAAAACTTGATATTGGCGTGGTTATAACGCTTCGCAGTCGGGGGTAGACTCCATCCGTTCTACAACAACGATGATGGGTGGACACCAGATTCGAAGGAGAGACTTCTGCAATGGATGCCACTCGTGTACGACAAAGAGCACACCTATGAGTCTGTCGGTCCTCATTCTGACGCTCAACGAAGAAGACAATCTTCAGAAGTGCCTTCAGTCGGTGAAGTGGTCAGACGACATTGTCGTACTCGATTCGTTCAGCACCGATCGGACCGTCAAAATAGCAGAGGAGATGGGAGCGCAAGTCATCCAACGTCGATTTGATAATTGGTCGGCACATCAGAATTGGGCGGTGCGAAATATTCGATTCAAACATCCATGGGTCTACTACTCCGATGCGGATGAAATTGTACCGGTGGAATTGCGCGACGAGATGCTTGCGGTGACGGGCGATCCCGACGCTGAACCTGTCGCGTACCGTGTGCGTTACAAGAACTTCTTTTGTGATCGGTGGATCAAGCATTGTGGAATCTACCCTGTCTGGGTTCTTCGCCTCTTCCGTCCAGACAAAATTCAGTGGGAGCGGTTGGTCAACCCGGTCCCGGTCGTGCAGGGGACCGAGGGGCGGTTAGGACAGCATTTCCACCACTACAGCTTCAATAAAGGTCTCGAAGCCTGGTTTGAAAAGCACAACAAGTACTCATCTCAGGAGGCTGATGAGGGAATCAAGACAATCAGGAATGGATTTGAAGATTGGGAAGGTCTGTTCAGCCTCCACGATGGAGCGCGACGACGGCGAGCGCTGAAAGAGCTGGCGTTTCGTCTTCCCTTCCGGCCGACATTGCGCTTTCTCTACATGTATCTGTTGCGAATGGGGTTCTTGGACGGTTGGGAGGGATTGACCTACTGCAGACTCCTGTCCATGTATGAATATCTGATCGTACTCAAAATGCAAGAGCGTGTGCGGCAGGAACAAGGAGGATCACGGTAAGAGAAAGGAGTGGACGACTCAGCTTGTCGTCGATCGATATGGCCAAGACGATTTTTATCAACCGGTACTTCTATCCCGATCACTCGGCGACGAGCCAACTCCTTAGCGACCTGGCTTTCGACCTCGCGTCTCGTGGCCAGGAGATTCATGTCATTACCGGCTGTCAATTATATGGGAATCCCCAGGCAGCTCTTCCTGCTCATGAATGGATCCGCGGCGTTCGCGTACATCGAGTGCGCACCTCGCGGTTCGGGCGAGGTCGACTAGGGGGCCGCCTGGCTGACTACCTGACATTTTACGTTGGTGCCACGTGGAAGCTGCTTCGATCGGTGCATGGCGGAGATGTCGTGGTGTCCAAGACCGATCCGCCGATGATGTCCGTCCTTGCAGCTTGGGTGGTGAAGCTGAGGGGGGGCGTACTCGTCAATTGGGTGCAGGATCTTTTTCCTGAGGTTGCTACCTCAATGGAGGTGTACGGCATGCGCTTTGCGGCTCCTATGCTCAAGCGGTTTCGCAACCGATCGCTGCGGCAGAGCCGCTGCAATGTGGTATTGGGCGAGATCATGGCGAAGCGACTGCGCGACGAAGGGGTTCCGCCTGATCGGATCACGATCATCGAAAATTGGGCGGATGGCGAAGACATTCGGCCGATTCATAAGCATGACAACCCACTTATCGTTGAATGGGGACTCGAGAATAAGTTTGTCTTAGGCTACTCGGGAAACATGGGCCGCGTCCACGAGTTCAAGACCATGATCGATGCGGCTGAGAAGGTCAAGAGACTCGACGACGTCGTTTTCTTGTTCATCGGCGACGGGATCGCGCGGGAGTGGGTTGTTTCGGAGGTTGCCCGTCGAGGGTTGCCGAATGTGCAGTTCTACCCCTATCAGTCCGCCGATCGACTGCGGTGGAGCTTGAGTGTGCCCGATGTGCACTTCGTGTCGCTGCGGCCGACGATGGAGGGTTTGATCGTGCCGAGCAAGTTCTACGGCATCGCGGCGGCAGGCCGCCCCATCATTCACATCGGGGACCCTGACGGAGAAATCGCAAGAATTCTTGAGCGCGAACAATGTGGGTGGAGTTTTTGCATCGGTGAAGTCGATGCGCTGGCGAACTGCATCCTTCGACTCACCGCAAGAGGGCCTGAACTGAGAGAGGCAGGACTCTCCGCCCGCCGCGCGTTCGATCGCAAGTATGCTCGTTCTCATGCCCTCAATAGCTGGAGCCGACTGTTGACCTCTGCCACGAGCGGGATTCCAGCATCGGCCCTCCCAGATAGAACGGAGCAACCCGTAGGCGCAGGGCGAGAATGATGCACCCGATGGTACTCAAGATGCACAAATTCTTGGTCGCGGGACTCGCGTGTCTTGGAGTGTTCAGTAATCCCCTGCCATCTCATTCGGCAGCGACCGGTACGACAACCGCTCAACGACCCTTCATCGTATTCGACGCGACGCTCTACAAGAACAAGCCCTCCTTTGCCGGTTTCCCGGTTCGGCAGGTGGCGCTGCTGTATGAAGCACGCTTGTTCTCCGGCCACCAGTCGTCAACGGCGATGCCGTCGGAGCACACTATACGATCGATCGGAAAAGAGTTGAGCGCGGCAGCGACACCGGTGATTGTCGATGTCGAGCGCTGGCCGCTTAAGGGAGATGCTCAGACTGTCAAAACGAATGTCGGTAAGTTGTCGACAATCCTGTCGTGGATAAAGGCGGAAGCGCCGAATGTTCAAATTGGGGTCTATGGAACGGTGCCATTGAACGATTATTGGCGGGCGATCCGTGGTCCAGGAAGCAAGGAGCATCAAGCATGGCAGCAGGATAACGATCGATTGGATGAGTTGGTGGCTCACCTGGACGCGTTGTACCCGTCACTCTATGCTTTTTATGCGGATCGGCAGGGCTGGGTGAACTATGCCGTGGCACAACTAACGGAAGCCAGGCGGAAAGCAGGAGGGAGGCCGGTCTATGCGTTCCTCATGCCTGTCTATCATGAGTCAAACCGACAACTTGGACTTCATCCGGTGGAGTCCGACTATTGGGAACTTCAGCTTAATACGGTGGCCCAATATGCGGATGGTGTCGTGATCTGGGGTGGGTGGGGAAGAAACGGGCCAGAACCCTGGGATGAAGAAGCTTCTTGGTGGCAGGTCACCAAGCGATTTATGAGCCGACTGAACAGGGTTGCTCCGGATCGCCCCTCGAGCTTGGGGATTCGATTAGGGTGGCGCTGGCCAGAGACTCGCTTCGATGGAGACAGACATGACCGTTCGTGGAAGCGGAGCGTTAGAGATGGTGAGGTGGTCAGCCCAGCCCTCCTTCGGTCAGGAAAACTGTTACGTGTGTGGAGGAAGTTGCCGGAAGGATGTGCGCTTCGCGAATTACACCTATTGGAAATGTGCCGATTGCTTCACCTCTCAGGTCCTTCCCCAACCATCACCTGAGGATCTACGGTCGTATTACGACCGCTATCATCAGAGCGAACAGGTCGGAGGTGTGTACGATGAGGTCGAAGACCGAATGAAAGTTGATTTCCCGACAAAGGTCACACTGGCGCTGACCTATACCAGTACCAGAACGGAACACCCCCGCCTCTTGGATGTGGGTTGTGGTAAAGGATTTTTCGTCAAAGCAGCGTTGGATGAGAATATTCGAGCAGAGGGAATTGACCTGTCGAGAACAGGTGTCGAATATGCGGTCGATATACTCGGAGTGAAAGCGACGACCGGTCGTATACAGGACCAACAGAACGAGGCTTGGAAAGAATCGTTTGATGTGGTGACGTTGTGGGCGACCGTCGAGCATCTGCCGGACCCACTCTCCGTGTTGCAGGCAATTCACGGTTGCCTCAAACCGGGGGGCATCTTGCTGTGTGATACCGGGCTCGGCCATTCTCCCTGGGAACAACTCCTTCCAGGCCATAGCCAGTGGTATGACGCGCCACAACACCTGTTCGTCTTCAGCGAGAACGGACTTGTCAGGCTTTTGGAGGCATGCGGATTTTCCATTGTGCATGTCGATACGAATTTCGAGCGCTCCTTCGTTCGTCGGTGGGTACGGTGGATCCGCCACTTCCTATTGTGTTTCGTGGGATGGATCTGTCTTGGCCCATTCCTTGGGAAACACGGTCTGCGGAGCATGCGACAACAGGCCAAATGGCCGCTTGGAAGATTACTATCTATTGTTGCCAAGAAAAAATCAGCGCGGGTCGATGAACGGATTGTTTCTGCCTTGGAAGTGAAATCGGATTCTATGTGCCCCACCTGAATTTAGGTCCTACGGTCTGATACTGCGGTGAAGGTCTATATGTGTCAGCTTGGGCAGATCCCATAAGTCATTGGATCTAGGCCTGTCCGCCACTCAAACGATTTACGTGGATCTGGGAATCTCCGTGGATTTGGCCGGTGAGTCCTTGTCTCAGATCGGTACGGACTTCTCATGAGTTTCATTTTTTAACAATCAGTTAACACAAACTTGATATTGGCGTGGCTCTAGGGAAATCGGCAGACGCTAGACTGCTGACTCGTCAAAGTCTGTGGAGCTATTACCGATGAGCCTTCAACCAACGACTCTAGATACCTCGTTGACCTCAGGCCCCGAGCCGTCGATGGTCCGGTCATCGATGAACCATAGTGCCGCCTCTCTCTGGGCTATTCTTGCCGTCGTCATGACCATCCTCGGCTATCTCTACGCAGACAGTCTCCGGTTCTTAGGGGAGGCCTGGCTGGAGGATAACAACAGCCATGGGCTCTTTATCCCCTTGATCTCGCTCTACATGATCTGGCTGCGATGGCCTGAGTTAAAAATCGTCGAACATCGAGGTGCATGGTGGGGGCTGTTGGTAGTCGCTGCCGGTGTATTCGTATACGTCGTCGGGGAATTTACAGCCATGTATGCGGTGGTGCATGTCTCTCTATGGTTGGTCCTCGTTGGATTGCTTGTCTGTGCCATCGGCCTATCCGGCGTCCGTGTCATGGCGTTCCCGTTGGCCTATTTGCTGGCTGCCATTCCATGGCCTACCTTCCTTCAAGGGGAACTTTCCAATCGTCTGCAATTATGGTCATCCGCTCTTGGGGTCGGTTTCCTGCACACCGTCGGAGTTACGGCCTATCGAGAAGGCAATGTGATCGACCTGGGGCCTACTCAACTGCAAGTGGTCGAAGCCTGCAGCGGGCTGCGGTACCTCCTTCCGCTCACGGCCCTCACCTTGCTGGCGGCCTATCTCTATCGTGAATCGCTGTGGAAACGAGCCGTACTTGTTGCGTCGAGCATTCCTATCTCGATCCTCCTGAATGGGTTCCGCATCGGTGTCATCGGTGTCTTGGTTGGCGCCTATGGACAATCCGCAGCAGAAGGATTCACCCATTTCTTTGAAGGCTGGATTTTCTTTGTGGCGAGCCTCGCATTGCTCTGCGCGGAGATGGGGATTCTTGCCAGAATCGGGTCGAGTGCCTCCCGCAGATCCTTCGGGGACTTGATCGGCCTTCCGAAGCCGGGTGTTACGATTCCGTTTCAGTCGGCCCTGCCCGCTGATCGGATCGCACTGATACCACTTGTGATCGGAGGAACATTGCTTCTGCTGGCGACGGTGGTTGCTCCAGCGGTGGCTCCGGATGAATTGCCTCCGCCGCCGGTTCGCCAACCCTTGGTCGATTTTCCTTCGCAACTTGAGGCGTGGCGGGGGGTCTCATCACCGATGGAACGGCACTATCTCGACGCGCTGGCATTGGACGATTATGTCATGACGGATTACACGGCTGCCGATCAGCGTCCGGTCAATGTTTATGTAGCCTACTACCAGTCACCGAAAAAAGGCCGCTCCGCCCACTCTCCTCGACAGTGTATTCCTGGCGGCGGATGGGAGATCACCTCGTTTGAGTCGCTGCCTATGGCGCCCGTCCCCGGAGCGGTTTCCTCGTGGAGTGTCAACCGGGTTGTGACGCAAAAAGACGGCCACAAGCAAATCGTCTACTACTGGTTCAAGCAGCGGGATCGTTGGGTCACGAGTGAATATCTCGTGAAGTTTTTCTTGTTCTGGGATTCCTTGACGAGGCACCGCGCAGATGGGGCGCTTGTACGTTTGACCTCGACCGTTACCGCCGGAGAGAGCGAGGCGATCGTCGATGGACGGTTGCGGGCAATGGCTGAGTTGGTGACCCCATTGCTGAGCCGTTACGTTCCTGATTGAGGTGTATCCGAGATGAGCTCGGCGTTGTTCTTAAGTTTTATTGGATCTCTGATCATCTGTATGGCACTCATCCCTGTCCTCTCGACGTCTGCGATCCGTTTGCATTTCATCGATTCACCACGTGAGCGGCATGTGCATCGTGAGCCGATCGCCAAGGTGGGGGGGATTGCCTTTGCGTTCGCCACATTCATTGCCGTGTTGGTGTGGGCTCCGAAAGACTCTTTTATCCTGTCGAGTCTCCTGGGCGGGGCCGTCATTATGTTCTTCGGCATCTGGGACGACCGAGTGGATTTGCACTATCGGATAAAGTTCGGCGGACAAGTGCTGGCTGCGTCGGTTGCCATAGGAGTTGTCGGGGTTCGGTTGTCTTCGGTTCCCTTCTTTGACGATGCAATGCTTCCGTCCTGGGTTGCCCTTCCGTTGACCTTGCTCATCATCGTTGCGGTGACGAATGCCGTCAATCTTTCCGACGGGCTGGACGGCCTCGCTGGAGGGTTATCTCTGATCAGCTTCACCGGGCTCGCCTATCTGGCCTATCAGGTTAATGAGCCCTTGCTGCTCTTGTTGATCGTGTCCGTCCTGGGTGGCTTGCTGGGTTTCCTTCGGTTCAACACCTATCCGGCGCGCGTGTTTATGGGCGATGCCGGCAGCCAGTTTCTGGGGTATTACCTGGCTGTCGCCGCGCTCCTACTGATCGATGTTCATCCTGCGTCATACAGTCCGCTACTGGCTTTGTTCATTTGGGGCGTCCCGTTGCTCGATATGATTGGTGTGATGAGCCAACGTCTATTGGAAGGGCGGTCCCCGTTCGTCGGTGATCGGAATCATATTCATCACCGACTGTTGTCCTTGGGGTTGACTCACGGACAAGCGGTCACGGTGATTTATGTCGTGCATGGTCTCATGGTGAGTTGTGCGTACCTGTTGCGATGGCAATCCGATGCGGCGCTCTTCGGAACATACATGCTCTTCGCACTTGCCGTGCTTATGTTATTTGTTCGCCTGCATGGAACGATTAGGTCGAGCAGCGGAGACGTTCTTCCCCTCTCGAGTTCAATAGTAACAACCCCCTCCCGAGGCCGGGTGAGAAGTGATTGGCCTCTATACCTGTTATATCTTGCCGTTCCGTCATTTTTGGCGTGGGCTATCACTGTTCCGCGCGAGATCCCTTTCGAGGGAGGAATTCTTGCCGGTTGCCTTGTGCTCGCCGTCCTAGGCTCGCTGCTGACTCGCTACGCGTTGTCGTGGGTGGTGCGTGCCGCACTGTACATCGGTAGCATGTGCCTGCTCTATTACGGAGAGGCGTTCCCTCGTACGGCCATTACCAATCCCCTGACACAGGTCAATATCGCGATCATCTTCCTTGCAGTGTTAGTCATTCTTGCGATTCGGTTGGCGGGCGAACAGAGATTTCAGATGACGCCGCTTGATTCGCTCATTGCACTGTTGGCCGTCGCCATGCCGTTTCTTCCGGAGATGTCGATCGGCGATGTGTCGGTCGGTCCGTTGACGGCCAAGTCCGTCGTGTTGTTCTTCGCCTTTGAGTTGCTGTTGTACATGCGATCGTCGGCGGTGGTTCGTCTTGGAGCGGTCTCGTTGGCGATGCTTGGCGGAATCATGTGGCGAGCGTGGTGGCCATGAAAGCGGGAGGAGGCGTGTCGATGAAACGCTGTGTGGTTTTGGGATTGATCGTCGTCATGGCAATGGGGACGGTAGGATGCGGAGGACCGGAGGAACGTAAAGCAAAGTATCGTCTCCGCGCACAAGAGTATTTTCAGCGAGGGGACTATTCAAAGGCTCGTGTCGAGTTACGAAATGTCCTGCAGATCGATCCGAAGGACGTTGAGGCCTATCTGCTTTATGCTCAGGTTGAGGAAAAAGAACGCAATTGGCGGAACGCCTTCGCAGCCTATCAGCAGGTCATAGAGCTGAGCCCGAATCACGAGCGGGCACTAGTCAAATTGGCAAAATATTATTTAGAGTCCAGGATGCTGGAACAGGCCGGGCAGATTGCAGATCGGCTACTGGCTACAAACTCGAATTACGTTCCGGCGCAGACGATCAAGATTGCCGTGGTTGCCTTGTCGGGAAACCTGAAAGGCGCTGTCGCTCAGGCCGAACAGCTTGTCTCTCGGGCTCCACTAGAAACCGATGCCGTATTGCTCATTGCCTCACTCTACACATCGACGCAGCGTCCATCGGAGGCAGTGCCATATTTACGTCGGGCGCTTGATGTGAATCCGACCAATCTAGAATTGTTGGATGCGTTGGCAACAACCTCGCTGAAGCAAGGGCATACCGCAGATGCTGAATCGACGCTTATCCGAATCGTACAGCTGGAGCCGACGATTCTGCCCCATCGTATCCGGTTGGCCTCATATTACGATCAACAACAACAGTACGAGAAGGCCCAATCGATCATGCAGGAGGCGGTCCAGGCGGATCCCGAGGATGAGCGACGGCGAGTGGCGTTGGCGGAGTACGTCTCCAGGCGTCGTGGCTATGAATCAGCCGAAGCCGTGCTCCAACAAGCGAAGAAGGAGCTTCCGCGTGCCGGAAAATTATGGTTTGCACTCGGCCATCTCTACGAAAGGAAGGGAAAGAGCGAGAAGGCGCGCGAAGTGTACCATGAACTCCAGACAGAGTTTGCCGGTAAGCCGGAGGCGTTGGAGGCGCAGGTCAAGCTGGCAGGAATGGATTGGGTTGCCGGCAAAACCGAAGAGGCGGAGCAGCAGGTCGAGGCGGCCTTGAAGGAAAATCCTCGGTCGATGGAAGCGCTGATGCTTCGTGGGCGGATCGCCCTCCAGCGTGGGAAAGGTCCAGACGCCGTCGCCGACTTCCGTAGCGTCGTGAAGGATCAACCGGAGTCGACCGACAGTCATGTGCTGTTAGCCAAGGCCCATCTGATGACCGGCGAACCGGCGTTGGCGCGAGAAAGTCTGGATCGGGCACTCGCCTTGAATCCAACGATGTTGGAGGCGCAGACGATGCTGGTAGGACTCGATACCGCAGCGGGCCAGCTGAAGGAGGCCAAACAGCGGCTCGATCCGCTGATCGCCCAGAATCCCGGCAATATCGCACTGCTCGGCATGCTGTTCCAGGTACAGCTGCAGGAGAAAGATTGGGGTAAGACTCAAGACACTTTGCATAAGTTGCGCCAGGCCGGGGCCGATGATAGCGCCGCTGATCTGGCTGAAGGCCATGTCGCGCTGGTCCAACAGCGATGGGATACTGCGGAAGCGGCCTATCGTCGGGCGGCAGAACGGCAGCCTTCCGCCGCAGAACCGCTCCTGGCTCTCGTGCAAATGGACATGCGGCGTGGACGCCTTGCGCCGGCACAGAGTCGGTTGGAACAACTACTGGCCAAGTCATCGAATCATCCCTACGCGAACGGCCTTCTCGGTGAATTGTTGCTGACCAAGGGAGAGTCGACGGCTGCGATGACTCATTTTGAAACGGCGACCCGTCTGAACCCGAAATGGACCACTCCGTGGATTCATCTGGCGCGGACCCACTATGCGCAGAAGCGGGCGGCCGAGGGAGATGCAGTGCTGAGAAAGGGCGTGGAGAACAATCCGGAAAGCGAACAACTGCGACTCTTGCTGGCCATGAGCCTGGCGACGCAGGGGCACTATGACGACGCCATCAACCAATACGAAGCCGTGCTGCGGCGGGCGCCCTCCTCGATTCTCGCTGCGAACAATCTTGCGGCAGTGCTGGTCGACCACAAGGGTGATCCCAAGAGTTTGGAGCGAGCGC
>JAHBWQ010000145.1 GCA_019636915.1 Nitrospira sp. | reverse complement strand
ACGGGCTGATCCCCTTGGGCGCTATCGGTGTCTTCCTGGCCCTCCTCCTTCTCGGGATTCTTGCGCCTCCGCTCTCGGGAACGTTTCTCCTCTTAGGCGGACTCGGCATTGCCAGCGCGTTCATCTTTGTCTCGTTGAACGCCATTCTCCAATGGAAATCACCGCCCGATCGGCGTGGAGCCGTGATCTCTCTGTCCAATACCTGTGTCTTCACAGGCATCTTGCTCGGTTCACTCTCCGGCGGATGGTTGGCCAATGCCGGACTCTCGACCACCAGCATCTTCCTGGCAACCGCCGGCATGACCTTGGCCGGTATGCTCTATGCCCTTTGGCTGCTACCTGATACTTTTCTTCGACTCATCCTTGTGCTGCTCACCAACACGCTCTATCGCCTTCGCATCATCGGAGATGCGCACATGCCGCCATCCGGAGGCGCCCTGCTGGTTCCCAACCACGTCTCGTTTGTGGATGGACTGTTCCTGATCGCCAGTCTCGATCGCCCCGTGCGATTCGTGGTTGATGCCCAATATGCCGAACTGCCTATCTTCAAACCCTTCATGAAGGCGCTCGGCGTGATTCCCATCTCGTCCCATGGTGGGTTGCGTGTCATTCTCAAAGCACTCCGGGAAGCAGGTGCCGCTCTCGATCGTGGCGATCTCGTCTGCATTTTCCCTGAGGGACAGATTACCCGCACCGGCACGCTCCTGCCGTTCCGGCGTGGATTTGAACGGATCGTCAAGGGGCGAACCGTTCCGATCATTCCCGTGCACCTTGATCGCGTCTGGGGCAGCATCTTCAGCTTCAATCGTGGTCGGTTTCTGTGGAAATTACCGGAACAGCTTCCCTACCCCGTCACGGTCTCATTCGGGGCTCCGCTGCCGCCCACAACGTCGGTCCATGAGTTACGTGGAGCAATCCGTCAGCTGGGTGAGACCGCCTGGCAGCTGAGAAAGCCGCATCGCCGGCCGCTCCATCGGGAATTTATTCGCTCGATGCGCCGCCATCCGTTTCGCCTGGCCATGGCCGACCAGAACCGCCCACAGGTGTCGTCGTTGCAAGCCTTAATTGGGTCGATCGTGCTGGCCAGAATCCTCCGCCCCTATTGGGATGGACAGGACAGGGTGGGTGTGCTGTTGCCGCCGACCGTCGCCGGTGCCTTGGTGAATGTGGCAGCCCCTCTCTGCGGCAAGACGATCGTGAACCTGAACTACACGGTCGGGAAATCCGGATTGGAAGCCGCGGTACAGCTCGCAGGGCTTCGCACCATTGTGACAAGCCGTCTGTTCGTTGAGAAAGCCAAGCTCGACCTGCCGGAAGGACCATCGATCATCTGGCTGGAAGATCTTGCCAAAACGATCAGCAACGGGCACAAACTTCAGGCGGCTTTACTGGCTCTCTTCGCTCCCTGCCGCCTCATCGAACGGGCCTGTGGACAAACCACCGCGCTCACTCCTGATAGCCTCGCCACCATCATCTTCAGCAGCGGCAGCACCGGCGAACCCAAAGGCGTCATGGTCTCCCATTTCAGCGTCGACTCGAACTGCCAGGGTGCGACACAGATGCTTCATTTGTATCAAGATGAACGAGTCCTCGGCATCTTGCCCTTCTTCCACTCCTTTGGATACATGGTGTTCTGGTTCGTGATGTTCAATAATGCCTCGATGATCTTTCATCCGTCTCCGCTCGATGTGGCGGCCATCGGCGAACTGATCAGAAAATATCGCATCACCTTCATCGTCACCACCCCGACGTTCTTACAGCTCTATTCCCGCCGTTGTACCCCGGAACAATTCAGTTCGGTCCGCGTGATCCTCACCGGCGCAGAAAAGCTTCCGGCCCGTCTCGCCCAGACGGTCGAAGACACGTTCGGAGTCGGACCGATCGAAGGCTACGGAGTCACAGAATGCGCCCCCGTGATTGCCGTCAATTCCCCGGACTTTCGCGCAGCCGGCTACTACCAACCGGCCTCACGCCGCGGAACCGTCGGCCAGCCTCTTCCGGGGGTCTCCGTACAGATTGTCGATCCCGACAGTTACGCCCCTCTTCCGGCTGGCACACCCGGCATGCTGCTGGTAAAAGGGCCGAACGTCATGAACGGGTATCTGGGCCGAGAAGACTTGACCGCCCAAGTGATGCGGGATGGATGGTACATCACAGGGGACGTTGCCACGTTGGATGACGATGGATTCCTGACCATTACCGATCGACTCTCTCGCTTCTCTAAAATCGGTGGGGAAATGGTCCCTCACGGAAAGGTTGAGGAGGCCTTGCAGCAAGCGTCCGGCGCCGAAGTGCGAGTCTTTGCCGTGACCGGCCTTCCCGACGAGAAAAAGGGAGAGCGCTTGGCCGTCCTGCACACGTTGGATGAAGCCGCGATTCCCGATATTCTGGCGAAACTCTCGACCATGGGCCTTCCGAATCTCTTTATTCCGTCCCGGCATCACTTCGTGAAAATCGACGCGTTGCCGGTTCTTGGCACCGGGAAACTCGATCTGCGAGAGGTGAAGCGGATTGCATCGGAACGACTTCCACATGGATGAATTCGTTTCGGGTTTCGCGTCTCGGGTTTGAATTCCAAATGCGGAACGCAAAACTGGAATCCGGGTGGATTTCGAAACTCGCAACCCCTAATGGCACCTACAGGCAAATCCCTCATCGACTGCCATGTCCATTTGGCCGCCCTGCCGGACGGTGACAACGGGTGTTTCATCTCACCCAAATTACTTCGAAGCCCCTTATTTCGTTTCCTCTTATGGAAACATGACCTCTCGCCGGCGAACCCGCGTGAGACGAATCAGTGCTATCTCGACCATCTTCTGACAGAGTTGCGCGCCTCACGGTACGTGCGGAAAGTCGTGCTCCTGGGAATGGATGGATTCTATGATCAGACCGGCCTCCTCAATCGTCAGCACACTGACTTCCTCGTCAGTAACGACTATGTCTTCAAGGCCGTGAAAGACTATCCAGAGGTCTTTCTCGCCGGCCCTTCGATCAATCCCCAGCGTGAAGATGCCATCGACGAAGTCCATCGCTGTGCGGATGCCGGTGCGGTGCTCATCAAAGTCTTACCGAACGCCCAGCACTTCAACCCGGCGGATGAGAAATACCGACCGTTCTATCGTGCGTTGGCTCAGCGGAGACTGCCGTTCTTGAGCCACGTCGGGTATGAATTTAGCCTGATCGGCAAAGATCAATCCCTGGGAGATCCTGATCGGCTTCGCTTGGCACTGGACGAAGGGGTGACCGTCATTGCGGCCCACGCCTGCAGCTATGGGTTGATGCTGTATGAAAAATTTCTTCCAACATTTCGTGAACTCTGCGAGCGTTATCCGAACTTCTATGCCGACATTTCAGCCCTCACCCAGCCTCATCGACTGAAGATGTTACTGCATCTCAGACATCATCCCGAACTGCAATCCCGTCTCCTCTTTGGAACAGACTATCCCTTGTCGGTTTTCCATATGGCAGCTTGGGGGCGCGTGGACCTTGGCATATTATGGAAGATGATCCGTACCAAGAATTCCTTCGACCGGCAGGTAGAGGTTTGTGCAGGACTCAATCTCCGTTTCCGATCGATCGGATACCTGTTAACCGCTTCGATCACTGACCATTGATGGACCGTGACCAGACACTGAACGCCCTTCGCGAAAGGATTCTCGCGTTTGCGACATCACGTCTATCGAGGGATCATGCTGAAGACCTGACACAGGACGTCTTAGCTGTCCTGCACGACAAGTATTCACGAGTGACTGAATTGACCGAGCTCGTCCCCTTGGCCTTTCAGGTGTTGCGGTACAAGATGCTGGATGCCCATCGCAAGGCCTTGCGGCGAGGTGAGTATCATCAGGAGTCGGTCGAGGATCTGCCGCTGGCCGATACCGGGGACAATCCTATGGTTCAACTCGATCAGAAGCAACGCGTTGATCGACTATTAACTGCCATCACACAATTGGGGGAACGCTGCCGAGAGTTATTCACATGGAAGTTAGAAGGGAAGAGTTTTCCAGAAATCCAGCAATTGATGGGCCAAACCTCCATCAATACGATCTATACCTGGGACCTGCGATGTAGGAAGCACCTCCTTGGGCTTATGGGAGGCAGTTGGGAATGACTGATTGTTCTCATTTTACGTCCTGCGTTTTACCTTTTACGCAACATGGCCATGCCTGACCACGATCTTGAAAAACTCCTCGGGGGATTTGCGTCGGATACGCTGACTCCCGGGGAACAACAACAGCTCTACCGGGCAGCGCTAACTGATCAACAACTATTTAACGCACTCACTGATGAGCAATCACTGAAAGAATTACTCACCGATCCTGTGGTGCGCCGGAGACTGTTGCAGGCCTTGCAAGCGACTCAGACAACAAGCGCCGTTGAGACTGCATCATGGTCCGATTGGTTCCGTCGGCCAGCCGTACTTGCTTGGGCCGGAGGCCTCGCCGCAGTCGTCTTTGCGGTTATCCTTGGCACAAGAATCTACGAGGACAGTGTGAAAGAAGCCGGCCGATCCCTCGCCACTGAAGAGGTGATGACTGCGGCTCCTCCCGCTTCCGTACCTTCCGCTACCCAACCCACTGCACCGCCGATCAATGAGCCTCAACTGAACGCACAAGACAACGTGAAACAGGCAACTTCAATCAGAAAAGAAGCGCCCTACAATAAGACAGCGAAACAAAAGTCCCCCGCACTAGGTAAACTAGAGGAACGACGTGCTGGAGCTTCATCGAGCAAGAGCCCCCTCCAACAGCATGAGGCGTCTGATCTGCAAAGACCGGACGAATCAACGTCGGATAAGCTCGCCGGGCCGGAAGAACAAACTTCAGCCTCGACTGATCAACAACCTGCGAGCACGCCCCCCACTGCTGCTTCTCTACCTGCACCGACTGCACCGACAAAGATTCCGGCAGCAGCAACGTCCGGCCAAACCAGCTCAACGCTGAGTGCTCGTTCCCTCTTCTATGGAGCAGGACCGCAGAGCCAAGATAAGTCGATGGCAGGGGATACTCGACGACGTGAGAAGGCTGGGAGCGAATCTGCTCAGTCTCTAGGTCAGTCAGAACTCACACCCCAATCATTGGCGATGGCCAAGAGCAAGCGCCCTGCCCCCCATCAACCAGCGGGTATTCGGTATAGTGTCAGCCACAAAGAACAGCCCGAACACTACCAGGATGGCGCTATGGATGCTGCCACTCATGCAGTGTCCCTGGAGCTCACCGTTGAGTCCAATCAAGACGGCTATCTGCAACTATGGAAGCACGATGGCGCCTCAAATCTCCAACTCCTGTTCCCAATCTCAGAGACCGAACGGCCCCACGCCAAGCTCACGGCCCATACTCCCCTGACCATTTCCGTCCCGTCGACGCCTGACATGCTCGTCATTCGATTCTCTCGTACTGACACGATCCCCTCAGCGAACTTCGATAGAACACTGCTGGATGATTCCACTCGACATTACCTACGTGAATCGGTGATGACCGACGAAACCTCCAATTTCCCGTCATCAACCCACTACGTCGTCAACCAAGACCCCTCCCTGTCAGAGATCCTTGTGTATATTTCTCCCTCTCAACCATGAGCACGGTTGTGCAATCCAAGTCGGTGATGAGCCACAAACAGAACGGGCCGTTCTCCTCTTACGGAGAACGGCCCGTGGTATTACGAGAAACTGATCGCGATCGGATCTACGGCGTGACTGAGATTCGATCTTTGATCAGATCGAAGGTTTCTTTGGGCACGACGTTCTTTGCGACCAACTCGCCCTTCACCCGATAGGGGCGATTGCTCACGATGCGCTCGGCCTCATCCTGTTTCAGACCAAGGAAGAGCACCATGTCGTTCGCTGACACTTTATTGATATTCATCGCCGCCGATGCTGACGGCGTTGCCTGAGCAGTTCCGGAAGCAAGCTGATTGGGGGTCACTGTGGCAGCCGCCGCCGGACCAGCATGGGAGCGATCTTTCAGCTCTTTCTGATACCGCGCTACCAATGACTTCAGCGTATCATTATTGCGCTTGACATCTTGATACTCCTGTTTCACGTTCCTGTTCTGCGCCGTGAGTGCCTTCACTTTCTCTTCAAGTTCTTTCGTGCGGCCTTCGATCGCCCCTCGTTCTGCGTCGCGCCCATGTTCAATGCGTTGGAGTTCATCGCGAACGGTCTGCGCCTCATTGCCGAACTTCACGTTCAGCTCTTTGAGCGTTCGGACCTGTTGCTCCATGGCGCTCTTCTGTTGCCGCGCCTTCTCCAGCTCCATTTTGGCATTATCCGCTTCGGTTAACGCCGCTTGGTACTTCTTGTTGGATACGCATCCCGTGGCCAATACTGCTCCGACCAGCACTACCACCGTCCACTCACGTCTCATGCGATCCTCCCTCCATCAAATCCCACCACGTGTCTTTGTATTGAACCCGTACCATGCATTGTGTGTATGCCAACATCCAGGCATTGTCAATATATTTACTATTGCACGAACGCCTCCCCCCTTTGGGCACGCCACACATCATCCTCCATCTAGCGCTTGACGGATCACCACGGCTCTGTGATGATCCCTCACATCTATCAAAGCCGGCCAGGGAGGGTCACACCTCTATGTCCTTCAATCCTAGGTGGTGTACGCATGAACGAATGGGGCCCGGTTCTCGCCGTGATTCTTGGAGTCGTCGAAGGACTGACGGAATTCTTACCAGTCTCGTCCACCGGTCATCTGATTCTGGTCGGCCACGCATTGGGGTTCACCGGCGATGTGGCTGCCAACGCTGAAATCTCCATCCAATTGGGCGCTATCCTTGCGGTCATCGTCTTTGAGCGGGAAAAGATCGGTCGACTGCTGTCCGGGGCCTGGCGGGAACGTCAGACGCTCTGGTCGTCTCTCGACAACTCACCTTCCACGACGTGGTCGAGCCGTCTCACGGCCTCCATACAACACCATCCTAATCTATGGTTCATCCTCGGGCTAGGGATTGCGTTCTTACCCGCCGCCATTCTTGGCCTGTTGGCCCATGGATGGATCAAATCCTATCTCTTTACTCCCCTGACGGTGGCGTCCACATCGATCTTGGGTGGCATCATCATCCTCCTTGTGGAGGCACGTACGCGCACCGCTTCCGCCAAGAGCCTCGACCAGGTCTCACCACGGAATGCCTTCTGGATTGGGCTGGCACAATGCGCCTCCCTGATTCCCGGCATGTCGCGCTCCGGTTCCACGATCATCGGTGGGTTGCTTGCGGGACTGGATCGTAAAGTGGCGACAGAGTATTCATTTTTTCTCGCGCTCCCGACGATCATCGCCGCCACGCTGTATGAGACGTGGAAGGCACGCGGAGCGTTCACCGATCAAGACTTTCTGGCGCTTGGGCTCGGCATGGTGGTCTCCTTCCTGGTCGCATGGGCCGTCATCGCCGTGTTTTTGACCTATGTCCAGCGGCATACCTTGCGTGTCTTTGCCTACTATCGTATTATTCTCGGAATTGTGGTCATGTTGGTTGTCCGCTGAAAGGAGTTGTGCATGTCTTCGGATACGATTCACGTTTACGATACCTGGGTTCACGGCAAGAGCGGCCGCATCCACTTCGATGTCATGACGACGGATGAAGCCACCGCGCTCAAACTTGCGAAGGAATACCTGGTCGGCATCGGGGAACCCGATGCGACGATCACGACCAAGGAATGCCAGTTCTGTCACAGCGAACCGCTGTTCATGTTCTCGGCAGAGCAGCAACAACAAGCGAAAGAAAAAGGCGGGTTTATCGTCCGGATGCCGGCCTGATTGCGAGTGCCGGATTTTGAGCGCTGAGTTTTGAGTGTAACTTCGTACTCAGAACTCAGCATGGAGGCTGCTCTGCCCCTAAGAGACCGACGAGGTCTCCGATGCCTCAGGTGGTTCGATGCGTTTTTCGAAGGCAAAGTGGATGATGAGCGCGATCACCCCGACGGTGATGGCTGAATCCGCGACGTTGAACGCCGGCCAGTGGTAGCTCTCCACGTAGACATCCAAGAAATCAATCACCTCACCGAACCGAAGCCGATCGATCAAGTTCCCGATCGCCCCACCGAGTATCCCGGCAACACTGATCCGTCCCATCCAATCCCCCTCAGGCATCCGCAACAGGATTGTCCCCAGCAGGCCAAGAGCAAAGATCGATGTCAGCCCGAAGAAGACCATGCGGAACGCATTGCTGCTGCCTGCTAAGATCCCAAAGGCCGCCCCAGGGTTCCGGATATAGGTCAGACTGAAGAGGTTGGGAATGACGGGAATAGACTCATGGAGCCGCATTGTCTGCATGATCTGCTGCTTGGTCAGCTGATCCAAGAGGATAATGCCCCCGGTCACCGACGCCAGCAACATATTACGCATCATCGATAGGCTCAACGAACTGCCTCCACACATCGGTCACAGAGGGTCGGATGGGCGGCATCCTTTCCAACGGCTTCTCGGTAATTCCAGCAACGTTCGCACTTGCCCGCCTGAGATTTCGTGACCACGATCTGGAGATCCGTTTGAGCGCCGTCCGTCCTCTTCAGTGATACCTGCGAGACAATGAAAATCGTACTCAGGTCTCTCTCATACGTTTTCAAAAACTCGTACGTCTCTGAGGCAGCATCGAGCTGCACATGGGCTTCCAAAGACGATCCGATCACTTTGTCCCGTCGGCGTTCCTCCAGCACCCCTTGTACGCGAGTTCGATAGCTCAGTAGCTTCTCCCACCGGGTGGCCAGCTCATTGTCTTTCCAGAGAGGTTCAACTTCAGGGAACGGAGCCAATTGCACACTGACCACTCCCCTACGCCCCGCTTCCGGCAGCATCCGCCAGATCTCATCGGCAGTAAAGCTCAGGACCGGCGCCATAAGCTTTGTCAGGGCGATGAGGATATCGAACAACACCGTCTGAGACCCTCGGCGTTCAGGCGAATCGGCTCGAAAGGTATACAGGCGATCTTTCAGGATGTCGAGATACACGGCGCTGAGGTCAACCGAGCAGAAATTATTGAGTGCGTGAAAGATCGTGTGAAACTCAAAGTCCTCATAGGCCTGACGCACTTTTGTGGTGAGCTCACCAAGACGCAACAAGGCCCATCGGTCCAATTCAGGCAATTGCGCATACGGGACACGGTGACCATCTGGATTGAAATCGTACAGATTGCTCAGTAAGAATCGGGACGTGTTGCGGATCTTCCGATAGGCTTCGATAAGATGATTCAGAATCTCTTGTGAGATGCGGAGGTCTTCGCGATAATCCTGTGCCGATACCCAAAGCCGTAGGATTTCTGCGCCTGACTGCTTGATGACGTCTTGTGGCGCCACCACATTTCCCGCCGACTTGGACATCTTCTTCCCCTGCCCGTCCACCACAAACCCATGGGTCAAGACGGCTTTGTAGGGTGCCCGATGATCCGTGGTCACTCCAGCCAGCAACGCGCTATGAAACCACCCACGATGCTGGTCGGACCCTTCCAGGTACAGATCGGTAGGCCACCACTGCTTCGGCTTCGCCACAGCCGCGTAACTCACCCCGGACTCGAACCACACATCGAGAATGTCTCGTTCCTTCTCGAAGGTCGCCCCTCCGCATTTCGGACAGGTGGTCTCGGCAGGCAAGAGCTCCGAAGCGGACCGCTCAAACCATACATCCGCCCCCTTCGACTCCATCAAGGTCGCAATGTGCTCGATCACAACCGGATCAGCCAGAACATGCCGACAGCCTCCGCAGGTAAACCCGGGAATCGGCACACCCCACACCCGTTGACGCGAAAGACACCAATCCGGCCGGTTCTCGATCATGCCGAAAATCCGATCGCGGCCATAGCTTGGAATCCACCGAACCTGTTCGATCTCCGCGAGAGCCGCTTTTCGTAAGTCATTCATCTCCATAGACACAAACCACTGCTCGGTGGCGCGGAAGATCACGGGGCTCTTGCAACGCCAGCAATGGGGATACGAATGGCTCAATGAACCATGGCCGAGCAGGCGTCCGTTGGCTTGAAGATAATCCACAATCTTTGGGTTCGCCTTAAACACATGTTGTCCGGAGAATTCCTTCACAATGTCGGTGAACCGCCCACCGTTATCCACCGGCGCCACAATCTCGAGCTTTTCACCTGGTGACGCCTTGGCATTGTGATCAAGCACCAGGATGTAGTCTTCCATGCCGTGGCCAGGCGCGATATGCACACAGCCGGTCCCTTGATCGAGCGTGACGAAGTCCCCAAGCAGGATGGGCGACAAGCCGGTGGAAAGCGGGCGCTGGGTCTCCAACCCCTCAAAACCTGCTCCACCCTTTTTCACTCCCACAACACGATAGTCCGTGAACCCACAAGCCTTCGCGACCGTCTCCAACAGTTTCTCCGCGACAATCAGCAGCTCATCGCCGACCTGCACAAAGGCGTAGTCGAAATCTCGATGCAGACAGACGGCTTGATTAGCCGGCAATGTCCAGGGCGTGGTGGTCCAGATGACCACGGAAACCAGTTTGACACCGTCTGGGAAGGCAACCTCTGGGAATGTCTTCCCCAAGACATCCGGTGTGGTCACGACGGGAAATTTGACATAGACCGACGGCGAGACATGGTCGTCGTATTCGACTTCTGCTTCCGCCAGCGCCGTTTGATCTTGCGTGCACCAGAGGACGGGTTTGAGCCCCTTGTACACACCTCCCCGCTCGACGAACTTCCCGAACTCCCTGATAATCGTCGCCTCATACCCTGGCGTCATCGTCAGATACGGATGGTCCCACTCTCCCAGGACACCGAGCCGCTTGAACTCCTCCCGCTGAAGGTCGACATACTTCTCGGCATAGGCGCGACAGAGCTTACGAATCGCCGACACATCCAAGTCTTTTTTCTTCTCGCCTAGCTCCTTCATGACTTGATGCTCGATCGGAAGGCCATGGCAGTCCCATCCCGGCACATACGGTGCCTGGAACCCCGCCATCGTTTTCGACTTCACGATGATGTCCTTCAGCACCTTGTTCAAGGCATGCCCGATATGGATACGGCCATTGGCATAGGGAGGACCATCATGCAGCACATATCGAGGCCGACCCTGCCCCATCGCCTGGATCTGGTCATAGAGCTTCTCCTGCTCCCACCAGGCCAGCATCTCCGGCTCCCGCTGCGGCAAATTAGCCTTCATTGGAAAGTCAGTTTTGGGAAGATTGAGCGTCGATTTGTAATCCATGGACAATACAATCCGAGTACTTACATCATAATCATACCGAATCGAGGGGACTATACAGGAATGGCTGGCGAGGTACTAGTCCTTACCCTTCTCGAGGGCTCGTCAAAAGCGTCGGCCAGCAAGGCCGCAGCGAGCGAAAGCCCGAAGCGTACAGGTCTGGGTACGTTGAGGGTTTGAACAACGCAAGCACGCAGCTGGATGCGTTTTTCACGAGTCCGCTAGCTGATGGCCATCATGCGGTCAAGCGCGACCTTCGCCCAATACTTGTCGTCCTCGGGCACCACGATCCGGTTGACGACATGCCCGTTAGCCAGGTTCTCCATCGCCCAACACAGATGGGCCGCATCGATTCGAAACATCGTCGCGCACTGACAGACCGTGGAGGAGAGGAAAAACACCTTCTTATCTCCCAACTCGTGCTTCAAGCGATTGACGAGATTCAATTCGGTGCCGACGGCCCAGGTCGTCCCGGACGGCGCAGCCGTGACAGTCCGAATAATGAACTCGGTTGAGCCGATCAGATCAGCCTTGTTCACCACATCCTCATGGCATTCCGGATGCACGATGACCTTGCCGTCCGGATACTGCTTGCGGAAATGATCCACGTGCACCGGCTGAAACATTTGGTGAACACTGCAGTGACCTTTCCAGAGGATCAGCTTG
>JAHBWQ010000144.1 GCA_019636915.1 Nitrospira sp. | reverse complement strand
TGAAGTTCGTCGATCTGCCGGGTGTGTGGCAGCATATGACCATCCCTGTGAGCGAACTGACGGAAACCTTGTTCAAGGACGGATCCGGCCTTGACGGATCGTCGATCCGTGGGTGGAAGGCGATTAACAATAGCGATTTGCTGGTGGTGCCTGATCCGGCAACGGCCTTCTTGGATCCGTTTACAGCGGTGCCCACGCTCAGTTTGACCGGCAATGTGGTAGATCCGATTTCTCGTGAAAACTATGAGCGAGATCCTCGGTTTATCGCACAAAAGGCGGAGCGCTATCTCCACAGCACCAAAATCGGCGACAATTCATTCTGGGGACCAGAAGCTGAATTCTTCATTTTTGATCATGCGCGTTATGATCAGACGAGCCACAGCGGCTTCTACTATCTCGATTCGGAAGAAGGCGCATGGAACATGGGGCAAGAGGGGATCAACCTCGGGGGGAAGATTCGACATAAGCAAGGATATTTCCCTGTGGCGCCCACCGATACCCAACAGGATATTCGGAGCGAGATGGTCCTGGAAATGGAAAAGGTCGGCATCGAGGTGGAAAAACACCACCATGAGACGGCCTCGGCAGGCCAAGCCGAGATCGATATTCGCTTTGATACGCTTCTGCGCACGGCAGATAAGATGATGACGTACAAATACATCGTCAAGAACGTCGCGCGTCGTCATGGGAAGACGGTGACCTTCATGCCCAAGCCGCTGTTTGGCGACGCAGGATCTGGGATGCACACGCACCAGAGCATTTGGAAGGAGGGCAAGCCCCTCTTTGCCGGGAAAGACTATGCCGGGATTTCACAGCTCTGCCTGTATTATATCGGCGGTATCCTCAAGCATGCGCCGGCCCTGGCGGCCTTTACCAATCCGACGACGAACTCCTACAAGCGCATTACACCGGGATTTGAAGCGCCGGTGCTGTTGGCCTATTCCAGTCGGAATCGATCGGCGGGCGTCCGTATTCCGATGTATTCGCCGAGTCCTAAGGCGAAGCGAATCGAGGTGCGATTTCCGGATCCCTCCTGCAATCCTTATTTGGCATTTTCGGCGATGCTCATGGCGGGGCTGGACGGGATTCAAAACAAGATCAACCCAGGTGAACCGGCCGAAAAGGATCTGTACGATCTCGATCCGAAGGAAGCGGCCAGCATCCCCACCATGCCGGGGAGCTTGGATGAGGCCATTAATAGTCTGGAGAAAGACTATCAGTTCCTTCTCAAGGGAGAGGTATTTACGGAAGATCTGATCGAAGCGTGGATCGGTTACAAGCGGAGCAAGGAGATTGATCCAATGCGCCTGCGTCCGCATCCGTACGAGTTTTTCATGTATTACGACGTCTGACACAAGCCAATCTCGGCATGGGCGGGAGGCTCGGAACGGTCACGCGTTAGGGCTTCCCGCAGGCCGTCTGCCAAAGTGCGAGATTCGAACCCTGGGTGCCGATCGCCTGCCAATTGCCATTTTCAATGTAGCCGGACCGTGACCGTCCAGAACCCATCTGGCGAGAAAACTCGATGACTTGGAGCGTTCGTACGCGTGCATTGGCACAGTCAAATTGCTTGAGCGTTTTCAGCGACAGGAAGCGCGTGGTACTGTTCCACTTGAGATCGGTGAGTTGCCAGAGTGTTGCAAACGCGCCTGTTCGCTGAACCTGTTCGGGGTCAAAGTAGATTGTCTCAAGCCCCGCCGGTTGGTCGTGTTTCTCGAGTGCCACCCATCCCGCAAAGACCGGTCCAGCAAAGCTGATCAGCAGGGTAGTCAGGAACAAATATCTCATGGAGCGTAACCCGTCGACATCAAACGCCTTGTCGAGTGAATGGTAGACGGGACGGACATACGTGGTCTTGGGCAGAAAAAGCAAGAGCGAATGTTAAGAAGAGGTCAGTACGCTCGCTCCCGCATCACGGATTACTTGAGCTGAAGACGTGCGTGCGCTATGCTCTTGGCTCTAACCCAGGAGGACGCCAATGCCGAAACGAGTTCGCACAGGGTTGACCCGAAGTGATATCCTCGATCGGTATGTCGAGCGGTTTAAACAGCAGCTGATAAAATTCCAACCCTTTCTGTCACGCAAGCGAACCTCGGTTTTGATCGAGGATTTCGATGAGTCAGCTGAAGAGCTCATCGGGCAGGTGTTTGGTGCAGCATCGGATGAATCCGAAGCCTACTTCTTTGCAAAGTCCGGTGAATCCGCACTCTTGCCGGAAGAAGCACAGGAAAATGGGACGCATGATGTCGAACGTGAGGGCCTCCACCAGCGTCGGCAAGTCCTGGAGAGTTGCCTGGCGGATCTTGAGCTGCGCCGCCGCCTGCAGGCGAGGAGGACAGGCAAGGGGCTCGAACAGATGCTCGTCGAAGACTATATGTCACATGATGTGCGGAGCATCCACAAGAACGCCACGATCAAACAAGCTGGGCAGCTGTTGAACAAGTACAAGGTCGGATCGCTGATCGTGGACGACGGGTCACGATATATCGGTATCGTGACCGATTCAGATCTGACGCGGAAGGCGGTTGCCAAAGGGCTTGACCCAAACACGACGACGGTGGAGACCTGCATGAGTCGATCCATTGTCACTATTGAAGAGGACGAGTCCTTGTCCGAAGCAATGTTGCTCATGAAGAAACAGGGGATTCGACATCTTCCCGTGACTGCCGATGCAACCATGATCGGCGTGCTGTCCCTCTCCGATCTTCTCCGCGCGTTCGACGATCAACGTTCTGCCTAGCAGGATGCGGGAAAAGGCCGCCAGCGGCGTTCTTGCACGGCTCAGAGGTTCACTGTAGGTCACAGGGTACGCTTCGTTCCTTCGCTCACTGCGGCATTGCCTCACGCTTCGATATCCGTAACGGTTACAGGGGGGCGGTCTGAGTTTTTCCGTGGTTGCTGGGTGTGGGCTGTGCACTGTGTGTGAAGTGGGCTGCGCCCGTTCTCTCTATCCACCACTCAGGTTCTTCACCTCGCCATTTCTACGAGCGGGCCATTTCTGCGGGAGCCTCCCGTTGATTCGCTGATTGATTGGGTATCAGTGTAGCAAAAACAGTCCACTCTGTGGGGAACTCCCTACACCATGGTCTGATTCGTCTCGGTAAGCCATTGAAATTGTGAATAGGCCATAAAATTTATCAAGGCTCCGTTCTTGCTTAAGTAGTCTACGTAGTCACTGAGCTGAAGGTGTTCCACTAATGAACAGAGGTGTCGACATGGATCAACAAATGTCCCCTTGGGAGTTCTATGAACGTGGATTGGTGCTCAAGCAGGTGCGCATGTTTTACCCCGCGATTGAGGATTTTCAAATCGCTGCCAGCGACACTCGCTATGCGGAGAAAGCCCATGTGCAGCTGGCCTTGTGCTTAAAAGCCATTGGCCATGACGAAGAGGCGGTCGTGGCATTTCGGCAGGCCGCCACGGCGCCGATGGCCTCATCGGTTGGACGATGCCATATTCTCTACCAACTGGGAAACACCCTGGAGTCCTTAGGACGTGATGCGGAGAGCCTGGAGGTCTATGGCTGCATTTGCAACAGTGACCCGGAATTTCTTGATGTGGCACAGCGGATTCAGCACTTGCGTTCGAGTAAAAACGGACGATTTTCATGGACCCGGGGTCGGTGGAAGGCCTGGATGAAAGATGTGACGAGTCGTTGTCAGGCGGTGTTTCTGCATAATCCTACAGTTCTGGGCCAGACAGGGCGATGGGTTGAATCACATGCAGAACAGCCAACGGGTAGTAGACGGTAGTCACGAACACATGCCGTGATGTCGGCGTGCCGATCGGTTGATGGAGTCCACCTTCAGTCGAGGGACTGAGAATGGCGGGGGAGGGAGTTGTGCGCGATTTCCGTTCGTGAGAGTGCCGAGCGGTGAGGTTCCTTAGCCCGTCTATACGGTGCAGGTTTGCACTGTGACGGCTCTAAAAGGCAGGAGCCCAGAGGCCGTGGTCTCTTGATTGTCTGGGTAACAGTAAGCCGGATCAGCCATGAAGAATTTGGTCTAACGTTTCTCAATCGCCCACCTTAGAATGCAACGAGAACTTGCGCAGCTCCCCTCATACTCTATTAACCTAATCAGACTTCCGTTGCCTGCCTAGGGTGCTAGGGGGATTGACGCCTTGCCGCTACCGTGGCATTGGCAGGACTCCCTCGGATTCAGCCGCCCTATCGGTGAGGAAAAATATGAGGCAGTTATTCATCCCAATCGGGTACACTGCTCTTCTTAATCATGCCACCAACGGTCCTACTCAGTTGTGAGTCGCTTACGAAAAGCTATGGGGTGAAGCCCCTGTTCACAGACCTGTCGTTGGGACTGTGCGAAGGCGACCATGTCGGGCTGATCGGGCCGAATGGTTCTGGAAAATCGACGCTGCTCAAGATCTTAGCTGGACTGGAAGAGCCGGATCAAGGCACACGATCGGTGCGACGACACCTCCGTATCGGCTATGTGCCACAAGCGCCTTTGTTTGCCGAGCAACAGTCGGTCGAAGAGGCGCTGTGGCACACGCTGATGGACGAGGGGTTTGATCCTCACGACCAGGGCGCACGGGTTGCGAAAGCCCTCAGTCTCGGCGGCTTTCTTCGCTCGGATCAGACCGTTTCGACGCTGTCGGGAGGATGGAAGAAACGACTGGCTATTGCACGGTCACTCATGTTGGAACCGGATGTCCTCCTTCTCGATGAGCCGACCAACCACCTGGACGTCGAAGGTATCCTCTGGCTGGAGGGGCTGCTGAAAGCTGAACCCCATGCCTTCATCGTCATCAGTCATGACCGGCGGTTTCTCGAGTCGATCTCGACGAGGATCTGGGAATTGAACCGACAGTATCCCAACGGCCTCTTTGAGGCGAAGGGACGGTACAGCGAATTCTTGGAACAGCGTGACGCGGCACTCCAAGCGCAGGCCGACTATCAATCCTCCCTGGCCAATCGTGTCCGACGAGAGGTGGAGTGGCTTAGACGGGGCCCCAAGGCTCGGACAACCAAGGCCAAGGCGAGAATTGATCAGGCCGGACGGATGATTGATGAGTTAACTGAGATCGAGTCTCGGCAGTCGAAGGCACCGGCTGGAATTGATTTCACCGCCTCAGGACGCCGGTCCAAGAAACTGATTGAGGTGGTCGGTCTGGGGAAGACGCTGGGTGCGCAACCGATTGTGCACAATCTCGATTTGCAAGTAGGACCTGGTGAACGGATCGGGCTGCTCGGGCCGAATGGAAGCGGAAAATCCACGCTCCTCAAGCTGCTGGCTGGCACGTTACCCCCCGATGCCGGCACGATCACCCATGCCGAGCGCCTGAGGGTCGTGACATTCGAGCAACATCGTGAGTCGTTAGATCAGCAGGCCACGTTGCGACGAGCATTGGCTCCTGCCGGTGGGGACGCCGTGGTCTATCAGGACCGATCCGTGCACCTCGTGTCCTGGGCCAAGCGATTTCTCTTCCGGCCGGAGCAGCTGGATTTGCCGGTTTCTCGCCTGTCAGGCGGCGAGCAAGCGAGGCTGCTGATCGCACGCCTGATGCTGCAGCTGGCCGACCTCTTGATTCTGGATGAGCCGACCAACGATTTGGACATTCCAACACTTGATGTGCTGGAAGATAGCCTGCTTGAATTCACCGGGGCATTGATTCTCGTGACCCATGACCGGTGGTTGTTGGATCGCGTTTCCACCAGGTTGTTGGCGCTCGACGGCATGGGGCAGGCCGAGTGGTTCGCCGACTATGCCCAATGGGAGGCCTCACAGGCGAGAAAAGCGATCGAGATGAACAAGTTGCCGACCGCAAAAGAACGAGTGAACCACGCTGGACCATCCAAACGGAAGGGCTTGTCGTACAAGGAGCAAAAGGAATGGGACCAGATCGAAGCCGCGATTTTGGAAGCTGAAGAAAGGGTGACGACCTCCCAAGCCGCGGCCAATGACTCAGCCATTGCCTCGTCCGCAGCCGAACTGCAAGAGCGATACGCATTGCTCCACGCTGCTCAGGCGGACGTTGAACGGCTCTACGCCAGATGGGCCGAACTGGAAGAAAAACGAGCCCAGGCGGCCCAACGCATACCTCCATAACCTGCAAAGACCAGGTCGATTAGACGTGCTATCCCCGGCGGTCGCCGGTTGTCTCAGAAACCGTAACGAATTGTCCTCAGCTCTACAGCCGGTCTTCGACTCGATCGTAGTTGATAGCACGCTACAGTTCTCTCCGCCCTCGTCCGATAGAGAAAGCGAGAGCCTCTCTGTATAAATAAGGAGAGGTGTTCAACGGCGAGGAGTCTTGATCATGCCGACGGCGCAAGAACTGGTGCAGTCCTGTACGTCCATTTTCACTTTGCCGGAGATCTACTTCCGCGTACGGGAGGTAGTGGAAGACTCCAATTCGACCATGGGCGATCTTGCCGAGGTCCTGAAGCTGGATCCAGCTATCTCGGCTAGACTCCTTCGCATCGTCAACAGTCCCATCTATGGGTTTCCAAAACAGATCGATACGATTTCTCGTGCCGTCAGTCTGCTCGGCACACAGGCGATCACCGACCTTGTCACTGCGACGACGGTCGGCAAGACCTTTGCCGGAGTCCCGATTCAACTGATGGATGTGTCGAAGTTCTGGCAGCGAAGCGTCCTCTGCGCGTTGCTGGCCGGAAAGATTGCCAAGTCCTGTGAGATTAAGGACAGCGAGCGGTTTTTTGTGGAAGGTTTGCTGAGAGATCTTGGTCACTTTGTGCTCTACCAGTACGCTCCGCAGCGGGCCCAGTCTGCGCTCATTGAAGCAGGCTATCTGGAAATCTCCCTGGCTGAAGTGGAGCGGTCCAACATTGGGTGTGACTTCGCGGAAGTCGGGGCTGAACTCGTCCACTCCTGGGGCATGCCTCCGCAGATTGAACAGGCCATCCGTCATCAGCTTGATCCGAACGAAGCTGGTGACTATATCCAGCATGCGTCCATTGTGCATTTGGCTGGAGAGGTCGTCGAGTATGAGGAGCGTGATCCGAAGCGGCGACCCACCGAAGTACCGTTTAGTCCGCAGGCGATGAAGGCGACAGGATTTGTGTCGGCCAATCTACCGGAACTGCTCATGGATGCTCAAGGGCAGTTGAACGACATGCTTGCACTGGTCTATCCGCAAGCCGTGGCTGCGTAGCGGACGAAATCCGGCGGGGAGCCGAACCGAATCCAGCCTCGAGCACGGTCTTCGTGCCCCGGCAGTTGGGTAGTACCGATGTGCCCCTGCTAGAGCCGGTCCTGTCGTTTGATCCGCCTGAGAACGAAGCTGTTTGCCCCCCCTCACCCGTTTGGCCTTCAGACTAGAGGATTCCGGCTAAACGATTCATTCCCAATGTCGTTTGAGCAAAGAACAACTGGAAGGCCTGGTAGTCCTGAGACTGCATTGGCGGACGGCCTGGTCCCCGATCACAGTAGACAAGGCCGATGGGTCTCACTCCCACTCGCAATGGGGCGAGGATGGCTGATGTAGGATGCCAGACATCAAGAAAGTCTTGTTTGAAGGTCCCAGCGGGCTGGTCTGAAAAGTTTGGAACCAGGAGTGGGTCGACACGCTTGAGAACCGAGAGAAAAAACGGATGTTCTCGGCTCAGTGAACCAGAAAGGGACGAAAGGTGAGGTGCCAGAGGAGCGACGCCCAACGCCAGCTTTCCAACCAGGAGATCACTATCACCTAGATTGAGAAGTGCCAGCCCGACACGGCCAAATCCAGCGTCCCGGTGGAGTGATTGGATAAACATTCCAAGGAGGCTGTTCAGGTCAATCGCACCCTGTAACGAGTTCTGAAATACCTGAAGGGTTTCGAATGGGTTGTTCCGGATGGGTACGCTCGGCTCATCATGGGTGGGGGAAACTTTCTGCGGAGAGCGTGTCTGGTCTTCACGGGGTATTGTTTTGGTTGAAGATTGGAGAGTGGGCGATTCGGTGGAGTGCTGCCCATTCAATGGCACCTGAAGGTCGTGAAGTGAATCAACGACCAACCCCATGGAACGGGTGAGCTGGCGACCTCGATCCAAGGCCTGGGTCGTCAATTCTGTAAACCGTCCTGAAGACAGTCCACTTCCGAACTGGAGCGTTCGCCTCGCTTCTTCAACGGCCTTGGAGGAATTGAAATCTGCCATCGCGTCGACGAGACGGATTGAGCCAACGACGAGACCTCGGTGCGTCTGCGAAGCGCTTTGCCAACGCCCAGCCGGCAACTCTCCGACACTATCAAAGAGGTCGACAAGATGATCGGGGAGGTTCCACAGTCGAGCCAAGGCTCGGGCCAAGGTCAACCGAGGAACCCCGATGAGCTTGGTCTCCTGACTGATCCGTTCGGCCGGTTGCTTCACGTTCCTGGAGATCGCCTGAAGTGCTTCAAAGAGATCCGGATCTTGATAGGCAATGGCTAAATCTCCGATCGAGTACAGGAGTGCGGCGGTAAATAATTGACTGGGTTGCGGGTAATTGATAGCCGTTCCAATCTCATTGGCGTAGGTGGCAGAGACAAGGGACTTGGCGATCAAGGTTCGGAGTTCTTGCTGGCGAGCCGGCCAATGGTGCAACTGCTCGACCAGATGTGCGGCGGCGACGAGAGCACGAACGGTATCGAGTCCAAGCCAGCTCACGGCATGAGGGATGGCGCTGATCGTCTGCCGCGGGCTGTACGCGATGCTGTTGGCCACTTGCAGGACTTTGCAGGTGAGCCCATGGTCTCGGCTGATCACGTGGGTCAGATTGTCGGGAGTGGACTGTGGGTCTGCATCATTCAGGATTTGTTGACAGGTGGATTGGAGAATCGGAAGGCAACGTCCGGACTCATCGAACAGTGGCTTCAGTTTCGGGCATAGGCGAGGGCGGATTGAGTCGATGAGGGTTGATTCCGTGGACGAGGGCATAGGGTTCCCCAGCTAGAAGCTAGACACCGTATCGGTGAAAATCTTTTCCGGCTTGAGACGTAAGTACGGAGAAGGGGTGACGAACGGGACTCTGTAAGAGGACGAAGCGGCCTCGGGGAGTGGTGCGACCGGTCGGACAACCCAAGTCGGACCACAACGGTCTCCATCGGTGCTTGTGCCGCCGGTCTCAGTGTGTTTGATCCATGTCGTACTCGAAGAAATTGCGGCATGCAGAGAATTACAATCTGATGGTCGACTTAGTCACCCGGGACTAGAATCCAATGTGATGGGGGCACGTGTGCAGTCTCGTAGCCTGCCTCCACGATAGTTTTGCCCATTCCTGACCGATAGAGAAGATGGAGAGCCGGTCTGCATCGACAGGCAAGAAGGAGGGGCTCCGCTATGCCGTTGGCGAGTGAATTGGTCCAAGCGTGTACCACAGTGTCGACATTGCCGGAGGTGTTTTGTCGTGTGCGAGATGTGGTGGACGACCCCGACGTCACCATGGGAGATCGAGTGATGGCTCTTCAGCTGGATCCGGTCATCGCGGTCAGGCTGCTTCGTATGGCCAATAACCCACCCTATGGGTCATCCAGGCAGGTCGGCACCGTGACCGGCGCGGTTCAACTTCTTGGGAAACAAGTCATCAACGACTTCGTCGCGACGACGACCGTCGGGCGAACCTTCGCCGGAATGCCGGTTGACCTGATGGATCTGTCGAAATTCTGGAGAAAAAGCCTCTTTTGCGCGCTGCTGGCTCGAACAATCGCGAAGTCCTGCGGCGGTGATGATCAAGAACAGCCGTACATGGCCGGCCTTTTTCGCGATATCGGCCATTGTGTCTTGTACCAGACTGTTCCGCAGCGGGCCCAGTCGGCCCTGATTGAGGCGGGGTATCTGGAAGCATCCCTGGCTGAAGTGGAACAGTCCAATATCGGGTGCGACTTTGCAGAGGTCGGAGCGGAACTCATCCGATCCTGGGGCTTGCCTGTACAGATCGAACAGGCGATTCGATGTCAACTGAGTCCGAAGGATGCCGGTGAATTCATCGTGTTGGCATCGATTGTCCATCTGGCCGGTGTCGTTGCCGACTACGAAGAACTCGATCCTGCTCGGCGTCCTGCGACCCTCCCTTTCAGTCCCCAGGCCATCGCAGCCACAGGGTTTGTGACGGCCAAACTCCCGGCACTCCTCGCGCAAGCCCGAGCTCAGCTGCAAGAGACGCTGGCAATTATGCAGCCTTACACCATGGCTGCGTAGAACGTTGGAAGAGTGTGCGTGAATGGGCGAGGCATCAAGATCCCACACGAACTATTCCGCAGAGTGGCCTTCCAGGAAGACGGCTTGCTCCAGGGTGCGAAAGAACTGCTGGTAGGGCGCGGGGTCTTCGACGGCGCGAAGG
This sequence comes from Nitrospira sp., assembly GCA_019636915.1. GTDB lineage: Bacteria > Nitrospirota > Nitrospiria > Nitrospirales > Nitrospiraceae > Nitrospira_D. The sequence goes on along the minus strand of JAHBWQ010000144.1, from coordinate 1,600 downwards.
TAAAACTGGGCGCTGGCTCGCACGATGAGTTGCGACGCGTTGCGTTTGCGGACAGTAACGGTCAAGCGGACAAGATTGCTGCGGTGGCTGAAGGGACCCCATGTCCGGTCATGTCGGTTGAGAACCAGTAATGTGTCGGGTTGATACAGCAGGTAGTTCAAGTCGAGGCCATAGACCCGTTCATTCTCGACATATTTCTTGCCGGAGACGAGGCCCAGTTCCTCATCAAGCACTTCCACTTTGAAGTCCAAGTCCTGGAGGGTGGACACGATCGTTGCCAGCATCTGACGCCGATCCACGGTATCGAATACTCGCGATTGAGCGGTGCGAATCTTGACTTGGCTGTCCTCGGAAAGCCAGATTTGCTCACGGGAATCCCACTGGTTCATATGCCGAAGTTCGTAGGGTGTCGGGCATCCCTGCAACAGCAGGCAGAGGCCGACAAAGAGCCAGGGTTTCAGCCGCCACGAGCGCGTGAGCGGTCGGGCGGATTCAGCACAGTGTTGGTGATAGACTCTGTCCATCAATTCTTGTTGATAAAGAGAGCGCGTTCCAGTGTGGCGAAGAAGTTCTGGTACACCTTGGGATCTTCGATGGGTTTATTGTTGTAGATGGCATTTACACGGACCATCATGCGAGCCTCGGTTTCTGGACGCACGGTGACGGTCACGCCGATGACATCGTAGAAATTCGGCTCGGCGAACCGTGCCGCCGTCACCAGTCCCAAGGGCTCATTGGCTCGCTCGATGATGAAACCGAGGTCCTGCAGCGCGGCAATGACGCCGCGCATGGCCATTTGACGATCCTTGATATCGAAGGACCGAGTTTGGGCGCTTCGAATCTTCACCTGTGCCTCGGTCGGCGCCAGTAGATCAGGACTGGGCTGCGGCGCGGTGCACCCTTGCATAAGAACAAGGACGATAGCTGCAAGGATCCCTGCCACGTTCTCCGGTTTCATCATCACCTCATGTTCAGAGTGCGAATGGTTCGAGAAACACGGCTTTGGACAATTTTGCAAAGAAGGTCTGGTACATGACAGGGTCGCGCAGCATTTCCATCCGCTGTTCACCTGGAGGAATGCCTTGTTGACCGGACGACCCCCCTCCTTTCCACACGACCCGGTAAAATACCACCCGCACTTCTTGGCGCGTGGTCTCTGGATTAATCGGTCTGGTGACCAGCGTGGCGGCGATCTTTTGATGCAGATCGACAGGCATGACGATCGGCGGTTGTTGGACCAACATCAGCGGCGTGCTCAGCAGAAAGACGAGAAAGCGGGTGATGTCCTGGCCGTATTCCCGAGCGCTTCGTTCTTTTGTCGCTCGCAAAAACCCAACCTCGCGCACGCTTTCTTCGACCTGAAACCCAAGATCCTGGAGGACAGCGGCGGAAGCGGACAGTAACTCCGTCCCATCCTTGGTCTCGAAGAGGCGAGTTTGCACGGCCCGATTGGCCGCGCTTTCCGGTTCAAGCCGAAACAGTTCAGCTGGTTGTGTTTGTGCCACGCACCCGATGAACGGGCTCGCCATGGCAAAGTAGACCATTGCTGTAATCGTTCGCCGAATTCCAGGCCCGTCACGCATGCTAGAACTGCGTAGAG
>JAHBWQ010000143.1 GCA_019636915.1 Nitrospira sp. | reverse complement strand
GAGACTCGCATCAGTATGGCGTGGCCTTTAAGAGTGCCCTGGGCTTCAGTAAGTCGCCCGGCAGTTGCCCGGACAAAATAACCGGGCCGGGAGAACCCTTTACGATCGACTGCAACTGCACCAAGCAGATCGATCTCGGAGTCCCGGTGAATCTCTCGCAGCAGATTCTGACTGCTGCACCCAACTGTACTTTCATCCCTTGCGAAGACATCGTGGCGGGACGGTCGGCTCTGCTGCGCGTTAGCCACGATGCCACTGTGGGGAATCTCAGCATTCGAGTTTTCGTCAACCAGGGCAATTTGTCCCAACATACGAGCTCTGTCGAGGGCGGCCAGCAGATCTACGAAGCTGCTTGGGACACCTCTGGCGTGCAGGGTCCCTACTCCGCCGGGGCATCCGTGCGGCATCCCGACGGCTCCTCGGCAACGACGAACCGGAATGGCCTCGGCAGGCGAGACGTGGTGAATATCGACGCCAGGACCACAACCAGTCTGACACGCACGGAGACCGAGCCTACTACTGATTTGGCATTGTGGGTTGCAATCCGAAATAGCACAGAGGCTCTCTCGTTCAATACCTACCTGCGCTATATGGACTGGATCTTTTGCGGAAAAAACGATCGGACAAGTTTGAAGAAGTTCGAACGTGATCGGTTCGATATTAAGTTTGAGGAATACAATACTAAGTTACGCGCCAAGCGATTTTTGCCGTTTACGGATGCCGATGCCTATAGGGTTGTAAAAGCCGCCACCGAGGCGTTCGTCATGGTGAACTGCGGAGTCCATGGCGAGCATCCACCATTTACAGAGGAAGGGGATCGGGATCGCGATGAAGACTACCTGGGCCGTAGAGACCTACCGGCTCAGGGGCTGGACTTTGAGCAATACCTCGAAACTGTGGATGGGACCTCGACGCTTCCCTATCTGGCCATCATTCGTCGGAAGCTGCCCGATATTCCAATCAAGGTGGGATCGTTCGAAGAAGCTAATCCGAATGATGAGCTTGCCGACGAGTGCTTCGGATTGCTGCAGGAGAAACTCGCTAATCCTTGCCTCCTGGAACTGATCTGGTCCTATTGGCACGAGGAAGGAATGTTGGTACAGACAGCGAACGCCATCTCATGGCGGTTTCAGAACCGCCGAGGGGCCGCACCCCGTGATCCACTGGCCAATCTGGAGTTGGACCCGCTGCGTCCGCTCAATAATCTGTTGTGGGGCTACATCCAAGATGAACAACACCGACTGACGGTCATGCGACGGAACTACGAGTACGATCATCACTATGGACTCCGCTTAGAGGGACAGGCAGTCCAGCAATTCAACCCTGCGGATACACGATCCAAGTTTTTGGAAGCCTTCCACCATCTGTTGCGTCTGTGTACGGTCTTCTACAAGCAGGACGACGACACAACAGTGAAGGCTGATGCCTTCCCAGTGCTCAACGCGCTCAAAGAGACGCATTTGATTCTCTCACAGGGGGCACATAATCAGTTTGGAGATCTGCCCTCGACTGCGCGCATTGAAATGTTAATGCAAGAGTGGCTGCTGGCCCGGCCAGAGTTCCGGGAGGTTCTGCCGACCAGGATTATGGTGGCCTATCCCGAACCTTGGATGGATCGTGTTGATGCCATGAAGCGATTGCAAGGGTGGTCCGATACCAGTGTGTTGCATTTCCGGAACCTTGGCATCTTTGGTGAGCAACTCCTACTCGCGATCCGTTGGGGACACTGGAGCGATGTGCAAGAACCGATTCAGGCCTTCAATTGGGCGCGGTTTTTCCGGCCTCAAGTGCAGGGGTACATCCATGCATACCGTGCCGTCACCGGCGTAGACCTTGCGGCTGAAACTGTGGATACGCAAGTGGATGCCACTCTTCCGTCGGTGTTGTTGAAGCGGCGGTTGGCGCTACAGCAGCGAGCGAGTTAAGGCAAATCGGCCATGTCCGACTTTACCTCGGCACTGTACTTAGGCTTGCACCACTCGAGTAGATCACTGCGGCCGTGGGTTCAGCTCACGGCCGGCAAGCCGGCTGCGTTAGGCTCATCATCTGGCGCAGAGGCTGTAGCCAGTCAGCTTGCAGCATTGCTCGGTTGTCAGCGGGCCACGCTTGCTCCCTCGACGCTGCACCTGTTTTGGGATCTGTTCACGATACTGGCGGGCGAAAGGATCGTCATCTACATGGATACCGGAGTCTACGCGATCGTGAGATGGGGGGTCGAGCGAGCCGCGGCACGTGGCACTCCAGTGCGGACCTTCCGGCATCATGACCCTGATGCATTACGTCATCAGCTGAAACGAGGCGCACAACGTGGATTGCGACCAGTCGTAGTGGCGGATGGGCTCTGCCCAGCCTGCGGTGGTCCTGCACCGATTGCATCCTATCTCGAACAGGTGCGCTCCTATGGCGGGTACTTGATATTGGACGATACTCAGGCTCTGGGCATCCTTGGGCACAGGCCAGAACTTAACGCACCGTACGGGAAGGGAGGCGGAGGCTCGCTGCGCTGGAGTCATGTACACAGCCCTGATGTGGTCATTGGTAGTTCATTGGCGAAAGGGTTTGGCGTGCCAGTGGCGGTATTGGCGGGTAGCGAGAGGATGGTCCGACGTTTCGAGCAGGCGAGTGCGACAAGGACCCATTGCAGCCCGCCGTCGAATGCGGTGATCCATGCCGCTGACCATGCCTTGTTTGTCAACGAACAACAAGGAGATCGCTTGCGATTACGGTTATGGAGTCTTGTTAGCCGATTCCAAAATGGCATGGCAAAAGCCGGACTGTCCACACATGGCGGAGATTTTCCAGTACAGACGTGGGAGCCATCACCTGATATTAACCCTGTAGAGGTCCATGAGGCTTTGCTGCAACGAGGCCTCATGACCGTATTGCACCCTGCCCGCCACGGGTTTCAGGCACAGATCAGTTTTCTCATTACCGCCTTGCATCGTGTTCAAGACATTGACCATGCGACCGAAGCCCTAAGACTCGTGACTCAACGTGGAGCATCACCAGAATTCCCGTGGGAGAAGCACTATGAGAAATCCATTCAACTTTGAACCGGTGCCTTTGAAGAGCCCAGCGAATTGCGGGTGTCAGTCCCATGAACTCAATAGGGACACAGCGGAGTTTGAGACAGAAGAGGAGTTCAGAGGCGGACGGCGCTTTCCCACGCGCGACGGTGGTTCACGTGCGCGATCGTTCAGAGCGCCGTTGCGAATTATGAAGAAGCCATTCCGTCCACCTCTCGGCCGTCCCAAGCAACCATGGGTGCGCCCGCCGTACCGAGGACGTTGGCTATCTGAGCCGGTTGTTGAGAATCCAAGTCTCTACCGAGAACCCTCTGGTGCCGAGCCGGAGCCTCCTGGCGGCTTGGAGTCCATTCGCTGGGTGCAGGACTGCTTGAACCAGGCTCTGGGGCTTCAACTTCCAGTCACAGGTGTGATGAGGCCAGAAACCAGGAGCGCGGTGCGGAGCTTTCAGCGCCAACAGAGGCTGCGCACGAGCGGCATCGTGGGGCCTGATACGGAGGAGGCACTGAAGGTTGCTTGTGGAAATAAAAAAAGCCATCAGCCATCGGACGAAATGGAGTTCGCTGCGAACTCTGAGAGTGAAGGTCTCAATGAAACCTGGTCTCAAATGGAGTTGCCAGCGGAATTTCGTCCCTATTTTGATCGCCTTATGACAAGCATTCCCACACAATATCGTGCGAGTTGGAACACAGCTCAATGTTATCGGTTACCAGATGCCCTTAGGTCGGCTCCAAGGCTTGGTGGTCTCTATATATTGGTATGGGGGCCCGGTTCCAGTCCGAGCACACGCCGAGGGCCTATTGGTTATGTTGGAAAGGCTAGAAATCTTTGGCAGCGAGTCCGTGATTATTTCTGGTATGCGCGCGCATTAGGTGTCGATCCCCGCAACTATGCCATCTGCTTTTTTCTGATACCTGATGGCCGGAGTCGCGGAAGCATTGAACTCGCTCACCGCAGTGCCCTGAGGTCAGCCGGATTAGTCACCAACCAACAAGAGCTTGAGGTGAGCGAATAGCCGAAGGAAGGCGTTTGAACTGGCAAAGGCGAATCATGGTGTACAGAGGAATGAGACACATTACGAGGGTATCAAGCCTATCCGGAGGGAATAATCATGCATGCTTTGAGTTGTACGTGTTCTAAGTGTCACATGAGAGGCGAGCTCGAATGGAATGAGGCGGAATTCCCAGGCGCTGGAGAAGTATACGGTGAGGTTGGCTTCGAAAGTCTCCTCAGTGAGGCTGAGGAACTCGAATTAGCCGCCGAGCTCTTGTCAGTCTCCAGTGAAGAGGAGATGGACCAATTTCTTGGCAAGTTGTTCAAGGGGATAGGCAGAGGCCTCAAGAAGGTGGGGAGATTTATTGGGAAAAAAGTGCTGCCCGTGCTCGGGAAAGGCCTGCGATCGATTGCGAAGGTTGCACTTCCGATTGTGGGGAAAGTGGCAGGCTCATTTATTCCGATTCCAGGCGTCGGCACCGCCATCGGTGGCGCGATTGGAACGGCCGTCAGCAACGCGCTCGAGCTTGAATTTAGCGGTGTGAATGCGGAGGAAGCGAAACTGGAAATGGCGCACCGGTTTGTCCGGATGGCGGCCACTGCTGCCCAGCAGGCGGCGATGGCAGCGCCAGGCACTGATGCAGAAGTTGTGGTGAACGAAGCGATTGTGCGTGCGGCTCGGACACATCTGCCGCATTTCCGGATCAGAAAAGCTGAGCGATCCGGCATGCCTGGGACTGCAGGACAAGGCCGGTGGATCCGACGAGGCGACAAAATCTTTGTGCTGGAGGCGTAACGTTCCTAGCCTAATTATCCCGGAGAAATCACCATGAGGCCGTCGTTAGTCTTCGAACCAGAGCCCTTTCGCTTGTCTCTGACGCCGGAATGGGAAAGCGAGGTCGGCCGCGGTGGCCCTGATTATATCCGTTGGCTGCAGTCGTCCCTGAATAAGCTGCTGGGTCTGCGTCTTGCCGTAGACGGAACCATGGGCCCTGCCACTCGGAGCGCCATCCGTAGTTTTCAGAGACAGAACGGACTGCTGGCTGACGGTATGGTCGGACCGGTGACGGAACAGGCACTGGTCCGCGACGGTGCAGGCGATCCCCCCTGGGCTACGGCGGCTCCTACGCCTATTCCCATCCCACCGTCAATGGTATCCACTATCCCCCCCCCCGGTTTTTTGAAGGACTTAGCTGAGCTACAGACGGTCAGTTTGACGCCCGCCATACCGATCATGAAGTCTTCCGGGTGGTCCGCAACTCGCAAAACCCTCACCGACATCTACAACCGACTTGGCGGATTGATGGGCGCAGTTGCCGCGAAAACGCAAGTAGAAACCGCCAGTGTCCTCGCGGTGTGGAAGGTGGAAAGTGGACCATATCCTCATGTCGTAGGCAAAGCAATCATACGGTTTGAAAACCATCTCTTCCACCGCTTGTGGGGAGCACTCAACGATGCAACCTACGCTCAATACTTTCGCCACGGTACTTACCGAGGGCAAGCGGGAAAGTCCTGGGAGAATCACCAGTATCGCGACGATCCGAGCCAACCCTTCCGCGAATTTCATGGCAACCAGGAGGCCGAATATCACGTTCTCCAATTGGCCGTCCGGTTGGCTGGGGAGGCCATTGCTCTGCAATGCATAAGCATCGGCGGCCCACAGATACTTGTTTCTAACTATGCCCTCATCGGGTATCGATCACCACGGGACATGTTTGACGCGTTTCAAGCCAGCGAGCGTTATCACGTGCTGGGTTTCTTCGATTTCTGTCAACAAAAGGAAAAGGCAACAGGAGGGCTTCTCCAGTATCTGCGTGCCCGAGATTTTCACTCCTTCGCACGTTATTACAACGGGCCGGGTCAAGTGGACTATTACGGTGGAAAGATTCGGGAAGCCTACGAGGAAGCACTTCAATTGTCTTTGGCGGATGGGGAAATTCAATGGGAAGACAGTCCACTTGGTAGGAAAATCAGTAGTCTGGAGGAATTGGAAGAAGGGTTCGACATCGCCAAGACTATTCGTCTTAATCGCTGCATGAAGGAATGGTTGGGATGGATTAATTATCGTCACGAGATCTACACCCTGTTGGGATTCTCGCGTGTGTGCCCTACGGAGGCTGCGCTGGCTGAAGCGGTCCGCCGCTGGCAACAGGAGCGCGGGCTTACCGCAGACGGCATAGTAGGTCTGAAAACACTTAATAACCTGCTTGCCGCACTCGGCAGATCGACGCTCCCGGCGGAGCCGGCCCGACCATCTTGGATTCACTGGGATCCAAGTCCAAACTTCAGCCGTCGTAATGGGTACCTGATCGATACCATTGTCCTGCACGCCACGGGGGGCGGTGAGGTAAATGGAGCTATGCAACGGTTTAAGAATCGCCGCAGCGGAGTTTCGTCTCATTTCATTGTCTTGCGCAATGGCGTCGTCCTGCAGCTGGTAGAACTGGATCAAGCCGCTTGGCATACCTCGACGAAGAGTACCGAGATCCCTGGCATGAATCAGCGCAGCATCGGGATCGAGATTGTTAACCCGGGGGGAAGGAAGGGCACAACCGGTGTCACAGTCTGTGAGGATGACATAGGAAGCGGAACAAGGTGGAGCTGTGCTAAGAGTGCCAAGATTACTCCAGTCAGACCGCTACCTGGTTATTATCGGCCTCGCGCCACTGAAAAGTTCGTGTCGTACTCAGAACCTCAGTATCGTTCAGTGATCCGACTTGTTAGTTATCTAATCTCGTGCATTCCCACAATCCGTCTGATCACTGGGCATGAGCATCTACACAAGTGGCATGGCAAGCTGAAGAGGTTTAAGAACCGCGTTGATCCTGGCGGTCAGTTCGAGTGGCTGCGGATCGAGGACGCGCTTGCTGGGATCTACCCAGGGGTTGTTGTTTGCCACAAATTCAGCCGGCTCAGTGCTGGGACAAACAGGCTCAACCCGGATTGGCTTGACCAGTGCAATAATCTGCCGTGAGGTAATGGAGCAGATATCGTTCGTTCAGCTTTCTACCAGTCGGGACAAGAAGCGCGGACAGTCTGAGTCGAACTTTGACATATGCGACAAACCTATTGAAAAATATTATCTGGTAGAGGCATTCCGGATGTTGCACTGACCGTTCGATACAACTGATACGTGAAGGTGCGAACCGGTCAAAAACCGCCATGTTCGCCGTTGCGAATACTTCAACGGAATTGTCAGCCTTACCGATCGAGCCGAATGTTCCGGCCTTCGCGTATTGCCGGAGACACAAAGCCCGTTTCCTGATGGAACTGAAATCGTTCATCCGTTTTCCGAGTGTCAGCGCACAGCCTGAACATGCGGATGATCTGAAACGATGTGCGGCTTGGCTGGCCCATCACCTGCGTCAAATCGGCCTCGCACGGGTGATGGTCATGCCCACGACGCGCCACCCCATTGTCTACGCCGAATGGTGTCATGCGCCGGGGCAGCCTACAGTACTTATCTATGGACATTACGATGTCCAGCCTACGGATCCCCTGAATGAATGGCGCTCGCCGCCGTTCGAGCCGATTGTGCGCGGCAACGACCTCTATGGCAGGGGTGCATCGGACGATAAGGGCCAGCTCTTCGCTCATGTGAAGGCGCTGGAAGTGTTACTGCAGACTAGGGGAGAGCTGCCGGTCAACGCGAAATGTCTGTTCGAAGGCGAAGAGGAAATCGGTAGCCCTAATCTCCTTTCTTTCCTCGCTCGTCACCGAGACATGCTCGCTGCCAATGTAGCAGTGCTATCGGACATGCCCATGCTAGCCTCGAACCGTCCAGCCATTACCGAATCGATGCGGGGAATGCTCAGTCTCGAGCTAGAAATCCGCGGCGCTGATCAAGATCTTCATTCCGGTCTCTATGGCGGAGCCATCGATAATCCGCTACAGACCCTTTGCGAAATCATTGCCTCACTCCGTGATCGTGGAGGGCGGGTGAAAATAGCCGGCTTCTATGATCGAGCCCGAGATCGGAGCCTGCATGAACGAGCCGATATGAAGGCTTACGGACTGAGCGATGCGGAGATTTTACACTCCGCTGGAGCAAAACAGGCTTGGGGTGAATCTGGTTATACGCTCTATGAGAAGACCACGATTCGCCCAGCGCTCAGCGTCAGCGGTATTCAAGGAGGCTATCGGGGAGCGGGTCCCAAGGCTGTGATTCCCGAGCGTGCCATAGCCAAGCTCGATTTTCGTCTCGTGCCGGATCAGACGCCGGAGGAGATTGAGCGTTTATTCCGACGCCATGTCGAGCACGTTACGCCGGCGACAGTATATTCCTTCGTCCGCAAACAGTCATCGGCCAAGCCAGCCTCGATTGATCGGCACCATCCAGCCATGCGCGCCGCCTTTTCCGCCTATCGAAGGGGATTTGGTGCCACACCGGTATTTCTACGCTCGGGCGGCACCATACCGGTGATCGCGTTGCTTCGGGACATTCTGGGAATGCAGACGGTGCTGATGGGATTCGCCTTGCCTGACGATCGTGTACACGCACCTAACGAGAAATTCCATCTACCCAATTTCTTCAATGGCATCACGACCAGTATTTGTTTTCTGGACGAGCTGGCGGACTGGTCTATCACGGCGGGCCGCAGACTGCTGCCGCCAGAATTCTAAAACGGGATTGCCCTATGATCATTGATTGTCACTGCCACGCCGGAACCGGCGACGGATTGACCGGGCCTTGGGACACGAAGGCCTCACTGGATAAGTATGTGAGACGGGCTGCGCAGGCCGGGATTCATCGCACGGTTCTCCTCGCGGCGTTTCACTCTGACTATCATCAGGCGAATCGTGAAGTGGCGAGGATCGTCACCAGCCGCCCGGATCGCTTTTACGGCTTTGCGTTTGTACACGCTGAACGAGATCGGGGACGGGTTCATTCACTCGTCCATGCGGCGGTCAATCAATTCGGCTTTGTCGGGATCAAAGTCCATCGCCATGATGCTCGAATCACACGAGAAGTCTGTGAAGTCGCACGATCCTTTCAGCTGCCTGTCCTGTACGATGTGGTTGGAGATGTATCGGTGGTCGAGCTGCTCGCGACGGAATATCCGGATGTCGACTTCATCATTCCGCATCTGGGTAGTTTTTCAGATGACTGGCGTGCACAGTTGGCCCTGATTGATCACCTAGTCCGACATCCGAATGTTTATACGGATACGGCTGGTGTTAGGCGGTTTGATTTGCTGGAGCAGGCGGTCCGACGCGCGGGCGCACGGAAGATCCTCTTTGGCTCGGACGGCCCGTGGTTACATCCAGCTGTGGAGCTTGCGAAGATTCGAGCGCTCCAGCTGACGCAGGTTGAGGAACGGCTGATTCTCGGTGGGAACTTTCTTCGCTTGATCCGTCACGTTCGCCGGAATCCTATCCAGATTGCAATATCCGTTCGGAGAGGAACGATGATTGCCGATGTGCGAGATCCGTGGTACGCCGATCCTTCTGCCTGCTGTTAATAAGTTGACCCAGCGTGGCCAATTCTTGATGGAGAACACTACTGGGCGTTCGTCGCCCGCCTCAGTTGCAAGGCCCGGTCTGTGACTTTCAACTTGGCCGCAGCTCGTTGCAGGTTGCCTTGTGCATCGGCAACGGCAATGTTCACGGCAAGATTTTCCGCCGTCCGGCCAATATCTTTTAATCCCACTCCCAGAGCGATGGCTTGCCGAATAGCGCGTTCAAAGGCGGCGTCACACCAGGCGTTCGTCTCGTCATACATAGCTGGGCGTTCTTCAGCAGGAAGTTCTCCGATTGTGACATACCCATCACCGACATGTCGGCTCATGATTCGTGTAATCAGTTGCCGAAGTTCTCGAATATTCCCTGGGTAGTCGCGGAGTAACAGGTATTCTTTGACGGCATCGTCCAGAGGGGGAGTGTGTGCGGGTGGATGTGCGGCTTTCATGAAATGATAGGCCAAGGGAATGATGTCATCGAGTCGCTCCCGAAGGGGTGGCATGGTGATCAATTCGCCGGCGATTCGGTAGTACAAATCCCGGCGGAAGCGACCACACGTCACCTCTTGTAAGAGATCTCGGTTCGTCGCGCAGATCAATCGGAAGTCCGTTCGATGCCAGGTGTTTCCTCCGACGCGCTTGTAGGAGCGTTCCTGAATGACTCTCAACAGTTGACCTTGAAGACTCAACGGAAGTTCCCCCACCTCGTCGAGAAAGAGCGTTCCCCCGTTGGCTAAGGCAAATGCTCCGTCGCGTGGCGTCACCGCACCCGTGAACGCGCCACGTTCGTGCCCGAAGAACTCACTCCCGGAAAGCTCTGGGACAATCGTGGAGCAGTCGAGAATGGCCAGCTCACCTTTATTCTGGCGTCGATCAAGGGCATGGATCAATTGTGCGGCAAGTTCCTTCCCGGTGCCGCTTTCTCCCATCAGTAAGACGGTCATGTCTGTAAAATAGGCCGCTTCGATGAGACGTCGAAGAACCGTGACGGTCATCGGACTACGCCCCACAATGGTTTGGCAGACAATTGGTGAGGTCAGTAGGTCATCGATCTGTTGCCCGCGGGTGAGTCGTGCGGCAATTGCTTGAGCTGTCGCTTCCGGTTGATCCCAATACAGGATGTCACTCGCCCCTGCTTGAAGGAGTTGCCACATCGACCCATTAACGAGAGACGTGCGGGTGAGGCCGATCGCAAGGATACGCGGGACTCCAGTCTGCTTTGTCGTCAGGATGAAAGTCTGGAGGTCTTCGTCAATGTCCTGAAAAATGACCAGGCCCGGCTCAGTTGGTGTAGGGGGGTGGATGTTTGCGTCAAGACCAGCCTGCTCAAGGGCGGTAAGGATTGGGTGCAACTGTTGTGTATTCGGTGGTACAAAACAACGACACCACACCCGCATGGTCATACTCCAAAGCGGGATTGAAGATGAAGGAGTGCAAGATCAGCTGGTCGTACTGCCGCAAATCATGTACTCATGGATATATGGATGTACTGTTGCGATCACCGTGTTACTAATACTCGACATGGTTTTGTAGTGTGTGAGTGTACTAAACTTGGACAATGCGGATCATATTCGCAAACGTCATCAGTGTGCCATGGCCTCTACCGTCCGGCAAGCAAAGGGGAGGCCATGTTCTGTCATGCGTGATGCTAGTTGAAAATCAACAGGATGTATCTTGCTCATCAATGATGAAGAGTGGGTAGCTGAATACAAATGGATTCAGCTGTGAATCTTAAAAGATACAATAAGGTTTACAAGATATCGCTTGATAACCCCCATTTGCTGCTTGTGTTAGAGGCTATACTTACTTGGGGGCATAAGTAGGCGAGAGCCATGAGATCGATTGCATTGAGGGATACTTGAAAGACATTTGACGAGAACTGGCAAGGAGCACGAGTCGCTTCTCATTGTGGAACGGCGTTTCTTAATTTGCCGTGAGGTCAGCCGGGGCTCAGCCGTCGCTCGTCGTCTTACTCGAAGTGGTGCGCTTACCGTGAAGTTCCATTTCTCAGTCCCGCCGTGCCGACAGAACCCTCATTCTGCTCTCAAAAAGCCAATGGGGGCTAGCATGCATAAAGACTATTATGTGATTGCTCTGTCCTCGCTCGTCCAGCGCGCGTCATTCCTATGGATTTAGTCACCAAGCTTAATCAGCCTCGGCACGCCGTCAATCGGGATACTATCTGCAGCTGGACAGCCAGCCGGTGTTCCTGTATAAGATCTCTACCGAGCGGGCGTAGCTCAGTGGTAGAGTCCTTGCTTCCCAAGCAAGTTGTCGTGGGTTCAAATCCCATCGCCCGCTCCAAACTCACGTTACAGTCGCGATGATTTGAACCCACGGCAGGGGATTCCGAAAGGGGTGCGCCCCTTTCGTGGGGAGTGTGCGAGGGGGCTGGCCCCCTCAG
>JAHBWQ010000142.1 GCA_019636915.1 Nitrospira sp. | reverse complement strand
ATCCGTGAAAAACATTCGAACGTCTCCTCCAGCCGATCTATTTGAAGAGATCCTGGAACTCCAAGATACGCTGGAGGAATACCGATCATCGGAACGCGATTCGCAGGAAGGTCGTGAGCTTCGTGCCGCCCTTGAGACCGAACAACGGGCCCTGGAACAACGCCAGAAGGAGATGGAAGCTCAGCTGCAGCGACTGTTTACAGAGTGGGACCAGTTACAAGACCGTGGTGAAGCGACAAGCCAGGCGCGGGCAGAACGAGACCGGCTCCTGAAACAGATGCGTGACCTCCTCTCCAATCGAACGTACATCAGCAGCATTGTCAACGACCTGGCTGCAACGATCACCTAAACACGCCACACAACCTTCTTCACGAGCTTCGCCATGGCACGTATCGTTGGAATTGATCTCGGCACAACCAATTCGCTAGTCGCCTATATGAAAGACGGCCAGCCTTGCGTGGTCCCAGACCGCAACGGTCGGACGATGGTGCCTTCGGTCGTGGCCTTGACGGACAATGGGTTGATTGTCGGAGATTCAGCCAAAGAACACTTAACGCGGAATCCAGAACGGACGGTATATTCCGTCAAGCGATTCATGGGGAAAGGACTGGCCGATGTCCAAAACGAGCTGACCTACTTCCCCTACACACTCACGGAAACCGGTGGAGTCATTAGAATTCGGCTTGGTGAAAAAAACTATTCACCGCCACAGATCTCCGCCATGATCCTCAAGGAGTTGAAGCTGCGGGCGGAGGCGCACCTCGGAGAGAGCATTACAAAAGCCGTCATTACTGTTCCGGCCTACTTCAACGATAGCCAGCGGCAGGCCACGAAAGATGCGGGTCTCATCGCCGGCCTCGAAGTGCTGCGCATCATCAATGAGCCGACCGCGGCCTCACTCGCTTATGGACTTCAGAAGAAAACACAGGGCACGATCGCGGTCTATGACTTCGGTGGTGGCACCTTCGATATTTCGATCTTGAAGCTCAAAGACGGCATCTTCGAGGTACTGGCGACGAATGGCGATACGCACCTGGGAGGAGACGATCTCGATCGGCTGCTGGTCGAGCTGTTCATCGGACAAATCCAAGAACAGCATGGGATCGACCTGGCTGGGTACCCTGATCATGTGCAGGCCGTTCGATTGGAAGCAGAGCGAGCCAAGATTCGCCTTTCTGATGATCTCACGATCACGATCACCATCGAACTACCAGACGACAAGGGACACTTCACCAGAGAATTGACACGCAATCAGCTTGAGTCTCTGACGATACGTGTAATTGAACGGACCTTGGCACCCTGCCGCATGGCGCTCAAAGACGCCGGACTCACTTCGAAAGACATCGACGAAGTGGTCTTGGTGGGTGGCTCCACCCGCATGCCATTGGTTCGCCAGCGTGTCGAGGGACTATTTGGGAAGGCGCCGCATTGTCACTTGAATCCGGACGAAGTCGTCGCACTTGGCGCCGCCGTACAAGCCGATATTCTGAGCGGTGGGACGACGGACATGCTGTTGTTAGATGTGACGCCCCTTTCGCTCGGCATCGAAACGATGGGCGGTGTCATGAGCAGTTTGATCCGCCGGAACACCACGATTCCAGCAAGCGCCAAGGAACTGTTCACAACGTATGTCGACGGACAGACTGGTGTGGATATTCATATTCTTCAAGGCGAGCGCGAGCTCGTCAAAGATAACCGGAGCCTGGCACGATTCCGACTGAAAGTACCGCCTCTTCCGGCCGGCGTCCCGCGTATCGAGGTGACCTTTCTGATCGATGCCAACGGCATCTTGAATGTCACGGCAACGGACATGCGAACCGGCCAGAGCCAGTCGATCGAAGTCAAACCTTCCTATGGGCTCTCGGACACGGAAGTGGAGCGGATGATCGAAGACTCGTTCAAGTTTGCCGCCGATGATGTCAATGCTCGGAAATTGATTGAAGCCCGGTTGGACGCCGAGGCCTTGCTGAAGACGACCGAGAAATCGCTGGTGGAGGCAGGACACCTAATTACAGTGAGCGAGGCCGAGCGTATTCGAAACACAGTCTCTCAACTGGCAACGGCGAAAGACGGTACGGATCCCCGTACCATCCGTGCACAAATGGCAGCACTCGAACATGCTGCAAAACATTTGAACGTGGTGATGCTGGACGATTCGCTTAAGAAAAGTCTGCAAGGAAAAAAAGTCACCGAGGTGACATGAAGCGTTGCTCGTGAAACGTATTTCGTATCACGCTTCACGAACGATGAGATACGTAAGGAGCTCGAGATGGATTTAAAATGGCAGGACGCCGAAGATATCGCCATCCGACTGGTGGAAGAACACCCAGAGACGGATCCGTTGACCGTACGTTTCACCGATATGCATGCCTGGATCGTGGCACTACCCGATTTTAAAGATGATCCCAAGAAATCAAATGAAAAGATTTTAGAAACGATCCAGATGGCGTGGCACGAAGAGTATCAAGACTCGAAATCGTAAGATGGCGAGCTGACACAGCTTTCCGATGGCTTCCTCACCTTCACAACCTCCCCCGCACGAGCCTAAATCCTATTGATCGGTGTCTCCGGTCGGTTGCCCTTCAGGAATCTGATCCAGCTTATAGAAATCGGTTGGGTCGAGTCGGCGTTGGACCGCCTGAGTCGGCTCACTACCTTTTGCAAAGAGTTCCACGGTTCCTGATTGGCCTTCGCTATCCTGGTCGGCCTCCAGAAGTCCCGTCGAAGAGTCGACTTTGACAAAGGTAACCCCGTCGGGAATCTCAAAGGGGACGATGGGAAGTTGTTTAAGCGCTTCTCTCATAAAGGCCGTCCAAATCGGCAGGGCCGACCGAGCTCCGGTTTCGCTCTCTCCGAGCGACCGCCGGTCGTCGAATCCCACGTATACACCGGTCACCAAGTTCGGAGTGCCACCGATAAACCACGCGTTGATGTAGTCATTTGTCGTCCCTGTTTTCCCCGCGATCGGACGACCCAGCGTTTTCGCAGCCTGCCCGGTCCCTTTCTGGACAACATCTTCCATCATGTTCGTGATCAAGTAGGCCGTTTCTTTCGAGATGACTTCGTGCGACTCAGGTTCGGTGGATTCCAGCGTTTTGCCCGTATTGTCATTGACCGTTCTGATCGCAAAGGGTTCCACCCGGCTCCCCTGATTCAAGAACACGCCATACACCGACGTCAGCTCTACTAAGCTCAGAGACGACGTCCCGAGCCCCAGCGAGAGATCAGCCGGAAGCAGGCTCGTGATGCCGACGGCACGGGAGAACTCAATGACGTTTTTCACGCCGACCTTATCCAACAACCGAACGGTCGCCAGATTGTGCGACTGAGCCAAGGCATCACGCAGACTCACCATCCCGTGAAACTTTCGGCCATAGTTCTCCGGCTTCCAAGTCTTGTCCTCTTCTTCCTGCTCATAGACCACCGGTGCATCGAGGATCTGGGTAGCTGGACTCAAACCTTGACTCATTGCAGTGGCGTAAATCAGTGGTTTGAAGGCTGATCCCGGTTGCCGGTGTGCCTGCACCGCACGATTGTATTCGCTCCGAGAGAAATCATATCCACCAACCATCGCGCGGATCGTCCCCGACTTAGGATCGATAGCAATCAGCCCCCCTTCCACGATAGGGGTCTGCTCGAGCGACAGAAGCACCCCATCTTTCGTCAACTTCTTCACCCCGATTTCGATGACATCGCCGGGCTTCAAGAGCTGCTTCACGTTGGGATTGACGACAAAATCCACCGTCGGATCAGGCCCTTTGAGCATCCGCTTCGCCCAAGCCATATCGTCAAAGGCCAATTTCCCAGTGAACGGCCCGACCTGAACGAGGTAATGATCCTTGGCAATCTTTAAGACGACCCCTTCACCCACATAACCGGCCTTGAGCAGTTGATCTCCAGAAGCAAGCTCCGAAGGTTGGAATGTGGCAATATCCACGGTTCGTTTTGGCCCTCGCCACCCTTCCCGCTTATCAAGCTCACGAACGCCGTTCAAGAAAGCCGCTTCAGCCGCTCGCTGCATCTCCAAATTCAAGGTGGTATAGATTTGGAGCCCCCCCTTGTACACCATCGACTCCCCGTACTTCGCCACGAGCAGCTGCCGAACATATTCGACGAAATACGGAGCGAGGTGCTCGCTTCCCGGTCGATGAAAATTCAGCTTGTCCCGAACCGCCGCTTCTCGTTCCGCTGAAGTGATGAACCCCACTTCCTCCATACGAGCGAGCACATGCTCCTGCCGCTTCTTCGCCAAATCATACGCGGTGAAGGGAGAAAACTTGCTGGGTGATTTCGGGAGTCCCGCCAGGAAGGCTGATTCAGCCAGGGTCAGTGTTCGAATGTCCTTGTCAAAATAGGAGCGTGCCGCCGATCCGACACCATAGGCCCCCTGTCCGAAGTAGATCTGGTTCAGATAGGTCTCGAGAATCTGTTCTTTCCCCGACACAGCTTCCATCTTGTACGCCAAGATCAGCTCGCGAATTTTTCGCTCATAGGAGCGTTCCGACGACAAGAACAGCGACCGGGCCAATTGTTGCGTGATCGTACTGGCGCCTTCGACCTTCTTTCCCCCATGCCGAATGTTCGTCCAGGCGGCACGCAACATGCCGACATAATCCAATCCCGGATGCTCAAAGAACCGCGCGTCTTCCGTCGCGATGACCGCTTGCGTTAAGGTCTTCGGAATGTCGGCCAGCGGGGTGAGAATGCGGCGTTCAATGAAGAATTGGCCGATCGGCTGACGATCATCTGAATAGACGGTCGTGACCAAACTCGGTTGATAGTTTTGGAGCAGATCGAGCGAGGGCAGATCTTGGGCAAAATGCCAAATGACCCCCGCAACCGTCGTGGCACCCACGATCATGGCAGCCATCACACCAAGCACGATGACTTGCCATCGGCGCAGACGACGACGTGGCTGTTCCTGATTTCTTCCAATCAATCGACTGTCGTTCGGCATCGAGTATGGAGTCCTGTCGACGTGAGTCGTGAGGTACGTCAGAACTTACAATGCGCCGTGTGAAAACTCAAGCAAGGCTTTCCACCCAACCGGTGCACACAATTCCTCATATGGTTGACGGTTTAGATAAAATGTTGGATGATTCAAAACTATTATTTATTTAGGTAATTGCACAAATGCCCCCTCGTTTGCAAGGAAGGACGAAGCGCCGGTGTTCTTTCTCCTTGCTCATCATTCCGCAAGGCAACACGGTGATCCGTGCAAAAGCCTAGTCCGTCACAAAGCCTATGAAGGCTCCACTCCCAGAGAATGAACCCTATCGGCTTGAAGCCTTACATCGATACGAGATCCTTAACACCGAAGCTGAGCACGCCTTCGATGACATTGCGGAACTAGCTGCCAAGCTCTGCCAGACCCCCATCGCACTGGTCAGTTTGGTCGATCCTTTCAGACAGTGGTTCAAGGCAAAAGTCGGGGTGACCGTTTGTGAAATACCTCGTGACATCGCGTTCTGCGCACATGCCATCTTGCAACGAGAAATCCTTGAAGTACACGACGCCCTTCACGATCCCCGTTTTGCTGACAATCCGTTAGTCACTGAGAAACTCTTCATCCGCTTTTACGCAGGCATTCCACTCCTCACTCATGACGGGTACGCGCTCGGGACTCTTTGCGTCATCGATCGGGTGCCTCGGCAACTCACCGCCGATCAACGGCACGCGCTCACCGTCCTAGGACGTCAGGTCATGAACCTGCTGGAACTCCGCCGGCGTCAGATCCAGCTGGAAGCTGCTGCGACCGCAGCGGAACAGGCCAAGCTCTCTCAAGCCAAGCTCAGTTTTGCCATTGACCATGGCACGGATGGAATGGCCTTACTCAATCGCGAGGGGTACTACACCTATATGAATCAAGTCCACGCCGCGATGTACGGGTATGAACCAACTGACTTGATCGGGCAATCGTGGACCACCCTCTATACGCCTGAGTGGCAGAACAGAATTCAAAACTCCTATTTCCCGATACTCCTGGGAAAAGGTCATTGGCGAGGAGAAGTGACTGGAAAGACAAAATCAGGTGATCCGGTCGCCATCGAGGTCTCGTTAGCCATCCTTCCTTCCCACAGCACTCTTGACGACTGGCTCCTATGCACCTGCCGAGATGTGACAGCTCACAAGCGGGCCGAGATGGCCCTCCGAGATCAAGAGATGCGGCTACGTGCAATCGTCGACCATGCCGTCGACGGCATCATCACCATCGACGAGCAGGGGACCATTGAGTCGTTCAATCCCGCTGCCGAGCGGCTCTTTGGTTACACCGCCGCTGAGATGATTGGACAGAACGTCAAGCGGCTCATGCCGGAGCCTTACCAGAGCGAGCACGACGGCTATCTAGCCCACTATCAGCAAACAGGACAGGCCAAAATCATCGGTACTGGATGCGAAGCGATCGGACTTCGCAAAGATGGCTCCACGTTCCCTCTCGACCTCGCCGTGAGCGAAATGAATTGGGGAGACCGTCGCCGCTTCACCGGCCTCCTTCGAGATATTACCGAGCGGAAGGTGGCAGAAGAGAAGCTGGAGCGGTATACCGCTGAAATTACCGCCAAGAACATCGAGTTAGCATTCGCACACCGGAAAGCCCTGGCAGCCACTCAGGCCAAGAGTGAATTTCTCGCGTCCATGAGCCACGAAATTCGAACGCCGATCAACTCAATCGTCGCCATGGCAGAACTGCTACAACAAACCGCTCTTTCCGTCGAGCAACAAGAATATGTCGGCCGATTCAATCGTGCGGCGACGAGCCTCCTGGACCTGATCAGCAACATCCTCGACATCTCAAAGATCGAGGCTGGCTACTTAGAGATTGATT
The DNA here is from genome assembly GCA_019636915.1 of Nitrospira sp. Taxonomy (GTDB): domain Bacteria; phylum Nitrospirota; class Nitrospiria; order Nitrospirales; family Nitrospiraceae; genus Nitrospira_D. The sequence goes on along the minus strand of JAHBWQ010000142.1, from coordinate 5,116 downwards.
CCGTGCCGTTCGACCTCCATGACCTCATCGATAAGACGGCCGAACTCTTGGCCATCCGAGCCCACGCCAGACAGCTTGAGCTGATAACCTTTATCCATTCGGACATCCCGATGTTCGTGACGGGAGATCCCACACGCCTCCGTCAAGTGTTGGTAAATCTCGTGGGCAATGCCATCAAGTTTACCGAGCACGGAGAAATCCTCATACGACTCACGCCGGACGAAACCCAACGGGACTGCATTCTTTGCTCAGTCACCGATACCGGAATTGGGATTCCCGAGGACAAACTTGCGACCATTTTTGAGAGCTTCACGCAGATCGACTCATCGATAACTCGCAAGTATGGCGGGACCGGGCTGGGGTTGAGTATTTCAAAACGCCTTGTGGAAGCGATGGGCGGACACATCCGCGTCGACAGTGCGCTTGGGACTGGAACAATTTTTGAGTTCACCCTGCCATTGCCAGAGACTCCGCCTCTTGACGCGCTGTCGCCACTACCTCCCATAAACCTCCATGGCCGACGCATTCTGCTAGTGGACGATACCGAATCCCATCGCGTCGTGATTCGCGAATATCTGTCCCGGTTGGGCGTGCTACTGGTCGAAGTCGAGAACGGCACCGCAGCGTTAACGGAACTCGACCGCGCAGAGCGGGAAGGCCATACGATTGACGTCGCAATCCTGGACTACCAAATGCCGGACATGAACGGACTGGACCTCGGACAGGCCATCCGCACTCGACCGAAGTACGCCACCCTCCCCCTTGTGATGTCTCTCTCCGAGAGACTAGGAGATGACGCTCGACAAACCGCAGCTATCAGCATATCAAGCTATGTCTATAAGCCTATCAGTCGTCGGCTTCTCATCGAGTCGCTTGCATTTGCCCTCAAGCAGAAGCCTACCGCCTCAGCATCGGTACAGTATGCGAAGCCAGTCGAGCCACCACCTGCTCGTCGTCCAGTCCGTATCCTGCTCGTGGAGGACCTCGAAGATAACCGTGACGTCATCAACCTGTACCTCAAGAACACACCTTACTCACTTGAGATGGCAGAGCACGGACAGATCGCCATCGAGAAATTTCAATCGGCTCAGTACGATTTGGTGTTCATGGATCTACAGATGCCGGTTATGGATGGGATTCAGGCAACACGAGCCATTCGCCGTTGGGAAGAGGAGCACCAATGGAAGCCGACTCCGATCATTGCCCTGACTGGCAACGCATTCAAAGAAGATCTTGCGAAGAGTCTCGAGGCCGGCTGCACCACGCACCTTACCAAACCGATCAAGAAACAGACGTTGCTCGAACTCATCGAGCGGTATACCGACGCTGACGCACAGCAGGCAGCCTAACGGTTTCGTCGTATCACCATACACGAGATGTTCTGGGGTGACATCAACAATGCGTGATTATGCTCCCACGGAACCGAGGGAGAATGGAGACAACATTATCGTCCACATTGATCCCGCGTTCGAACCGCTGGTGCCGAGGTTTCTTGCTAATCGCAAGAAAGAGGTAGCGGCTATGTATGAGGCCCTTGCCCAACAGAACTTAAGGCCACCGCTCGGATCGCTCATGGCATGAAGGGGGCCGGTGGAATGTATGGATTCGACCAACTCGCCGCCATGGCGGCAACGATTGAGGAGGCCGCGAAGGCTGGAACGCAATCCCCGATTGAGACGGAGCTGAAGGCACTCGCAGTCTATCTTGAATCGGTTCAGGTGGTCTTCGACTGACCCCCCGCCCTTAACGGACGAACCAGAAAGGACGGTTACCTCTATGCTGTTGTTGATGGTGGAAGACGAGGAAGATACGGCCGACCTGATCCGCTTGAATCTAGAACAAGCTCAGTATGAGGTGATCCATGCCAAGGATGGTCAAAGCGCGCAAGGCCTGATCGACTCCATGCCACCACCCGACCTTGTCTTGTTGGACATTCAGCTCCCTGTGGTTAGCGGACTAGACCTCCTGACCTACATCAGAAAGCAGGCAGGATGGGAAGAAGTGCCAGTTGCCATGTTGACATCCGATAACAACGCACAGGATGTCAAACGAGCACTCGAGAATGGTGCGAACGACTACATTCTTAAACCACTTCATCCACAACAGCTCGTCGTCAGAATTAACCGTCTCATCAACCTAGTCGGCTAGGCGTGATCACCAGCCACTACGCACACAGAACCCGTAACTTCTTGATTGGTCTTCTTCCCGAAAAATCTTCCTTGTACCCAAGATCTCATTTGGGTATACTCCTCTGTTTGCGCCATGACTGAATGGCGTCTTTTTTTGCCATCTATTTATTTAAGGAAGCACCGTCACCATGTCCACTGTACGCGCCCCTCATGACCGTCGGAACGATATCCGCAATATCGCGATCATCGCCCACGTCGATCATGGCAAGACCACGCTCGTCGATGCCATTCTCCGCCAGACCCACGTCCACAGGAAGATCGACGACATGGGCGAACGGATCATGGACTCCATGGATCAGGAGCGAGAACGCGGGATCACCATCCGGGCCAAAAACGCCAGCGTGACGTACAAAGGCGTGAAGATCAATATCGTGGACACGCCGGGCCACGCCGACTTCGGCGGAGAAGTCGAACGAACCTTGCGAATGGTCGACGGCGTCTTAATTCTGGTCGATGCGAAAGAAGGGCCCATGCCGCAAACGACCTTCGTGTTGCGGAAAGCCTTAGCGTTGGGCCACAAAGCCATCGTCGTCATCAATAAGATCGACCGTCCGGACGCGGTGATCGACGATGTCGTCAACCGCACCTTCGATCTCTTTGTTCATCTCGGCGCCACGGACGAACAACTCGATTTTCCGATCGTCTACACATCAGCCATTAAAGGCATCGCCACGCTGGACGTGAACAAACCAGGAACGGATATCGCGCCGTTGCTCGATACGGTGCTGGAGAAGATCCCGGCCCCGGCGATTACCGTCGATGCCCCGCTCCAAATTCTCGTCCTGGCTCTGGTGCAAGATTCCTACAAGGGCAAGATGGGGATCGGCAAGATCCAGTCCGGTTCAATTGCCCGGAGACAGAATGTTATGGTCCTCGGAAAGAACAGCGCCCAGATTCCCGGACGAGTGTCCGACCTGGCCGTCTATTCCGGCCTGGACCGAGCCGACATGGAACAAGCGGCGGCCGGAGAAATCGTCGCGGTCGCAGGGCTTGATGAAGTGAGCATCGGAGATACCATCGCCGATGCGGAGCATCCGCTCGCACTCCCACGCGTGACGATCGACGAGCCGACGGTTCAGATGACCTTCTCTGTGAATAACAGTCCCTTCGCCGGACGCGAGGGGAAGTTCCTCACCTCCCGCCACTTACGCGAGCGCCTGTTCAAAGAGCTGGAGACCAATGTCTCGCTCCGCGTCAATGAGACCGACAGCGCCGATCGATTTCTTGTGGCAGGACGAGGCGAGCTTCATCTCTCCGTGTTGATTGAACAGATGCGACGGGAAGGGTATGAGCTGCAGGTCTCCCAACCGGAAGTCATTCTCCATCGTGAAAGCGACACCGTCATGGAGCCGTACGAGGAGCTGACCATTCAGGTACCGGAGACCTATCAGGGCACCGTCATCGAGGAGATCGGCAAACGCCGCGGCGAGATGCGGCACATGCGGCTGATTCACTCTGACGTCGGCACGAGCGAGATGCATCTGGAATATCACATTCCGACCCGCGGCATCATGGGGTTGAAGAACGTGTTGCTGGCGAAGACCCGCGGAACCGTCATCATGCATCATGTGTTTTCGGCCTATGAGCGGGCGGAAGAACGTGATCTGATCGTCGCCCCGCATGGCTCACTCGTGGCATTCGAAGATGGGGTCAGCACAGGGTACGCCATCTTCATGACCCAGGAACGGGGGGCCATGTTCATCGGACCCGGCATCGACGTCTACCGTGGCATGGTCGTCGGCCAGAACAGCCGCGATGAGGATCTCGACGTGAACGTGTGCAAGGAGAAGCATCTCACTAACATGCGCGCCTCCGGGTCTGACGAGGCCTTGGTGCTGACCCCTCCGCGTGAGATGACCTTAGAGTTCGCGTTGGAATATATTGGAGCCGATGAACTGGTAGAGATCACTCCACAAAACCTTCGCCTGCGGAAGCGACTGTTACACCCGGAAGATCGTCGCAAGGCCAAGAAAGCCGGCAAATGAGAATTCGAAAAAAGTCGCCCAAACCTTCGGCTAAACGCCCCCCGCTCTACTTTATCGGATATCGAGGCACCGCCCCCGGTACGGACGAAGTAAAGGCCCTGTACGACCGAGAGTACGGCGGACCGCTCGTGATTCAGCACGAAGAAGGATCATCCGAGTCCTGGCAAGCCACCCACGGCCCATGGTCGGCCCATGTGGTCATGCCGCTTCCGGCCAGTCATGTCGCGGAGATCATGAAACAATTGTCCTGGGAACATGAGCTTATGGGCGCCATCGCTCCCTCGATTGCCTCTCCTCGGGACATGCCGGATACCGTCCTCCTAGCGGCACGACTGGCGCGCTGTTTGACACTGTTGTCACAAGGCACCGCCTATGATGTGATCACGCAGGCCTACGTGAACCCCTCGGATTGGCAGCAACGCGCGCTTTCCAGTTTCCTTCTGGATGACCACGTCTCCATTGTTCATGACGACACCGCGCATCCAGACCGGGTCTGGTCGTATTCACTTGGCCTCAGCAAGTTTGGGGTGGACGAGATTGAACTGTTTTCGGCGAAGGGACTCCCTGACAATTCCGCCAAAGACATTCTGTCTGCGTCGGGCACCGAAGTGTTGCGATTGGGCCAACCGATGAAGGTGGGAACCACGCTCGACCTTCCTCTGCTTGGTCGTGCGGTTCGCGTGCGAAACTACCGAACCGCAGCCCCGGCCGGGCGGATGCTGGGATTCCGAGAATTGCAGACCTCGTAAGTCCATCTCTCCCACAGCCCATGCCCGCGCATGTCAACTTGTAGGCCTATCGGGCCGTTGACATCCCTTCAAAACACAGGTTACAAAGTTTATGGTTCGCGTGGGGTCCTACCTATCCGAGACCTCAGTACAGCCATCATCCATAGATGTTCTAATAAGGAGGTTTGCGATGAGTGACGTGGCACCGGAAATT
>JAHBWQ010000141.1 GCA_019636915.1 Nitrospira sp. | reverse complement strand
AGTACGCGGTGGCTTTTTTTAAGATGTCGCGCTCCATCCGCGCTTCAGCGAGTTCCCGTTTGAGCCGGGACACCTCGGCTTCCAGATCCGTCACGGGCCGTCGGCTCTCCCCCAGCGTTGCGAGCTGGCCCTGCCGGGCTCGACACACCCAGCGCTCGAGAGTTCTGCCCGACATGGTGAGGCGTCGGGCGGCCTCCGGAATCGTCACATGTTGTTCCAAGACCAGCCGCACCGCCTGCTCCCGGAACTCCTTCGTATACTGCTGTCGCGGGACCTGTTCCATCTCACACCTCCAGCCCTCTCATTGTAGGTTGAAGGCGTCCACTTTTTCGAGCTTACCTCAATTCTAGAAAAGTTCGAATATGCCGATCGGTATGATGAAGTCGAACGAGAGGCTCAACGAAAGGAGAGAGCGGCTGGCAGGGATACCAAGAATCCTGAGAAGCGGGCTGCCCGGGCAGCAACAAGTATCATTGCGGATGCCCGGAAAAGTCTGGACGCTACGACAACCCGCCTGACTGAGATTAGTACAGTGCCGATCAACGACCTTGTCTCTGAATTGAGGGGACGTGCGAAGGAGAGCAGTGCGGACTTAGCGGGATATTTTAATGACTACAAGCTCTCACTTGAGCTCACAGACAATCTTTCAAAGCTTGATACCCAACTGTTCGAAGTGCTGGAATTCGCGGAGCGGAAGGGGGGCATTGGCCATTGGCTTGAGCAATGGAATGCGCTGATGCGGGATCGGAATCAACGGACAGACTTGAGTAAGATGACCGATATTGCCGACTCAATCAGGGCGGGGATTGAGTTCCAGAACGCTCTTCTCGAGCAGAACTACAGCGAGGATCCAAAACGGCTGGAGACCGTTGTGGATGATCAGGTGCGCGCGCACCTTAACACCCTGGCATTCGAAATCTCTCGACAGGTGACTGAGGCGCTGCAGGGGCGATTCGAAATGGACAGTCCATTCAGCGCCGCTCGGAACACCCTCAAACGGGAGGACCCCCGTGAGGGCCAGGCCAGAGCCATTGCGCTCGCGGTCAAAAACCTGTCTGTCGCGGGGATTTTCATGCGCATAGGCGAAAGACGTCCACAGGACGGCCAATGGGTGAGCCTTCCGGACCCTGCTTCTGTGAGCAAGTCCCTGTTCGAATGGCAAGAGGCTGCGACTTCCATGACAGCACTTGTCCAAACCATCGGAACATCGGACTATCCCGGAAAGGCTCAGGAGCTGTCGATCGCTCGGATGTTGATAGAGAAACAGATCACGGCAGTGAACAGTCTTGGCGAGGCGGCAAAAGCGGTCTTAAACGAGCCCAGTATCCCGAATGCGTGGGGGTATTCCCACTTTAGGAAGGATGACACCTTGTTCCAGCTCTCTCGGATTGCCACTACTCTACTCGAACAGCATCGATCCTGGGCCTCACAGCTTAAGGATTCAGTGGCGGGACAGAAACTGAAGGAGCAGGTACAACTGTCGGAAAACGTCTGCACCATGATTCAGAAGAAGCGAGAAGATCCAAGCTTGCCGCGCTTTTATGAAGAGACGCTCGCGGCGTCCAAGATCGGATCTTTGCGCGAGCTGTGGAAGGCAACAAAAAATACGCTGGTGAATTCCGTACGACTCGCTGGTGGGAAGGAGGCGGTTAAGGATCTAGAGAAGCTGTTTTCTAGTGCGCTCGGTGACCACTTGGACGATTGGGCGAAACGCCAGGAGAATCCTCTGGATATTCGTGGCTTGGCGTGGCGCTTAACTGACATGCTCCGAGAGTACGAGGTCGGAGCAGGGAAGATATTGGAAAAGTATGAAGAATCCTTGAATGCGGAAGCCGGTCTCACGGGGAAAGAGAAGAGGGTATATCTCATGGAGATGATGGCGCAGAGGCTGGGGGCGATTCGTAACGCGATAGCACAGGGTCTCGACGAGAATATTGCAGCCGGTTTGGGCTAGGGGGCGCCGCGTCCAGCGGCGAGGGGCTTAACCGGGGCGACGACCAATACGGTTTCGTCCACATCACGAGGAATATCACAATGGGAACGGTACAGGAAAACAGCGTGTTGCCGGATCAAAGCTTTCGCTGCTACACAACCAAGGACCACACGATCTTGCAGAAATTCGAATCAGCGGTAGCCACCTATGCCATCAGCCTGATGACCCAGCAGGGGAAATATCAGCCGCCGGCCTCCACTAATCCGAACGCCGTTTCAAAGCCGGTAGGGTTCTTCCCCCATGGTGTGGTCGATGCCATGAAGGGGACGTTTACCGCCATGAGCGGGGCCGTTCCACGGACAGCCGAGGAGAGCCATCCTAATGTGCCGAGAGCGCTCGCGGAGGGCGAATTGGTGACAGTCATCGAAACCTCGGAAGAACTCACCTTGACGCAGGAGGACTCGTTGGCACTGGTGCCGGGGACATTTCGTGTGCCTCGTGAAGCGCCGACGCACCTACTGGTGTTCGGCGATGTGGTCTATATCCGTGGGCGCATTGTCGCGCCGGGCCGGCACATTGCGATCTTTGCGAGGGAAGTGCGTACGATGGCGATCGGATCGGTGCAGGCGGAGATTGACGTGAGCGGGCTCCCTCCAGCAAAGGCCAAGCTTCCAAAGCCTCAAAGAGCAATGGACGGTGATGGAACGGGGACACCAGCCGGATGGTATGTCCAAATATTTGAGAAGATGCACCCGATTATGCCTGGTTCGGGGAAGCAAGGGCCTGATGGGGAGGATGGGAGCACGGGGGATACTGGAAAGGCCGCTGGTGACATCTATATTGTTTGCGAGACGTGGCAGGACTCTATGGATGTGAAGCTTTGTGCGTCCGGCGGAGCCGGGCAGGATGGCCAGGATGGACAACCAGGGGCCAACGGTGGTGCAGGCGGACCTGGATATTTATATGAGTATTACCCAGACCTGTTTGATAAGCATCCCTACTATGAGTATGTGCCACCGGGGCCTGGGGGCCCAGAGGGATGGGGCGGCCGGGGTGGTGCTGGGGGGCAGGGAGGAGAAAGTGGTTCCTGTCTTGTGGTTGTGAACGATGTGAAAGGTGATAGTACTACCTATAAACAACGCATTACCGTGGTCGCGCAGCCAGGTGCTTCTGGAGTCAACGGGAAGCGAGGGAGCGATGGTTCCATTGGACCAGATGGGGTGGAGCCCCCGGGCCTTTCAGCAAAACGAACTCTTCGACACGGTCGGCCGAGTCCATACTTTAAGGAGCACGGGAGACTCGGATACGCAGGAAATCAATCCAGAGAGCGAAAACCAGACTTTGCTAATGCATCACAGGGAAAGTGGGGGCGCGTCTTGCTGGTGCACGGGGTGAATCTTATGGCACCGGCTACGACGGCGACAGACACACGCACAGCCTTGCGCGGCATCGCGCGGGTCAGTCATCTCCACATGCTCCTCGAGACCGTACGGCTGCGGTATCTTCAGTGGGATGCGTATCGGTTTGCCCAAGCCCCGGAGGCCGATGACCTGAAAGTGGAGCTGCAGGCCTTGCTGGAGTTTCTCTGTGTCGGGCAGAAGCTCCTTCCGCTCTTTTCGGCCGAGAGCGACATGCTGGTTCGGGAGGGGATTCAAACGACGGTGCTCGGTCTGACCCAGCGGCTGGGGGCCGAGCAGGACTATTTTGGCCACACCATGAACTTTGTTCCGCTCGGGTCGCCCGATCTCTATATTACGCCGTTGAAGGACGCGCTCGGGCAGCTCGAGAGGCGAGAAACAGTCTATCATGCATACAGTCGGGCTCTCCAGGACGCCAAAGCCATCCAGGAACAACGGACGGCTGCGATCACGCAGGCAGGGGCACAGATTAAAGCGCTAGAGGACAGTCAGCCTACACTCCGATCGACCTTGATCGACTATATCAAGACGAAGATTCCTGCTGAAGATGCGAAGGTTGCCAGCGCCCAGGCTGCGTTGAGACCATCGCTTCAGAAGCTGCAACAGTGGGTGAAGACCTGCTTTGGCCTGACGCCAGAAGATTTCATTGACTGTGTTTTCAACTTGGCGTTTATCGGGAGCCCGTTCCAGGAAGGTCGGTCGGGTAAACGTGAGCTGGCCGGTCATGGGGCCTTCACGGCCTTTACGACTCTCACGAGTCAGAGCGCCAAACTCATTACCAAAGCCATGGACACGCTTCCAAATGATGAGGGACAGCCTGTCAACCGCAAGCGCCTCCTGCGTAAGGTAGATAGCTTTTCGAACAAGCTTACGACGTTGAGCGAGGCCTATCGAACCATCAAAGATGCTCGCCACCCGAACGATCCCGAACAGATTCAGCTCGATGACCCCGATGCCTATCGCCTGGTGGTCGCGCAGCAAGAATTTGACGAGCTGCTCGACCAGTTCTCGACGAAGCCAGAAGTAGAGGCGGCCACGAAAGCGATGCATGCCTACGTGGACGCGGTACAGCGGCGCAATGTGGTGCTGGAAGAGTACAACACCCTGGCCCAAGAGTATGTCCGCGTAGCCGGAGAGCTCAGCACGACCAAAGGGCAGATCGGGGCGATCGAACAATTGATGACCGCCCAGGCTGTTCCCGATCTGCCGAACGAAACGGCCTTTGTGACAGCGTTGTACAACCGCACTCGTGAACGCTGTCTGGCGCAGTTCTATTTGGCGAGTCGCGCCTATCGGTTTTGGAGCCTTACGCCAGAAACGGCCTTGTACGAGACGCTGAAACTGGGCAAGCCCAATGAGATGAATCACGCTGTGCTGAGTGGCGCGACCGAACACCTGCTTACCAGTCGAACCTCTGAGGTGACCAACAGTCTTGCCAAAAAACAGATGTGTCAGCCGTTTCCCGACGAAGAAGCAGGGGGCAATGTTATCGATCGCACCGGCATCGCCGTGTTCTTGCAACCGAAGAATGTGTATCGCGTGCAGTTTGTCGCGGTTGCCACCACGAGTCAACTACCCACGAGCGGGCAGGGGCTTGCGATCGTGGCATTGATCGACCTGAAGCTTCATATCCGGATCTTCGATACCAGGGGGACGCAAGTGGTCGACAAGGGCGAGGACATGTTGCGCGACGGAGCGGAGCTGACGGCGCTCAAAGGCTATTTTCAGATCACGCGGGGCGATGTGCTTCGCGCGGCATATGGATGGACGGCTGAGGCAGTGGCGACGCGGTCTCCGGCTGAGCAACGACAGGCGGTCATCAAGAAGCTCGGCGAACTCAGTGCAAATGGGGAAGAGTTCTTCCGTGAAATGGATGACTCCCAATTGACGGCCCGCTGCGCCATTTCTCTTTTTCTCCTGCGCACCGGAATTCGCAACGCCGACCAACTCAAGCGCATGGTTGTGGAGAATCACCGAAACACGCTCATTGTCGAAAATGGAAAGCATTTGCCGGAGCGAGGCTCGCTGCAGGGCATGGGGCATAGCACCCTGGTGCAACTGGGGCTGCAATGGGGGAAAGCAGCGGATGGTCTGCGGCTGCGGCTGACTGAACTGTCTGCGGAAGAACAAGCGGTCCTCTTGGACACGATCGCGACGATGACAGAATTTCCCATCACGCGCGGCTATCCGAAGGAATTTGCCGACTTCAAGAAGACGGGGGTGGCCACGTTTCACATTCCTCCGCCGAGCCGACTCTCGATCGCACAGGAGCATCCCTTCGCACCATTTTATAACACCCGCTTGACCAGAGTGCGGGCCTGGATCCGGGGCGTGCAAACGAAGGACTCCATGTGCCATGTGATGATCCAGCCTGCGGGGATTGAAACGGTTTGCGGTAAAGACCTGAACCCCGTCTCATTTGAGCATGCGCCGCTGGAGGAATTCTCCTTTAAGTATCAACATTCCAAGGTCCAGTGGGACAAAGACGGCCAGTATGTGGAGAATCCCGGTCAGGCCTTGGAGCACGGCGGTATCAGCGGCACCCTCGCCTGTAAAGGAGACTATCAGAATTCGTCCTATGTTCCCTTGATCGGTCCGTTCACGGCCTGGACGCTCTCACTGACGGATCGGGCTAATGTCGGTTTGGATCGGAGCAGGATTGAGGCGATCCAGCTGGAATTTCACGGGTTCCAACAAACGTATAAGTCACCGACAAGTTAGGAGGCGGAGCTCCTGAACAATTCCTCCTATGGCATTGCCGGTGCTGAGTTCTCAGCGATGGGTCACCGCTTGTGTGGCCCATCCTGGGGTTTCTTACCGACTTGCGTTTTCCCCTCGCCTAGGGCGATTCCTGATTCCGGTGTCTGAGTAATCACGATTTCCAATCGTCGGTTCTTGCTTCGGCCCTTGTCCGTATCGTTCGTCGTGATCGGTTTACTGTCCCCATAGCCCACCGCTTTGACTCGGTCGTTCTGCAGACCTCCGTTGATCAGTACTTGCACGGCATAGTCTGCCCTGGCTCTGGAGAGTTCCTGATTATCGCGAAAGCCCTTTCGCAGGTCGGACCGGAAGGGGGTATTGTCGGTATGTCCCGCTACCTCGATTCCCTGATATCGGGATCCGTGTAAGACGGCTCCGATCCGTTCGAGTAAGGAGGTGCCTCCGAGGGTCACCGTTGCGTCACCGGTGGAGAAGAGATCGCCATTGGCCAGTGCCAGGGTTAATTTATTGCCGCGCTGTCTGACGGTGACCGTGCCCTTCTTCAGCTCCGGTTGGAGCAGGCTCGTCAGGCTCTCACTGATTTTGCGGAGATCGCTGTTTCCGATGAGCGTGAGGGTTTCTTCCTCATCGCCGGCCTCCGCGTTGGGCCCGAGCAAGGTGGATGCGGAGAGGGTCTGATCGATCGACTGAAGCGACAGGGCGGGAGGGGGTTCGTCTTGAGCGGGCGCAGAGTCGGTCTGTTTTGAAGCGTTGGTGTTGGCATTGGTGTTCAACTCAACATCCACCAGCATTTGTTTGGTGCGAGCGAGTTCCGCCTCTTTCGCCACGAGTTGAGGATTCACATCGGCGAACTTTTGACTGACTTGTTTCAGCTCGTCCTTCACCTGCGTCAGCTCTTGCTCCTTTTTCACGATCAGTTGTTCCGCGTCCGTGGCCCGGCGTTTGGCTTGGGCCAGTTCTTGTTCACGCCCTGATGACGTCAGCTGTTGCTCGACTTCGGCCACGCGGCGTCTCGCCTGGGTTAATTCCTGTTCCTTCCCTGCCAGCTGTTGTTCGACTTCGGTGACGCGGCGCTTGGTCTGGACCACCTCCTGGTCTTTTTTCGCCGTCTGCTGTTCGGCGTCGCTGACGCGGCGTTTAATCTGGAGCAGCTCCTGCTCTTTCCCCGCCGTTTGTTGCTCGGCCTCGTTGATGCGGCGCTTGGCCTGGTTCAGTTCCAGCTCTTTATTGGCCGTCAGTTGTTCCACTTCGGCGATACGGCGCTTGGCTTGCGTAAGGTCCTGGTCTTTCTTGGCGGTCTGTTGTTCGGCTTCGGCGATGCGGCGCTTGGCTTGGGTGAGTTCCTGCCCCTTTGCGGTCGCCGCCATCTGTTGCTCCACTTCGGTCACTCGGCGTTTGGCTTGGCTCAGTTCCTCGGTTTGTGAGGCGAGATCCTCCCGAAACTTCTTGGAATTCTCGATGGCATTCGACCGTAAGGCGGCGATTTCCGTGTCCTTGGCATGGAGCTGCAGCACGAGCTCACCAACGCGTTGCTTGAGCTCGTCGATCTTCTGCTTGGCCGCCTGGAGATTGTTTCTGGCCATGCCCAATTCGTCCAAGGCCTGGTTGTCTGTCGCGCCTCGGAGTGACTCGTCGTCGACTCTATAGACCTGAGGGGCGGTCCGGTCGGACGGAGCAAGTCGTGGTCCTTGCCGGAGGCCGTAGGACGACACGTGGAGGGGTAACGATGACGCTTGGAGACGATTGTGTTGGATGGCTGGGGATGGGGACACCCCCATCGGTTGAGCCGCTGCAACTGAAGCCGGTACATTGCCGTAGAGTAGAGTGATGGTGACGAGTGCACAGGATGAGAGTTTCACAAGCATGGTTGACCTACCCAAATGGGATATCGTGCGTTGAAGACACATGGATTGACGCCCTACTCACGGGCCTCACGGCACGGATGTGGTTATGGACTCCGCTCGGACATCACAGGCGGCAGGACCACCCTGCCTTATTCATGAACGCGTCTGCTGCACTCGCGGAGTCGCTGCTGCGATAATATTCGTCATTCGTGAAGCGTCTTCCGGTTCCGAATTCAGACGCTCTACACAATGTGCGGTCCGTGCGATTTCGTCGCTCGACTAGGCGTGAGCCTCTGAGCTCTTCGACAAGGTCAGCGCAGGCCTGTCCAAAGGCCACGCACCGTCATGAATCATGCGGGCTACAGGTGTTCGTGCCGATGGCGACGCCTTTCCCTCCGACATGTATGAATCGGGCAAGAGGGAAACGGATCCTATCGCCTTCCAGATTCACTTTGCAACGGGTGCATGGGGCGAAATCATGGGGGTGGGCGGTGCGAACCTGGTTGATCGTCACCGTCGAGAGGTTTTACGATGGTGTGGATCGGTCGGCTTCGCTCGCGTGTCTTGATTTCGAGGAGGACGGTCTGGAATCCGAACGGTGACGAGGCGGTGTGGGGTGCGGATCCCGGTGTTTTTTCATCGATCGCGTCGCAACGTGTCACGCACCGGACTGCGGGACCGCACGGAGTCGCGGCAGAGACTGATGCCCGTCGATGGCCTCGCTTCCGCCTTGAATCTGAACGGGGAATCTCGCTAGACTGCGCCCGCTCACCTTATTGCTGCTTCTTCGGAGGGTATGCCATGACGGTTCGCACGTTGCTCCCTGCCTGCATTGTCGTCGGAGTTCTGGTCTTGGTCGGAATGCATCCCGCGGAGGCCGCAGACCAACCCCAGCAGCTGAAAGCCGCCTGTGAGCGGGGGACGCCGACCGCCTGTAACGCGCTTGGGTTGTTGCATATGAAAGGCGAAGGGGTGAAGCCGGACGAGACACGAGCGGCGGCCATGTTTAGAAAAGCCTGTGACATCGGCGATTCGAGTAGCTGCTCGAATCTTGGCGTGATGTATGCCGAGGGAGTCGGGGTTCAACAAGACGATGTGCAAGCTGCGGTCTTCTCACGGAGAGCCTGTGACGGCGGAGAGGCGAGGGGCTGCTACAACCTCGGCGTGATGTATGCCGAGGGGACTGGGGTCCAGCAGGACGAGGTGCAAGCGGCGGATTTCACGCGGAAAGCCTGCGACGCTGGGAATATGAAGGGTTGCTACAATCTGGCCGTCATGTATGCATCCGGAATCGGGGTCCAGCAGGACGAGGTGCAGGCCGCCGATCTCTATAAGTCGGTCTGTGAGAGCGGGAACGCAAGGGGCTGCTACAACCTCGCCGCGATGTTTGCGGCGGGAGTCGGTATCCAACAAGACGACATTCGAGCCGCCGATTTCTACCGGAAGGCCTGTGACGGCGGAAGTGCGAGGGGGTGTTACAACCTCGGCGTGATGCATGCCGAGGGGACCGGGGTTCCGCAGGACGAGTTTCAAGCCGCCGATTTCTACCGGAAGGCCTGTGACGGCGGGAGCGCCAGAGGCTGCTCCAATCTCGGTTCGATGTATGCGGCGGGCAACGGGATTAAGCAGGATGATGTGCGTGCAGCGACTCTTTACCGGAAAGCCTGTGACGACGGCGATGCCAAGGGGTGCATCAACCTCGGTGTGATCTATCAGGTCGGACGGGGCGTCAAATCCGACGACACGGAAGCCCTCAGGCATTACGGCAAAGCCTGTGACCTCCGAGAGCAGAAAGGCTGCTCCCTCTATGCCAAATTAAAGACCGGGAGACGGTGAGATTCTGACTGTCAAGGTCCTGTATGATTTTGTCAGAAGTGACAGCGGTGAACAACCGTAACGATGCGTGCTGGTTCCCAATCAAGCCATCTGAATTTCCTCCCTCATCTCTGATCGTTTCGTCGTCGGAACTGCTTCTCCACATAAGACGTATGACGCGTTAAAGCAGTTCGGCGCAGTTCGGCCTGGTAGCAGGATTTCCTAAGGTCATGCTGAGTCGAACACTGCATGCTGCGTAATCCCTTTCAAACGCAGGCTTAGCCGTTCTCTATTCCATGCTGTATTAGTGGCTGGATGTATGCACTGACGAGTGGTCCTAAGATCAAGACGTTAGTCTACATCTCGATCAATGCAGTCAAGACTCATATTTGGATGCATTGATCGCGATGCTGTTGCTGCACGACTTTCAATCCGAGTTGAGCTCCTGTTATATTCCGTCCGTGAACGGACCTAAGCTCGTCTCCTTGTGCAGACAAGTTGTTCTCTGTGCTCTCCTGCTTGTGCATGCCTCATCACTGAGCTTGGCATTCGACCCCATCGCTGTCGAAGAAATGGGTCCGGAAGAGGCGGTCGCATTTCAAAACCCGCTCTTCGTAGACCCGCAAGGCACACAGAAGCAATGAGAGAAATTCATTCAGGAGCTTCGTCGGGTTGGGAAGCATAACAGGCAACTTGTCGAGATCTCCGTGTCGGTGATTGGTTCCAACGGTGTCTTGGACGGAATCGAAAGCGTCTAGCCGAAGTGCCATTCCGAAGCGCATGACCTAGGGAAAGTCATCTTTGCACGGGGCCGCGATGTCGGCATGGGGCTGAGCATCTGCAAGGACCGATGCAACTCAGGGTGCATGCACGGCCTCCTAATGGTGGCTCTCACGACGACTGGTGAGGACTCCAGCTATCACCTGAACATGACCACCATCGGACCGGTGATCAAGGATCTCTGTCAGAATCCGGTCATGATTGCATCCTATTCGCCCGGCGACTGCGCGCACGGCATCGGGCATACGCTCATGGACTTGTCGGGGTTCGAGATTCATCCGGCCATCAACATCTGTCGAACACACGAGAGTCAGGCATTGGAATACTATTGTGCAACCGGCGTTTACATGGAGTACATGGCGGGGCGGGACCATCAAGATGCCAGTACGAAAAGCATCCTCTATCCCTGCGATCACTACATCTATCCAGCCGCATGCGCTCGCTACAAGATAGTGCACGTCATCCGAAGACACTATGACGCTGGTGGGACGATGAATGAACTCAGGACGCTATGCGCTTTCTTTACCGGAGCGGTGCGGCTGCTTTCACGGACTCGGCAACGTCCATATGTCATTCATCGCGGCCGGAAAGACTGACATCCGACCCCTCTGTCTCAATTTGGACAAGGAGGAAGAATTCGTCTGCATCGATGGCGCCATAGAGCGGATGGCGAAGTACCACCGGGACACCGCCGTACGAGTCTGCAACCAACATGACGGGGAAAAGAAAACGACCTGTCTTGCCGCCGTGTTGCGCAAGATGTACGATATAAAAAAGGATCTCAGTCTCTACCTGGTGAAGCGCTAGCCCTCATAGTGAGAAATACCAACAATGGTGTGGCAATAGGGAGCGGACAGCGAATAGCAGGCAACCTGCCGCGTGGAGGACAGGCAGCGAGAATTGAGAGAGTCATGGGCGCGGTGTTGCAGGATCTGCGGATGAGGAATCTGAAACCGTGCACTGCTGCACATCAATCTCTTCACTCATTAGACCTCTTGCATAACCTCACGGCGTTACCTCCTTGTTGTACGCCGCAGCGATGAGCGCAAAGCGCAGGCCGAAGCGCTTTCTGCGGTTTCTGTACCTGTTCGAGATGATTTTAAAGCGTTTCACAGCGCCAATGACGTGTTCTGCAGGAACGCGGTCTCTGGAGATTGCGCGGTTGTTCCACTTGTCTTCCTTGTTCAAGGGATGCTTCTTACTGCGCTTTTTCGGCAAGATGGAGTGGCCGTGCAGTTTCTGCAAGCCCATGTAGCCGGTGTCGGTGATGGCTTTGGTGTCGGGATGGAATCTGACCTGTGATGGCTTGAACAGCCGGAAGTCATGCCGGCGGCCTTGTCCACGACGAGCTGCGTCTTCAGCGTGTGGCGCTTTTTCTTGCCCGCATAGTGGCGGCGCTGCTTTTTTGGGGGCGCTCCACGGGCGTTTCTGTCGCATCAATGAGGACGATCTCATACTTCCTGTCGCTGGTGAGAAGGGCTTTCTTGCCCGGAAGCGTGAACGCTCCGCTCCTGATGAGCACGTCTTCGCACCAGCGAATATTGCGATAGGCCGTGCTCTCACTGACCCCGTAACTGTGCCCAATATGCAGATAT
>JAHBWQ010000140.1 GCA_019636915.1 Nitrospira sp. | reverse complement strand
ACTTGAGGAGTCGATCTTGAATGAGATACATCACTCCCGCAACAAAGGCGACGGCAAATCCTACCGTGCCCAGCATGCTGAGGGTGACATGAAACCACAAGGTTTTAAAGACGGGTTGAAGTGTCGGCTCACTTTCCGGAAGGGCCGCCGCAGAGATGAGCGAGACGATCGCCAAGGGAACCATGAAGGATCCCAGTACATGAATCCGATGACGAAATTCGACGATGAGCAGCACCAGGATGATCATCCAGGAGAAAAACGACAAGGCATCGGAAAAACTTGGTGGGGCCGATGATGACGCTCCTGTCATGCGCATGATAAGGGTGATCGTATGGGACACAAAGCCGACTGCAGTGATGCCGAGAGACACGTTTGAGAGGGCTTCAGAACGTCGGAGAGAGTAGGACAGAAACGACACCGTCGCCACGATGTACAGGATCAGAGTGATCATGAAACAGACGACTGCCATTGGGATTGTCCCCGCGAAGTCTCCGGCTCGATGTCCGAACAGCGTAAAGAGAAATTATATCGGTGGGGCCTAAACAGAGTCAAGAAAACGCTGGCACGTCAATGGCTTCGGCCAACTCGCCTAATGCGAGGGGTGCGGTCTATGTGGTGGCGGTCCCCATCGGCCATCCTGATGACCTGACCCTGCGTGCTCTGGCGATCTTGCAGTCCGTTGATCTCGTTGTCTCTGAAGATCCTAAGCTGACACAGCAACTCCTCGCGCATCATCGGATTTCTGCGACGGTGACTAGTTATGGTCCTGTGAATCTGAAGGAAAAGGTTGCAGTACTTCTCCAACGGGTCCGGCAGGGAACCAGGATTGCCATCGTTGCCGATACAGGATCTCCCCTTATCGCGGATCCAGGTGTGCTGCTTGTCGCCGGGGCCCATGCTCAAGGAACTCGTGTGATCCCGATCCCGGGACCTTCCGCAGGTCTTGCTGCTCTCACTGTTGCTGGCTTCCCGTGTGAATCCTTCTATTTTCTTGGAGAGCTTCCGACTCCCGGTTCACATCTCACTCGATGCGTGGCTGATGCGGTAAAAAGAGAGGTTCCAACCGTTGCCTATGCCACCCGACACACTGTTACACATGTTCTGAAAGCCCTTGTTCACCTTGCTCCACGACGGCTGCTTGCGGTGGCCTGGGACTTGACGAAATCGAATGAAGTGGTGATCCGCGGAACCGCACATCAGATAGATCGTCGACTATCGAACATACAAGGGGAAGATATCACGATTGTCCTGTCAGGAAGAAAGCAGCGGTAGGCTAAACGGCCGATTGAAAGGCCCTTCGAGTAGTCATTTGTTCTCCGTTCGAAGGAGCCCTCGACACAGTCAGGGCGAACGCATCACCTATGGAATTTCTACTGCATCCTCATCAGTCACTGTCCTCTCGGCGGATCAACACTCGAAAGGCTTGATCCACTCGCTCCTGGCTTAAGACGGTGTGTCCTTCGTTCTCGACACTGCGCGGAACATTTCGAATGGGGTCACCGTCATCCAAGAGGACAGACAGGACCTCTCCTTCTTTCATGGTCTCAAGCTTCAGTTTCGTCTTCACGAAGTTATATGGACAAATTACTCCGCGCAGATCCAGTTCAGAAGCGGGCCCAGCGCTCGACTGCTCTTGTTCACTCATGATCACGACTCATTCAATGAAAAATGCTTGCGTGAGCCAGCTCACCGATGACCAGCTACCATTGGCGAGCCATACGCAGTTCGCGTGAAAAAAAGGGGGCAGCAGAAGCTGCCCCCCTCCAGAAAGGTCAAACTCTCAAACGTCTCAATTAAACCCTTTGATCAGATTTGGTTTCGACGAATCCGTTCCGTAGTCCGACTTGTTAGGAATTTTGGTTTCCGGTGCAACCGTTTGATATCCCCAGCCCGGCTGGGGCTCACAGTTCCAACAGGGAGCGGAACCGGTAAATTCACCAATCGTCGTATCGATAGTCCCTGTGATCTTACCCGGCAACACGGATCCGGCCACTCCACCCGTGGTGCTACCGCTGCTGGTCTCTATGGCTCGCTCAGTTGAAGGATTTGGGCGTTGCCCTAAACCACCAAAGCCGGCCAGTCTTTCATTCCCGCGCAGCAAGTAGACTTCACGAACGAGCTTGCGACCAACTCCATATTGTTGATTGGGCGTGACTGCTTCAATCACTTGCAGAGAAATATCATCGCCGCTGTTCAGTACCCTCAGCTGATCCATGTTGGTTTTGTCGTCGAAGTACACCGTCATGGAGCTCATCGCCCCAGACCCCGCACGTCCTTCGTCATGCGAGCTTCCACCGCTTTCCAGCAGCATCTTTCCCGCCGGAAAATCGATCGCCAGCACACGACCGTAGATCGTCTCAGGAAGAGAGAGTCGGTCCAGGAACGCATTGCGGTCAAATGCCTGAACGCGATTCGCGTTACCAGACACATCGCCAACCCCGGTTCCCACACCCATTGCAGATCCCCCAGATGACTGCTGGAGTCGCTCTTGAGCCACTGCAACATTCATTGAGCCGACGCAGAGTAGGGCGGCTCCCAGTGCCAACACTTTACGCATGTGCTGCCTCCTTAAAAAGTAAGTGGACGGATCGTTCTGTAGTACGAACTCACACAGTCATGAATTAAGAAATCCAGTTGGTTCCACGTTGTCGGTTTCAGAATCAAGTACGACACTCTGTACGGAATTGAGAAATATGCCAGAAATTAGGCTAATAGCACGGCGCTGTCAAGAGGGTTGTCTCATCGCATCAGGTTTCTGCCTGGCCACCCCCCAATTCTCTGCTCGGAAGGCCCTTCAAAAATAGAAGCTGAGCCGTATTCATTTCAACCCTCGGTCTTTACCCGAAGAAGATGTATTCGCTGGTGCCCGGAGGGAGGGTCGAACTCCCACTCTGTCGCCAGAACCGGATTTTGAGTCCGGCGCGTCTGCCAGTTCCGCCATCCGGGCATGTGCACACGTCACAGTGAGCAGGCCTGTTTCTAACACGCCGCCGTCGGAGGGTCAATCGGCAACTCACTCCCCTCCCCGCTGCAACGAGTGGACAACAGGCTCCTCCCCCAATGATCTCACTCGTTACTCCGATACCTGTTACATCATTTCCTGTCATGGTTCGATCATCTCCTGCAGAGCACAGAATCCGTGCCTGGCCATCAGTATCACCGTGAATCATGGGGAGGACAGCGTCTATTTGACGATTCGGCAGTCTGCGGTACGGTTGTCGTACCGGTGGCTCCACTGCATTCGCGGGACAGTTCAAGGAAATCAGTCATGACGAAGGAAGAATTGGATTCCGATAAGATATTCCTTCTGCGCGACTTCCTCTCGAATGATGAGTGTACGGCACTGATTCGTCGCAGCGAAGGATTCACGTACGAGACGGGAACAGTCGGTGGCGTGGTGGCTGAGGGAGTCAGAAACAACGAGCGTGTTCTGGTTGACGACACAGCGTTGGCCGACGCCTTGTTTCGCCGGGCTGCGCCATGGCTCCCACCGGTCGTCGACGATCGTCACTTAGTCCGATTCAATGAACGTTGGCGGTTCTACCGATATCGTCCCGGACAAACTTTTCAACCCCACCGAGACGGATCCTATATGTCGCTGGAAACCTATGAGAAGAGTGAGGTGACGTTCCTGATTTATTTGAACGACGATATGACGGGTGGAGAAACACGATTCTTTGCAGGCATGGATCAGGTCGCTCGACGGTGCCCCTATCTGACGGTGAAACCGGCGATAGGAGCGGCCTTAGTCTTCCTCCATTCTCTCTGGCACGAAGGGGCGGTGGTACGGAGTGGAGAGAAATATGTGCTGCGTACCGATGTGATGTACAAGTTATAGGTTGAACCATTATACTTAGCATGGAAGTTAGCACGGGAAGTACCGACCAGTGAGTGGGTGTGAAGTCTGTCATGACAAGGGTCTCAAGCTCTAGAAGATACTGAAAGTATGGGTACATCGAGGCTTCGCCTGTCAATCGTCGTCCCAACCTTTAACGAGTCGCAGAATATCAAAGAGTTACTGCGTCGCATCGAAGTGACCTTGGGTGCGACAGGCTGGGAAATTATCTTTGTCGATGATGACTCGCCCGATGGAACGGCAGCTGTCGTGCGCGATATTGCGCAGACCGATTTCCGAGTTCGTTGCCTACAAAGGGTCGGCAGACGAGGGTTGTCTTCGGCCTGCATTGAGGGGATGTTGGCTGCGTCGGCGTCCACCGTTGCGGTCATGGATGCCGATTTGCAGCATGATGAGGCCATTCTGCCGAAGATGCTCACTGAGATCGAGGGAGGCGCGGATGTGGTGATAGGAACCCGTTATTCTGGGGGCGGTAGCACGGGTGACTGGAACGAATCTCGCAAGACAATGAGTCAACTCGCGACGACCGCGAGCCGAATGATCCTGAAACAGCCTGTCTCGGATCCAATGAGTGGATTTTTCATGCTGCAACGAAAGGTATTGGAGTCAACCGTCCACCATCTTTCAGGGTTAGGCTTCAAAATCCTTCTTGATATCCTTGCCACTGCCAAGCAGCCACTGCGTGTCACGGAAGTACCTTACCGATTCCGTGATCGTATTGCCGGGGAAAGTAAGTTGGATGAGATGGTCGTCTGGGAATATGCCATGTTGTTGGCAGATAAGACGATCGGTCGCTACATACCGGTGCGCTTCCTGGCATTTTCGATCATCGGTGGCATCGGCATATTTGTTCATATGGCTGTATTGAGCATTGTATTACATGGGCTGAACGTGGGTTTTACCACTGCTCAGTCTGTCGCGACAGGCACGGCAATGACATTTAATTTTGCCCTCAATAACGTTTTAACCTACCGGGACTCTCGGTTACGGGGGCTGGCCTGGTTCAAAGGACTCGTGAGCTTCATGCTCGCCTGTAGCCTCGGTGCTCTTGCCAATGTTGGGATTGCCTCCTACTTATTTGAAAACCGTACACAGTGGATCGTCGCGGCCCTTGCTGGCATATTGGTCGGTGCTGTTTGGAATTATGCAGTGTCCCAAATCTATACATGGGGCAAAAAGTAGGGAGCGGGGGGTGTACGTTGATGTCTGGGATTGAAATGTCCGAGAGATAGAAAGAGATCCGACCGCCTAACTGTTTTTCCAAAGATTCTGTTTATCCTCGCTGCCGATAAATCGGCGCACCGAATCAACCGCCAGAAGACCGTCGGCAATCAGATACATGGCCTCGGCAGTCAGCAAGCCTCTTGTTAGCTGAAGATGGACGCCTGCTCCATAGCTCCCAAATTCCGAGCGGGGACGTCGTTACCCGGGTATAGCGTTCATTCAGGCTGGACTGAAAACGCTTCAATTCCTGGGCAATGATGTCCGAAGACTTGCCCCGAGACTGTATCTCCGTAGCGCTCGCCGGCAACACACGGCCGAACACGACGACATAATCCACCAGGGTGTTTGTGTCACGCTCGAAGCGCTCGAACTCGAGCGGAGGCGGCGCAGACTCAATCAAAAAGAATTCCTTCCCCGACTGAACCAAGTGAGTATACGGATTCGTGTCCCCCCTGAAGCGAAGAAGTCCGAAAGGCACCGACCAATCGACATTGCTCAAATCAAACGCGTTTCGGACTGCTGTAAGCCGTCCGGTTTCCGCTGCCAGTGAACTAGGACGGGCGAGTGAGCCAAACTTAACTCTTCGGAGATTCGCTTGAACCACGGTAGAGTCCGGCGACACGTAAGGCTCAAGGTGGCGAAGGTCCTGCAGCGCAACCTCAATGGCGCGAAGCTCGTCATAGCGAATCGTGGCCAAACTCAATGCTGAGAAACATGCAATAGTGGCCCCCACGAGCAAGACGCGGGACGGCAGGGGCTGGTAGGCGAGCCAAAGGATTGCACCGAGAATGGGAAAGAGCACGTAGCGTATTGAGCCGAGCGTCCCCCCGCTTCCCATTCCATCCGGAGCAAAGAGAGCAACACCCGATGACAGAAGCACGAATGTTGCCAGCCCCAGCGGCACGGGACCCCTCATCCAACTCAGCCGACTGCGCATTGCGGCAATGAGAACCAGGCTCCAGAGGGCAAGTGCCACGGCGATGCAGGGCACGCGTTCGAACTGATCATATGTGGCAATACCAGCCGTCAGCGAAACCAAACCTTTCAGCGTAGTTAGTTTAGTCGCGAGATCAAAGACAACGGACGTGGGTTCTGAACGCGTCAGTATTATGAAGATCAGTGTCAGGATGGCAGCCGGTGCGAGTGCAATCGCAGCGCGCGTAAATGCTATCAAGGGGTTGTCGCTCAGGATACAAGCTGCGCCGAGTATACACACGGCGAGGAGTCCGGCTTCCAGGTAGCCGACCAAATGTGTAAAAAACACAAGGACCATTGCCGAGGCGAGCAGCATCATGCGACTCGAATCGAGCCGCCCATCCCACCGCATCAGTAAGCCTGCGACGAGGAGAAAACCTGCGATTGAATAACTGAAATTCAGGAAGCCCCAAAGAAACGGCAAGTTAAAAGTCAGAGGTAGCATGAAAAAACCGAGCAGCATCGCTCCGGGGTGTGCCTGCCGAACGGCCCAGCCCGCAGCAAAGGAGAACACGATGACATACCCGACCAGAATCAGTCGCTCTGCCCAGAGAGAACCCACCGCAGGCACCAGCGCCCCAAGGGCTAGTTGCGGAAGTAAGTTCGGAGGGGGAACGAGGTTCCATTCAAGAAACTGGGAAGTGGTGATCGCCCCGCCGCCAATGACGTCGGCAAACCCGCGAGCAGACGCAAGATGTGCGGCCGTGTCTACCGTAGGGAAAGGGTCAAATGCCAGAACAAACAGCACCTGCGCGACAACACAAAGGGTGAGGCCAAGAATAGCCCACCTATCTGCATTCCAACCGGGAACCATGTCGTCCTACCTTCTTATCGCAAGCACTTCGTTAGCGTTGCCATCCAGTCTTCTCCAGGAGTATCTGTACGATCAGGCTAGGATGCCACGCTGTGGCCTATTGTTCCATACACCTAATGAGGGGTAAGGAGATCTTTGTATTGCGTCGGATTCGTTCCTTCCATCAATACTTAAACCTCAGGCAAAATGGCCACCCCATTAGTGTTCACTAATACCCCACGAGACGGGCTGCCAGTCGGATCGCGGAATCCTGAGGATGACCGGTTTGTGCACCAACGGGGTGAGCTGAACCACAACCATGGACTGTAGCTCGTGCGCCTCCAAGGCTGTGAAAGATGCTCTCACACAAAATCCGACCGGCTCTCACCTCAATGAATTCAAAATACAACTGAGCAGAATGGCTCTGGCCCAGGTCGTGATGGGATGGTCGGCAATTGTATGTCGGGGTAGAACGGTGACACAGAGTTGAATGCGTCCGCATGCCGACCCTCCTCTCAATCTAGAAACTTTGACAGGCTACGCTACAGGACTTGACGTCAACAATAGAACCTTAGACGCAGCGTAATTTCCCCCTAAAGTTGAAATGGAACTTCCGTAGGGAGCACAAAGACTGTGTCGATCGAGTCGGACGAAAGCATAAAGGTGCATTCACAACTTATGATCAATCGATAGAAATTCCCGTACCGCTACAGAGATATCGTATTTACCGTCTATGACTGCAGATGCCTTGTTCGCTACTTAAGGAGTATTGACCGTCGAGAAGCTCTCCTGCACATTGTCGCTAGGTAGCGAGCGGCATCGTGAATTACTCATGAATCCCGGATGATCAAATGCATTTTTTCAATAATGGCTACCCCGATGAACGTGATCAACTGCGACCGTTGTCCCTATCACATCCGACTGACTACAGGAGGACCACCCGGATGATTGCACTTGGAGGCAGAATGAGAAAGGTAGAGCGTTTTGCTCGGATGTGGGTTGGAATCTGTATGGCATCGGCCTGTCTCATCAATCCGACGCCTCCTCCAGTAGAAAGTGCCACCTTACCGCCGGGGTTCTCGGAGTCCGTCGTCTTCTCAGGATTAACAGAGCCGACCGTCGTCCGTTTTTCGCCGGATGGACGAGTCTTCGTCGCAGAAAAAAGTGGGCTCATTAAAGTCTTCTCAAATCTCTCTGATACCTCACCAACCATCTTCCATGATTTGCGGACGAATGTGCACAATTATTGGGACCGGGGGCTGCTTGGATTGGCGCTCCACCCTAATTTCCCCACGGTACCCGAGGTCTATGTCCTCTACACCTATGATAAGGATCCCAATAATGCCCAGTTCCCCCGCTGGGGTACGCCTGGAGCCACATCCGATAACTGTCCGACGCCTCCGGGACCAACCAATAGCGGATGCGTGGTAAGCGGCCGACTGTCTAGACTGAAAGCCTCTCCCGGCAGCAACGTATCTGACGGTTCCGAACTCGTATTGGTTCAAGGGTGGGGGCAGCAGTATCCCAGTCACACGATAGGCACTGTGCAGTTCGGGCCGGACGGGGCGCTTTATGCCTCAGGGGGTGATGGGGCCAGTTTTACGTTTACCGATTACGGACAAAAGGGATCTCCACTTAATCCATTAGGTGACTCACCAGTCGCCATCGGAGAGCTTCAAACCGCGCCCACGGCAGAAGGCGGCGCCACCCGATCGCAGAGTCTTCGTCGAGTCAGCGGTCCGGCGTTATTAAACGGCACGATTATTCGAGTGGATCCAAGTTCAGGCCTGGGGCTCCCCGATAATCCTCTTTTCGGCAGTACAGACCCCAATGCTCGCCGCATTGTGGGGTATGGCCTCCGCAATCCCTTTCGGTTTACGTTTCGCCCAGGCACCCCTGACCTCGACCTCTGGATCGGTGACGTCGGCCGAAATACGTGGGAGGAAATCAACCGGCTCCCCAATCCCCTGGCGTCCTCGGTACGTAACTTCGGCTGGCCTTGCTATGAGGGCCCTCTCCCTGAAACCTTGTACGACGCGCTTAACCTGAATATCTGCGAGACCCTGTATACCCAGGCTGGGGGACACTCTGCTCCGTACTTTGCCTACAGGCACGACCAGGCAGTGGTGGCGAACGACACTTGTACCAATAGCGGAAGTTCCTCCATCACGGGGCTGGCATTCAACGAAAGTGCTAGCTATCCTGCAGCGTATCAGGGCACGCTGTTCTTCGCTGACTATTCCCGCAACTGTATTTGGGCCATGTTTGCCGGGTCAAATGGCTTGCCCGATCCGGCGAGCCGCGCCACGTTTGTGGCCGACGCTGCTGCCCCGGTCCACCTGCAGATTGGACCAGGCGGAGATTTGTTTTACGTGGATCTCACAGGTGGGACCATCCGACGTATTCAGTTCACCAGTGGTAATCAGTCTCCGCAGGCAATCATGAAGGCTACGCCCACGTCCGGGCCGGCTCCTCTGAATGTGGTCTTCTCCTCGGCAGGTTCCTCGGATCCGGACGGCGATCCTATCACCTATAGCTGGAACTTTGGGGATGGCGGGACCTCGACCGACCCGAACCCAAGCCATACCTACACAAGAAAAGGACCATTTACTGCGGTATTGACTGTCACCGACTCAAAAGGCGCATTCGGAAATGATCAAGCCATCATTTCACCGGGAAATAGCAAACCCACCGCAGTTATTGACACGCCGGCTTCGACGATCCAGTGGAAGGTCGACCAATCGATTACATTTACCGGTCATGCTACCGATCCGGAAGATGGCACGCTCCCGCCTTCGGCGTTTATGTGGGAACTCATCATGCATCATTGTCCCTCAAACTGTCATACCCATTCCATTCAGAGTTTCGCCGGTATCTCCACGGGATCGTTTTCGGCTCCTGATCACGAGTACCCGTCGCATCTCGAGCTCAAACTGACGGTGACCGATACGGAGGGACTCACAGATACCAAGAGCGTCATTCTGAACCCACAAACTGTCGCACTTAGATTTGACTCGACTCCTTCACAGTTACAGCTGGTTGTAGGAGGTAGCCAGTCTCCCACACCTTTTACAACGAATGTCATCCTAGGCTCCGTTCAGTCCCTCAGTGCAGTTACGCCCCAAGCGTTGGGGAGTACAAGCTACAAGTTTGTCTCTTGGTCTGATGGAGGCGACCAATCACATACCATTACTGCGAACGCTGCTAAGACCTATATTGCCAGCTACGAGGCCACCGTTCCTTCCCCTCCCCCTAGCGACAATAGCGGTGGCGGCGGTTGTACACTCAACAGATCAGGAACAAATGATGCGCTATTGCCGGTACTGTTTCTTACTGTCGTTGCCCTGTTGGTACTGAGAGGAAAGCGGCACTTGAATAAGAATTGACCGCACATTCATCTGGACAGATGCCTCGTGATAAGGGTGTATGGATTGCCCTGTTGGTCTGGAGACAACTGTGACGAGGGCCGATTGGTATCAAATACTTGGTCGACTAAGGCTTTGCTGGCCGCTCAAACTCTATGCCAGCAAGGCCTTTCTTCTGTGTGCCGCGGCTGCGCCGTTGGTCTGGGCCATCATGGCATGGGTCGTTCCCGTTCGGTCAATGTCCCTGGTCCAAGTATGGTCGTTGAGTTTTGTCTCAGTCGTCATGTGGTATCCTCTATGGGAAGAGCTGCTCTTTAGAGGATTGTTGCAGGGCGAACTGATAGAGCGTGGTTGGGTACGACCCTGGATTTGCGGTGTGAGCAGCGCCAATATTCTCGTGTCTCTCCTGTTTACAGTCTTTCACCTCTGGAGCCATAACCTGATCTGGACGATCCTGGTGTTCTTCCCCTCGCTGGTCTTTGGCTATCTTCGTGATCGCTTTGATTCCACGGTACCCTCGATTGTGATGCATATGTGGTACAACGGTGGATACTTTTTCTTCATCGATTCTTCTCAATTTCCCACGGGATCCGACATCCGGTGAAATCGCTCCCATCACAGCATACAATGACACGAAGATATCCGCCCCTCATTTTTTCTTAGCGTGTTGTCTTTTGGCTTTTTCTGAAATGTTTCTCCTGGTGGACGGGTAGCTCAATACCGATCCTTTTACCAAGGACATTTCTCAAGTGGGTTGACAATGTGGGCTACGACCTTGACTTTAGTCGAACAAGGGAATAGGCTCCGCCGAAAATCATTCCAAAAGGAAAACTAGGGTTCCGGCTTCCTTCCAAAATCAGAAGGAGCGACTGGTCCAAGAGTTTTCGGCCTCGCATAACGAGGTTCCACGGAGGGATAAAAGCCCGGGAGATCATGTACGCAGGTACATGGCCTTTTGGGAATTATGTCCTTCAGGAGGAGACTTCGTTATGCATTTCCACCTCATCATCCTGATCAATCAGACCTGCCGCCGAACCGGAGAGGTCTGCCATGGTAAATAACGAAGTCCCGGATAGGGATTATTCGGCTATGGCAACCAATACGTCCGGAACACTTCGCCGTAGTCTTACTCTCTGGAACAGCCTGACCATCGGCTTTGCAACGGTTTCACCAGTGGCGGGGCTCTATGCCATTATTGGTGTGCAGACGGTTGTGACAGGTGGCGGGTGGTTTCCGGCACTCGCGCTCTGTCTGGTGATGCAGTTGCTGGTTGCCACCGTGTATGCAGAGTTGTCCTCACAAATTCCCATCGCGGGAGGGGCATACAAATGGGCTCGGCAGCTTGGAGGCGCTACTGCCGGCACCTATGGCGGAGCTATCTATGTCAGCTCCACGATCGCGATGCTCACTACGACCGCCTACACCGGCGGAGTTTGGCTGGCGATTTTCTTTGGATCGGCAAGCGGAACGGGAGCGACACTGGTCATCTGGGGCGCGGTGTTTCTGCTGATCTGCACCGTCCTCAATCTCGTTCATGTCTCAGTCTTCAAGCTCCTCATCTCTTTTGGAGTCTATGCGGAAATCGTCGGATCGTTTGGTGTCGCACTGCTGTTGTTTTTCTTTTTTCGGCAGCATGATTTCTCCGAACTGTTCGCCCATCTCGGGACAGGGACTGCACCGAGCCAACCTGCTGCGTTTTTAGCCGCGCTTGCGATTTCCGGGTGGGCATTCATCGGCTTCGATGCCTGCTCGACCATCGCCGAAGAAACACATGATGCGAAGCGGATGGTGCCGCGCGCAATCTTTTTCTCTCTTTGCATGGTGGGAAGCGTCGTGCTCTTCAACTCTGCCGCCCTGACCCTCAGCTTCGACCGCACGACCTTGCAGCAGACGAGTGTCGCATCCG
>JAHBWQ010000014.1 GCA_019636915.1 Nitrospira sp. | reverse complement strand
CCACCAGGATCGCGCCGATCCCAATGCCGACCGACAAGAGTGTAAGCGGGAGCCCGGACATGGCGTCGGAGAGCTGGAGTACGGCTTTGGCGTAGACGATCACGTTTTGCATGAACAGACTGGCGATCGTCCAGAAGAAGATTTCCATGGGGATGGCCATCTGCAACATGCGTTCGGTTTGAATCGCCGCCCAGGCACCAAGGATCGTGGCTCCTATACCACCCTCGGTGCGGGCCGGTGACACGGGCGGAATGGAGAACGCCGTGACGAGACCGACAATCGATAATCCCGTCAACACGAGCGGAGCCAGCCAGGTGTGAGATCCGGCCGCCTGTAAGAGAAATCCTCCAGCGGCCGTTCCCGTCAGGATGGCCGCAAAGGTCCACAGCTCGAGCAGGCCGTTGCCGGCAGCCAGACGTTCATGGGGGATCAGTTCCGGAAGAATCCCATATTTCGATGGGCTGAAGAGCGCACTGTGGACACCCATTCCGCAGAGGACGATCAGTGGAAGCATGCCGCCGGCAGGGTTCAACCAGAGTACGACCGTGCCGGCCGTCATCAGCAGGACTTCGGCGACTTTGACGGTGATGATGACGGTGCGTTTGCTGATACGATCCGCGAGGGTGCCGCCGACCAGCGACAGGAGCATCAGCGGTAGGGTGAAGATGACGAAGGCCGTGGCGGTTTGGGTTTGCGCGACGGTTTCCAGCTCAGGGCCCGGAGCCATCCCAGCCGTGGCCTGCCGGATGGCCAGCAAGGCCACCATCAGTTTCCAGGCATTGTCGTTGAAGGCCCCGCAGAACTGCGCAATCAGGAGGCCACGAAGAGAACGGGAAACTGGTTGTTGGTCTGGACCGGTCGTAGTGGTCATTCCGTGGTGGTCATTCGTGCGGGCTATTGTGCACGATTTGGATGGGTTGGGGAAATAGAAACGCATTTGTTGTTGAGAAGGTCCCGATCTCAGCTGGTCGTCGAACCTGAGGACTCCGTTTGACACTGTTTCTTGGAAGTGGACATTCCGTAATCGTGAGATGACCTGTTCCAGGTCCGCCAATTCCAAGTTGTGCGGGCTATTGTGCACGATTGTGATGGGTTGGGGAAATAGGCAACCCTTCCAGTTCCATGATTCTTAATGCATTCGTCGTCGGGCACGGTCCTGGTCTCAGCTGGTAGTCGAACGTGAGGGCCCCGTCTAACACTGTTTCTTGGAAATGGGCATTCCGTAATCGTGGGATGACCTGTTCCAGGTCCGCTAACTCCAAATCATGCGTGCTGACAAGGCCGAATCCTTGTCCCGTCGAGAGCGCGGTGATATAGGCCTGGCTGCCGATGAGCCGTTCTCGGTTGTTGGTGCCCTTGAAGATCTCATCAATCAGAAAGAGCACGGGAGGCACGGTACGCTCCTTCGTGGCGTCGAGGATCGTTTTGAGTCGTTTCACTTCGGCGTAGAAGAACGAGAGCCCGGCATCGAGCGAGTCATCGACACGGATGCAACAGGCCAATCGGCTCCAAGTCCATTCAAATGAGTCGGCGCAAACCGGCGCGCCGGCCTGGGCGAGACAGAGGTTGATGCCGATGGTGCGTAGGAACGTACTCTTGCCGGACATATTTGAGCCGGTGATCAGGTAGATCGAGCCGAGTTCAGCCAGCTGCACATCGTTCGCGATGCGCGTCCGTGGGGATAGCAAGGGGTGTGCAAGTCGGCTTGCGCGGATGGTCGGAGGAAGCTCCTGTTGCTCCTCAGGGGTGGTGAGCGGAGTCGGCCAAATATAATCAGGATGGAGATAGGCAAAGGTTGCGAGCGCCGATGCGGCTTCGACTTCCGCCAGGGCGTCGAGCCATTGCGGGAGCGCCTGCCGGATCCGGTCTTGTGTGTGAATCAGCCGGCGCAAGAACCAGAGGTCCCATGGGCCAACGGCATTGATCGTCAGATGGACCAACGGATGGGCTTTGATGCTGATGGCGTGCAACGTATGTGCGGCATCCCGGAGTTGTTGCGTGGGACTGACGCGGCCGATCAGGGTGGTCCAGGTTGTTGCGAGAGATGTTTCTCGCCGCGCGGCGTACCGTTCGATCGAGCCAAGGACCGTGGCCAGACGCTCGGTTTCGTGATATAGGCCGACCGCATGCTCAAGCAACTCTTCTCCCTGATCGGTCATGAAGTAGATCAGTACATAGGCGGCGAACGAAAACATCCAATAGCCGGGGAGCAGTCCGAACAGCGTGGCGAGGCCGAGTCCGATCGTCGTCGAGGCCAGGAGTGCCTGGACGACAAGGATGGTATTCAGGTGGGGAAGGCCGAGCCGGTGCTCAATGACGGCAGCCAACCGCTTGCCGTTGATCTCTTGGTCGCCTGTGAGCTTGGCATCGAGCGTGAGCCGGTCACGTAGCAAGGGGCGAGCGGTCAGTTCCTTGACCAGTGCGTGCCTGCGGCGCCACTGTGTGGGGGGGGGAGGCTGGTTGAGGAGCCAGCTGTACAACCGCTCTCTGCCTTGATCCGAAATGGTGGTGTCGAGCAGATGGGTCAGAGAATGGAGACCAAAGAGGTCGAGATCGGCCGCGTAGGGGTGAGAGCCCGGCCCGTCGGTCGATCTGGTCGGGATGTTTTTCCAATCCAGCGCGATGCGGGCCAGATGTGTCTGTTTGATGTGTTTCCACTGGCGGAGCCGATGAATCTGGGTCTCCACCTTGTTATGATAGGCGGCGACCGTGATGAAGATTGCGAGGAATACGCCGACGGATAGGTTGCCGCTGTGGTACCAGTTGAGCTTATAGAAGGTGACGGTACAGATGAGGCCGATCAGGAAGATGGCCAGTCGCCATCTGGTGAAGAGAGCGCTGGTTTTTGTGCCTTGAGTAATCATGCGGTCTGCGCGCCGGATAATCGTCTCAATTTGGATGGTGCGTGAGTGTGCCATAACAGTCGACCTTACTGGGAACCGGCGTGAACGTCAAATCCTGCCGTCGCGGTGGCAGAATGGTCTTGTCGCAGGTAGCTATGAGTGAGCGTTGAGGATGATGAACGGCTGGGTGGATGTGTGCATTCACAGTTCTCTCGATACAGGCGAACTGCTGAGTCGTCTTGACGATGCCACGGTGCAGGGTGCTTGGGAGGATGGGGGTGAGGTTCATCTCTATTGGGCGGAAACCCAGTGGACTGAAGAACGACTCTCAGCCCTCCATGTAGCCCTTACCGATCTGGCGTCGTCGAGCCAAGAACCGTCACTTTCCGTGACGCGTGTGCCGGCTCAAGACTGGAACGAAGCCTGGGCTCGTTCCGTTAAGCCACTTCGTATTGGTCGATTCATCATTCGCCCCAGTTGGGAACCGGTGACGCTTGCTCCTCGTGACCTCGAAATCATCTTGGATCCCAAGCAAGCCTTCGGCACGGGGCACCATGCAACGACACGCATGCTGTTGGAGTGGCTGCAAGAGGACATTCGAGGAGGCGAACGGATTCTGGATGTCGGAACGGGTAGTGCGATTCTGGCCATGGCCGCCATTAAGCTCGGTGCGGCCTCCGCCGTTGGTGTTGAAATCGATGCGGTTGCCGTAGACTGTGCGCGAGAGTATGTCGAACTGAATCATCTGGCGGATACGATTGATATCGTGACCGGCACGTTGGCGGATCTGGCACAATCCAGGACAACGCCCGATCTCGTGCTTGCGAATCTTGATCGTCAAACAGTTCTTGGCCTTGCCGAGGGCCTGGTGAGTCTGGCGCGGTGTGGGGCACGAATCCATGTCTCCGGCATTCTCAGTGAGCAACGGGACGAGATCGTGGAGCGGTTTTCAGATCTTGGACTCGTCTGTTCGAAGCAACAGGAGGCGGAAGGTTGGGTGGCGCTGGCATTTCTCCGGCTGGAATCCTGTGAAGGGGAGGCATGACCATGTCCACCAGGCTCCTGTACGCCCATGTGCATCAGATCAACATTTCCGATGGAGGTGTGCCGAAACTTCCTGTCTTGGAAGCCAAGATCGGAGAACAAGGCTTGGATGGCGATCGGCAACGCAACCTCAAGTTCCACGGAGGCCCGGACCGTGCCGTTTGTTTGTATTCCCTCGAGCTTGTTGATCGATTACAAGATGAAGGCCATCCCATTGATCCTGGATCAACCGGAGAAAATTTGACCTTGTCCGGATTGGACTGGGACCAGGTACGGCCTGGCATCCGGTTGACTATCGGTCCTGAGATCCGACTCGAAGTGACGAGCTATACGACGCCTTGCAGTCATAATGGGCGGTGGTTTCGTGATGAGGATTTCTCACGCATTGCGCAAAAACTGAACCCCGGCTGGAGCCGGGTCTACGCGAAGGTGTTGCGAGGCGGGATTGTCAGGCCAGGGGATGAAGTTAAAATTGAGCAGTCGTGAGTTGTGAAGGTTGAATTCTTAGGTAGTGTTCAACTCAAGACTCACCATTTCAAAACTCAAAACTGGATTGGATATGGATCGCATACTTGAACCAGAGTTGATGGATGATCCCAAGCAGGCCGAGGCGTACGCGCGGGCGGACTTCGAGAAGGAGAACCAGGGATTTGTCGAGCGGTTCAAAGAATACTTCCCGGAGTTTTCTCAGGGGATAGTGCTGGATCTTGGCTGCGGTCCCGGCGATATCCCAATCCGTTTTGCCAAGCTTTACCCAGCCTGCCAGGTCATTGGAGTGGATGCTTCAATTCCGATGATTCAGCTGGGAGAGCCGGCGGTAAAGGAAGCGGGCTTGTCCGATCGCATTACGCTGCGCTGCGAACGGTATGAAGAAGTCGCGGGTGAGAGAATCGCTGATGCCGTGATCTCGAACAGTCTGTTGCATCATCTGCCGAATCCACTGCAGTTCTGGCAGAAACTTCGCCAGCTGGTGAAGCCAGGAACACCGGTGTTGGTGATGGATCTGTTGCGTCCGGACTCTCCAGAAGCAGCACAAGCCATCGTCGATCAGTATGCCTCCAACGAGCCGGATGTTCTGAGGCGTGATTTCTACAATTCGCTGCTGGCAGCTTTTACCGAGGACGAAATAGGGTCGCAACTCGCCCGCATGAACCTCACACGATTGTTGATCGATGTGCCGGATGACCGGCACTGGGTGGTGGGAGGGATTGTTTATTAGGCGTGGATAAGGAAGGGACTGGTTTCATTACCAAGCTTATGATGAGTCAGACCCCTCAGGGCTTGATCCCAAATAAGCGGCCGAGGAACATTGAACGGGTGGTTTTTGAAGGAATCTGGTTGGCCGGCATAGTATCTACGATGTATATACCATTGGAGTGTGCAGGATGAAAACGGGGGCGCAGAAATGGGCGAACAGTTTGGCGGTACGAGTTCCGAAGAGTGTCGCTTCGCAAATTGGGCTCAAGGCACAAGACGATTTAGACATTGAAGTTCGAGATGGCAATGTCGTCCTGAAACCACAACTTCGCCGGGTATATCGGCTCGACGACCTGGTTAAACGGATTACCAAGAAGGACGTCCATAACGAAGTCGATTCAGGTGGGCCGATGGGTTGCGAGGTCTGGTGATGAAGAAGTTCAGATCTGTCCTGGACTGTGGCAAGATCGTCTGGTTGCAGTTCAACCCACAAGCCGGTCACGAACAGGCAGTACATCGTCCGGCACTCGTTCTCTCGCCCACCAGTTACTGAGCAGAACGTTAAATAGTGCGTGTTCCATTGCTTGAAAGGCCCATGAACAGAGCCTTTTTCAGAATTGCGGTGCGCATTTGTTCATGACCGGATCAGTATAACAAGGTCAGTGGCCTCATGCTGTGCTGTCCGATGATCAGTCACAAGAATTGCTATCCCTTCGAGGTTGTGGTCAGTGATGACCCCCATCGAACGAGCGTGGTGTTGGTGGATCAAATCAAGAGCCTTGACTGGAGAACGCGACAAGCGGTGAAGAAAGGTGTCGTCTCATCTGCCGTGCCCACAGAAACATTGAGTAAGCTGCAGACGTTGCTCTAACTAATGGGGCATTCAAGCGATGAAGGATGACCTTCGACCAGAGTACGATTTGACCAAGCTGAAAAAAGGTTGGGCTGGGAAAATACTATGAGCAGGCCATAGCGCGAACAAATCTTGTGCTCGTCGATCCAGACTTAGCAAAGGTGTTCTCGGATTCGGCTTCCGTAAACCGAGCCTTGAGGGTCTTGTGTGACGCGGCCGGGTGGGCGGGATTATTTACTGCGCAGGGTGTGGAAAGCATTTCTGAATGCAAGCAAAACAGGCACTAAATCGTCAAGGAGAAGTCAACGCCCATGCCCATGCCTGGTCCCTGGCATTTTCTTGAGTGAATCCACCACAGACGTTGTAGGCGAGCTTCGATAACTGCCGGAGAGCATTGCCGTCAATTTCAGACAGATTTCCTACGCGGGTTGCAAGCGGGCAAACTGGGTTTGCCCGCTTGCATTCGTTGACCGCGTGCTGACTTAGATAAAGTTGAATTGACTCGTCGCGACATCGCCGTTGGAATTGAAGACACCGATCAGCGTCAACTCCGTGCCCTGAATCTCAGCCCCGCTTCCGCTCTCCAGGTAAGAATACAGCGCGAAGGTATTGCTATTGGTGGCATTCACAACCAACAGCGCATCCTGCCCGGTGCTCGCCGTAATATTGAATTCGGCGTTGAATTCATTGGCAATGACGGTTGCCTTCGTTAGGTCTTTATTTGATACACCTTCGCCATTTGTGCCGGCGAGATACAGGGCCTCACCCGTTGTGTTGAGATTGGCGTCGGTATTCCCTCCATCAGAACTATTCCCCGTAATCCAGGCAAAATCGCCGCCGGCACCATTCATGTCATCAAAGGCTATCTTGAGCGCCCCACCAAAATCGACCACGTCGACCTCGCCAGCGATACCAGTGCTGTCAAAGTTCGATACGGTATCGCCGAACTCGCTTGTACTAAAGAATTGCACCAGATCCTCAACATTATCGTTCAACACGCCCACATCAATGATGTCCGAACCGTCACCACCGATGAAACTGTCCCCCCCAGCTCCACCATTTAGCTTATCCGCACCAGCTCCACCGGTCAGGATATCTGCACCGGCTTCACCGGCGATGGTATCCACCCCGGAACCACCTGTGATCGTATCGGTGTTGCCGCTGCCGGTGATCGTGAAGGTCTCAGTCTGATTGTGCATGTCGATTGTGACTCCTGCAGACGCACCTGCGGCGGAAACCTCTTCGACATTAGCAAGTTGACCGTTTGACGCATTGTTGAGGTCCGACGAAGTCGCCGTCAGCACAAGGTTGTCGGTACCGCGACCGCCATTGACGGTATCACTACCAGCGAATCCATTGATGGTATCGGTGCCGGCAAAGCCGAAAATATATTCTCCGGCGCTGGTACTAGTGAGTGCTGCACCACCGCTGTTATTCCCAGTGGTTCCGGCAATCACGGATGCGGAACTTGTCGCGCTATGGCCTGTCGCATTCGCCACCTCGACGTTGAAGGTATGGCTGCCCGCTGTGGTCGAAACATTGGAATAACTCCATGTGGTACCGCTGACCACAGCGTTGCCTAGGGGGGTGGCCCCGTCATAGACCTTGACTACCTCGCCAGCCACCAGGGTCGCGCTCAGCGTACCGCTCAATGTGAGCGATGTGCTGCTAGGGCTGTTTGCCGTTGTCTCCGTCACATTTGTTATCGTGGCAGTAGTAGTCAGCACAGTGGAAGTAATCAGCAGTTCGTTGGTGGTGGCATCCGGCGTGGCGTTGCCTGCGGTGTCGGTTACAGTGGCAGTAATGCTGTAGCTGTTGCCAGGGATAAAGGTGCCCAGTGTGCCACTGCTGGGCGTGGCCGTTCCCGTGTCAATCGACCAGACGCCGCCCGTCACGGGGACGTTGTTGTAGGTGGCGCCATTGACGGTCATGGCCAGCTGCTCGCCCGTGCCAAGCGTTGCCGTGCCAGAGATAACCGGCGTGGTGTCGGTGGTACTCAGCGCATTCACCGTCGGTGCCGTCGGGGCTGTGGTATCGACCGTGACCGTGACGACATTGGAGGGGCTGCTGTTGCCTGCGAGATCGGATACCTGGGCGCGGAACTGGTAGCTGCCGTCGGCCAGCGCGCTCTGTACCGCCGTGGTGCGGTCCAGGTCGTGCCGCCGTCGGTCGACTGCTCGTAGGCTACGGTGGCACCGCTCTCGCTACCGGTGAGCTCAGATCAGAAGCGTATTGTCGTTGCTCGTAAATCGCTGAGGCTCGTGCCGCTATCGGTGAAGGCGGTCAGGGCCAGGGTACCGGCGGTGGGGGAGACTGTGTCGACCACCAAAACCTCAGCCGGATTCGTTACGGCCCCGGCGGTATTGGCATTATTCCCCTGGGCATCCTTCACCGTTGCCCCATTGAGATTGAAGGCCGTCACAGCCAGATCCGCAGTGTTGTCTCCCGAGGCCACGGTGTAACTAAACGTTAAGGCGTTCGTGCCCGAGCCGCTGGTGAGTGTCGCGGTACCACCACTATCTAAGGTGAGCGTGGGGGGGCCTCCCGCCACGGTGACATTTTCACTGAAGGTGACAATGAAGGTCACCGTTTCACCTGACTTCAACGTTCCATCATGGGTTCCGTAGGCCACCGAGGAGACGATCGGGGGCGTGGCGTCAGTAATAACCAGTTCATTGGTGGTGGCATCCGAGGTAGCGTTGCTGGCTGGGTCGGTTGCGGTGGCAGTAATGTTGTAGGTGTTGCCGGGGATGAAGGCGCCCAGTGTGCCACTGCTGGGCGTGGCCGTTTCAGTGTCGATCGACCAGACGCCGCCTGTCACGGGAACGTTGCTATAGGTTGCACCATTGACGGTCACAGCCAGCTGTTCGCCCGCGCCCAGTGTCGCCGTGCCAGAGATGATCGGCGTGGTATCGGGAGTGCTCAGTGCATCCACCGTCGGGGCCGTTGGCGCCGTGGTATCCACCGTGACGCTCACGATATTGGAGGTGCTCGTGTTGCCTGCGAGGTCAGAGACCTGGGCGCGGAACTGGTAGCTGCCGTCGGCCAGCGCGCTCTGTACCGCCGTGGTCGCGGTCCAGGTCGTGCCGCCGTCGGTCGACTGCTCGTAGGCTACGGTGGCACCGCTCTCGCTGCCGGTGAGACTCAGATCAAACGTATTGTCGTTGCTCATGAAATCGCTGAGGCTCGTGCCGCTATCGGTGAAGTTCGCCAAGGCTAACGTGCCGGCCGTCGGGGCCGTAGTGTCGACGGTGACGTTCACGACGTTGGACGTACTGCTGTTGCCGGCGAGGTCGGAGACCTGGGCGCGGAACTGATAGCTGCCGTCGGCCAGCGCGCTCTGTACCGCCGTGGTCGCGGTCCAGGTCGTGCCGCCGTCGGTCGACTGCTCGTAGGCTACGGTGGCACCGCTCTCGCTGCCGGTGAGACTCAGATCAAACGTATTGTCGTTGCTGACAAAGTCGCTGCTGCTACTCCCGCTGTCGGTGAAGGCGGCTAGGGCCAGGGTACCGGCATCAGGGGGTATTGTGTCTACGACCAAAATCCCGGCCGGATTCGTAAGCGCTCCTGTGGTGGTGGCATTATTGCCCTGGGTATCCTTGACTGTTGCACCATTGAGATTGAATGCTGTTACGGCCAGATCAGTGGTGTTTTCTTCCGCTGCAACGGTGTAACTAAAAGTTAGTGCGTTCGTGCCGGAGCCGCCGGTAAGGAAGTCGCGATTCACCTTCGCCCCAGGTGAGGTGTGAGTGCACTCCCGCCACCGTGACATTTTCACTAAATGTCACCACCAGGTCACTGTTTCGCCTGCTTTCACGGTTCCATCATGGCTCCCGTAGGTCACCGAGGAGACGGTCGGAGGTGTGGCATCAAGGGTGGCCGTCGTGAAGGTCGCATTGGCGAATTGGAAGTTCTCAACGTTCGTGACAGAATCGGTCCCCTCGGATGGGCCTGAGCGGGTATCCACGATGGTGTAGGTCGAGCCACTGAGGGTAATGGTATAGTCTGATCGGTTTCCAGATAAGATGACCGTATCCGTACCGAGGCCACCGTTGATCGTGTCATTCCCACCGCCTCCCCTGATGGTATCGACGCTGCTGCCGGCCGTAATCGTATCCGCACCCGCACTCCCCGTGATGGTGGTGGGATTATTGCCGGTATTGATGATGAAGCCGTCGGATTGCAGATGGAGGTCTAGTGCGCCGATGAGGTTTGTGGCATTGATGACCTCCACATTGGTGAGCTGGGCATCAGTGGCATTGGCCAGATCGGTGAAGCTGTTCCCAGCCAATACCAGGGTGTCGGTGCCTGCGCCCCATCGAGCTGTCCGCTGAAGCAGCCGTAGTGGATACCTGCCAGCCGTGACCAATGTCATTGCCGCCTCCGGCGTTGATCGTGTCGTCCCCGAAGCCCCCGCTGATGGTGTCCGCCTGATTGGTGGCGGTGATCGTATCCGCTCCTGCACTGCCGCTGATCGTGAAGGCTTCGCTTTGGTTCCCCAGATTGAGTGTGATGCCGTCAGTAGATGTCAGCCTAATCTCTTCCACATTCACGAGTTGGGCATCGGTGGCGTTGTTGAGGTCTGTTGAGGTGGTGGTGAGGTCCAATCTGTCTGAGCCCGCCCCGCCATTGACGGTATCCGCCCCGACAAAGTTGTTGATGGTATCGACGCTGCTGCCGGCCGTAATCGTATCCGCACCCGCACTCCCCGTGATGGTGGTGGGATTATTGCCGGTATTGATGATGGCTGTCCAGGATTGCAGATGGAGGTCTGAGTAGCCAGACGAGGTTTGTGGCATTGATATTTCCACATTGGTGAGCTGGGCATCAGTGGCATTGGCCAGATCGGTGGCTTCCCAGCCAATACCAGGGTGTCGGTGCCTGCGCCCCCATCGAGGCTGTCCTTCGGCAACGCCAATGTTGAATCCCTGCCAAGCCGTGACATGTCATTGCCGCCTCCGGCGTTGATCGTGTCGTCCCCAGCCCCCGCTGATGAGCCGTCACCTGATGCGTTGATCGTATCCGCTCCTGCACTGCCGCTGATCGTGAAAACTTCGCTTTGGTTCCCCAGGTGAGTGTGATGCCGTCATTGAATATTAAACCCTAATCTCTTCCACATTCACGGAAGTTGGGCATCGGTGGCGTTGTTGAGGGTCTGTTGAGGTGGTGGTGAGGTCCAATCTGTCTGAGCCCGCCCCGCCATTGACGGTATCCGCCCCGACAAAGTTGTTGATGGTATCGACGCTACTGCCGGCCGTAATCGTATCCGCACCCGCACTCCCCGTGATGGTTGTCTGGCCGTCGATGATGGCACCGTCGGATTGCAGATGGAGGTCTAGTGCGCCGATGAGGTTTGTGGCATTGATGACCTCCACATTGGTGAGCTGGGCATCAGTGGCATTGGCCAGATCGGTGAAGCTGTTCCGGCCAATACCAGGGTGTCGGTGCCTGCGCCCCCATCGAGGCTGTCCG
Organism: Nitrospira sp.; assembly: GCA_019636915.1. Lineage (GTDB taxonomy): Bacteria > Nitrospirota > Nitrospiria > Nitrospirales > Nitrospiraceae > Nitrospira_D. Next base: position 29,659 of record JAHBWQ010000014.1, on the reverse strand, counting down.
CTTCGGCAACGCCAATGTTGGATGCCCTGCCAAAGCCATTGATAATGTCATTGCCGCCTCCGGCGTTGATCGTGTCGTCCCCGAAGCCCCCGCTGATGGTGTCCGCCTGATTGGTGGCGGTGATCGTATCCGCTCCTGCACTGCCGCTGATCGTGAAGGCTTCGCTTTGGTTCCCCAGATTGAGTGTGATGCCGTCAGTAGATGTCAGCCTAATCTCTTCCACATTCACGAGTTGGGCATCGGTGGCGTTGTTGAGGTCTGTTGAGGTGGTGGTGAGGTCCAATCTGTCTGAGCCCGCCCCGCCATTGACGGTATCCGCCCCGACAAAGTTGTTGATGGTATCGACGCTACTGCCGGCCGTAATCGTATCCGCACCCGCACTCCCCGTGATGGTGGTGGGATTATTGCCGGTATTGATGATGAAGCCGTCGGATTGCAGATGGAGGTCTAGTGCGCCGATGAGGTTTGTGGCATTGATGACCTCCACATTGGTGAGCTGGGCATCAGTGGCATTGGTAAAGATCATTGAAGCTGTTCCCAGTAATACCAGTGTCGGTGCTGCGCCCCCATCGAGGCTGCATCCCGCTTCGCTTAAGCGCCAATATGTTGGATATACCCTGCCAAAGCCGTGATAATAATCTATGCATTGCCGCCTCCGGCGTTGATCGTGTCGTCCCCGAAAGCCCCGCTGATGATTTATTTTTCCCTGATTGGTGGGGTGATCGTATCCGCTCCTGCGCTGATCGTGAAGGGCTTCCTTTTGGTTCCCCGAATTGGTGTGCCGTCAGTGATGTCGGCTAATCTCTTCCATTCACGAGTTGGGCATCGGTGGCGTTGTTGGGGATCTGTTGGTGGTGGTGAGGTCCAATCTGTCTGAGCCGCCCGCCATTGACGGTATCCGCCCCGACAAAGTTGTTGATGAGCATCGACATGCTCGTATCACACCCGCACTCCCCGTGATGGTGGTGGGATTATTGCCGACTATTGATGATGAAGCCGTCGGATTTTTAGATGGAGGTCACAGTGTGCGCCGATGAGGTTTGGCATTGACGACCTCCCACATTGGTGAAGCTGAGCATCAGTGGCATTGGCCCGATCGGTAGAAGCTGTTCCCGGCCAATACCAGGGTGTCGGTGCCTGCGCCCATGAGCTGTCCGCTAGAAACTTCCAACGCCAATGTTGGATGCCCTGCCAAAGCCATTGATAATGTCATTGCCGCCTCCGGCGTTGATCGTGTCGTCCCCGGCGAGCGGGTTAAACGTATCGCCAATGGCATCTTGTAGCTCGGCGGGCGTGCCACCGGTGAATCCTGTGAGTGTACCGTTTGTCGCGTCGGCTGTGTCGTCATTGGGCGTGCCATTAAAGGTCGCCATCACACCTGCGTATGTCGCCTGCCCAGCTGCTGTGAGTGGCACCATGGTCTCCCGCATGGCGACTGGCGTATCAAGTTCCCACCGTCCACCCTTGTCCTGCGTGCCGACAAGTTTCGTCGATGCCGCTACCGCTACGCCGCTGCGTGCGGATTCCTCGATCGGCGCGATTTGACCACTACTTGCCTGAGCGGTACGGCAAGTCCATAGGAATAGGTTGCCATCATCCCCTAGTGCACGCCCGATCGTCGCGAGTTCATCACCGTGGTCCCGTACGGTTTCCAGGGACAGCGGTCCAGATCGAAACCACTTGGCCCACGGCTGGCCGTGGGCAACGATATGGATGGCTGTCAGTGCCGAGCGTCCACACAGTGTCTTGGCGATTTGCGCCGGGGCGCTTTCGTCAGAGGCAAGGATGATCGGCTTGACGTTGGGTCGCAGGCCGGCGAGGAAAGAATCGATGTCGGTAATGGCTCGGTCGATGAAGGCGATTTCTTTCACGGTGGATGTTGGCATGGTTTGTCCTCCTGAAGTAACCAATGATTGTGGATGTTTTTTATTCTCTCCTAGAGCGTCTGGCTGCACGATTAGAGATTTCTCGGACCAGGAAGATTATTGACCTATGCGATACTGTGCACTCCTCTGCCACCCACGGATCCTTGATCTATCCTCAATCAGAACCTGCTCGAACGCTCAGCACCAGTCATCCTGCCTGGCTGGGCGCGGACTATAGCACGAATTGCGTATTTGTACGGCAACTCATTCAAAATAAAACTAGCATGCTGAGGAATAAGTCATAGGGTGAATCTTTTTTGATTCAGTATCCGAAAGGATTCAGTGAAAATCTGACGGTCCACCTGGCTGGTTCAGTATCTGATCGACACTGAGGCGGACAACAGGCTTGGCAATGCCATGTCTATTTCCAAGAATCAACACAAGCTCGATACCGGTTTGTAGGCCCTCTGTTGTAATACCTCTCGAAAAGGTGTGGACAAGGGTTCCGGTCAAATGGATAAAAAACATTCAAGGAGAAATACCGTATGTGCTTTCGGCGCTCGCCTTGGTGCTGCATTCCGGATTTGAATTCAAGGACAATCGGCGGGAAAGTCGGACGGCGATTAATCGGGGAAAGCACAGGACGACCAAAAACGGCTATTTGGACCAAGGAAAAACAGTCTGACCGCCATTCTTCTCTTCTGGTCGATGGCCCGCCTGCAGACAAGCATAAGACGACGATCTGAAAGTGGTATAAGAGCAAAACTTGCCTTGCTCCAATGGGATAGAGCAGGCAATTGGTGTGTACCCGCCGATTTAGGCAGATGCGACAAGCTGCAGTAACGAGATTATACAGTCTGTCCAGCATTGTTTGAGTGCGATTCTAAACCTTACGAACAGTGCGATGCATGACTGAATTCAATCTTATTGTTGAGGTGACGCATGAGCGGTGATGGGGCCAAGTTGGCTAAAAAACTCTTGCCCCAGGTAGCCATGTTGTCATTCCTATCTCCTGGCGAAATAGAAGCGATTTCACAACGCGGCGAAATACTGTCTGTTAATGATGGCGAAGTTCTCATTACTGAGGGTGCGGTTGGAAACACATTGTTTCTTGTGCTGCAAGGTAACGTTGCGATCTCACGGGATGGATTTCGCCTGGCCGTAAGTGAAAGGGGATCTGTCGTAGGCGAAATATCACTCGTTGACTCGGGAAAGGCAACCGCAACGGTGACAGCTATAGGTCCAGTGATGGTGTTCAGGATATCCAAGGAGAACTTTGAAACTCTTTACTCAAATAAGAATTTTGTTCGCGCTATCCTCAAAGGTCTTGCCGCGAAAACAAGGGAGGCGCTTGACCGAGATGTTGGCAACCTTCACAGAATAGAAGGACTGCGTGATACGTTCGGGCGATATGTTTCTAAGGCAGTGTTGGATGACATATTGTCTTCTTCTGACCCAGAGTCACTTTTATCCGGTCGCTTGGCCAATGCAACAATTCTTTTTTCTGACATTCGCAATTTCACAGCTTTCTCCGAGCATCTGCCTGCTGCTGACATGATCGGCCTGCTTCGAGACTATTTTGGTCGAATGGTTCCCCTGGTCACGAAGCACAACGGGTATATCAACAAGTTCATTGGTGACGCTCTGTTGGTTCTGTTTAATCTTCCAGTGGCATACTCAAATTCGGCCGTTGAAGCGGCACAGACAGCAATTGAAATGTCTCAATCGCTTGACGAGATGAACGCTGATAGACACGACCGCGGACAACCTGCGATAAGTATCGGAATTGGGATCCATGTAGGAGAAGTCATTGCTGGCAACATTGGTAGTGTTGAGAGAATGGAATACACCGTCATTGGTGACAATGTGAATCTATGCTCACGCCTTGAGGGCTTGACCAAGCACTATGGAGTACGGGTGTTGATCAGCGAAGATCTGCGAGGGAGGATTGGCCAACATTTCCTCATTCGCGCAATAGATTTAGTGGTAGTGCAAGGTAGGCAGAAGCCCACACGGATCTATGAACTTTGTGGGACGATGTCTTCAGCGAGAGATGTAGAGGTATCAATGTGTCAGCAGTATGAGGAAGCACTAAATTTATACTTCGCCAGGCGCTGGCGTGACTGTATCAAGAAAATAGCTAAGAATAAACTGCTGGCCAACGACAATCCATCTAACGTGCTGCGTAACAGATGCGAGCTATTTTTAAAAGAACCTCCTTCCGAAAACTGGAATTGCGCCTTTGCCATGGGCGAAAAGTGATAGGGTGCTCAGACATGGCTTTGAGCGGCGTTAGCCCGCAAAGTGTATAGGATCGGATACCGTTTCTTCCATCCGATGAGGGTGGTTCATCGGCGGTAGGTGAAATTGATTCATTATGACCACTTCCTGTCTGGCGCAGACCGTACGAGCGAAGTTTATCCACTTGCAAGATGTGTTTTTGTCCGGATTGCTTGAGCTGCCGCTCGGATTTGTATCTTGGATTCTTATAGGACTGAAAAGCGCAGGAGCTTGCCATCTATCGCGGCATAGCCCATTGCCTTCGTCCGTCCCTTTCGATTACTGTCAGACGTTGATGTACACGTAACAGAATCTTCGTCAGTAGGCGATGTCGGCTGATAGAGGTGCCGTTAAAAAGTTAAATGCGAGGTGCAATGAGCGATGTGGAGCAAGGATGCCGCGAGAGAATGTTATGGTTGTTTGGCATGGACTAGGATCCTTGTATTGAGTGCCTTGCTTCTTGGTGGTTGTGGTGATCGTGAGAACATTCTTGTGATCGAGCAGCCAACGGCGGTGCATGCCATCACACAGGCTTCTTTTGCTCCGGACCCGAGTGTGAATGTTCAGCCAGGGAAGGTCATCGCGACACTCAAGTCGGGTGAGATGGCAAAGGCGATCGGGGTGTATCATGGCCAAGATCATGACGGTTTCAAGGTGAAACTGCATGACGGGACCGAGGGGATTATCATCGCAGGGGATACCTTTACTGTCACCTCCCGGTGACTTGTCCACGTTCTGCGAAGTTCGAGTACCTCTTTTTCGTTTGTCTCTAGCCTCTTGTACCAACCTGCCCTCATCGATTACTGTCACTGTCCATGGAAGAAGAATCGCTAGAATCACCAGCGCCTGACGACATATCTGAGAAGATCGTCATTTACTGGGAGCGGGAATACTCCACTGCTTTTCCGCCGGAGCGACTGAAGCTGGATTTCCATCCACATCGGCCGATGTTGAGCAACATGACGCTGGAAGAACAGCGGGCACTTGCCGCCAGCGGATACAAGGTGTTGCCGGATGACTGCGGGCCGGTCAGGACGGTGGGAAGCTATGGTTGGCTGATCCGCTGTCCGGTCGACGTGAAGTTGCGACGTACAGCATCAGGAGTTCAGTGGCAGTCGCCGCCGATTCTGCCGGAAGAACGACTGCTCGGATACAAGAGCTTTACCGGCATGTATGTCGATTTGATTCTGAACAGCGGCTATCCAAAGCTCTGTTGCGGAGTTCGCCTGTACTACCCCAAGCATGTCGGCTTAATGATGAAGGATCTGCCCAACCATTTCTATCACTACCCAGATCGGACGTTTTCGATTTGGGAAGGGATTAAAACGCAGGAGTATAAGCGCACGCCGAATCAGTATCCCTGGTTGCCTGACTACGAAGCCTTCACCGCCAATTTTCTGTTACAACTGCACAAACCGACGACGATCAAGCGTGGTGATCCCATCGGTGTGATCCTGCCGGTGCTCCTCCCGAAACAGTTTACACTCCAAGAAATTCAGCAGCCCTGAGCTGCGGTTGCTCAGTTCCTCAATGATGCTTTGTGGGTCGGGTTCCAATGTAGGGTTACTGCAGCGCATCCGGTGGGGTCTTGAGGAGTTTGGCAAAGCGATTCTTGTCGATCGCCTTTTCATAGGCCTCTTCCGGGGCAATCCATTTCTTGGTGAGGAGATCCTGAATCGCATCGTCCAACGTCTGCATGCCGATGTTCTTCCCGGTCTGCATCTGTGACGCGATCTGAAAGGTTTTGGCGTCTCGGATGAGATTGCTGACGGCCGGGGTGCACACCAAAATCTCCAAGGCCGCACAGCGACCCTTTTGATCGATCCGCTTGAAGAGGTTCTGCGCGACGATGACACGCAGGGCTGTGGAGAGTGTGTTGCGAATTTGTGGCTGCTCCGAAGCTGGGAAAACTTCGATGATGCGATCGACAGTTTTGGCGGCGTTCTCGGTATGGAGCGTGCCAAATACCAGGTGCCCCGTTGCTGCTGCCTCGACGGCCAAGGCGATCGTCTCGAGGTCCCGCATTTCCCCGACGAGAATGATATCGGGATCCTCCCGAAGGGCTCCCCGCAGTGCAGACCCGAAGGTGACGGTGTGTAAGCCGACTTCACGGTGGTTGACGATGCAGTTCTTACTCTGGTGGACGAACTCGATCGGGTCCTCGACGGTGAGAATGTGATCCTTCCTGTGGCGGTTTGCATAGTCTACCATCGCCGCCAGTGTCGTGGACTTTCCGCTGCCGGTAGGTCCGGTGACCAGCACCAGCCCTTTTCGTAACATGGCTGCACGGGTCAGCACAGGCGGGAGTGCGAGGTCTTCGGCAGAGAGGATGGTGGTCGGAATTTTCCGAAAGACGGCCCCAACCCCGTGCTTGTGGTTGAAAAAGTTTGAGCGGAACCTGGCGACTCCGGAAATCTCATAGCCGAAGTCCACGTCACCCGTCGATTCAAAGACTTCCTTCTTGGGGCTCGGGGTAATCTCATAGAGGAGCTCATGGAGATCTTGGTTATCGAGGATTGCGTTCCCCGGTAGCCGTTCCAGTTCCCCGTGGATGCGAAAGGCGGGGGCTTGTCCTGCGATCAAATGCAGGTCCGAGGCCCCATGCTCAATCATCTTGCGGAAGAGTTCATCGATCTTAGGCATCGTGCTCAGTCTCCTCTGTTCTTCCTGTTGTAGTATACGGATTCCCGACGTATCGACAATCGAAACTCGGATCTTGGACAGGCTCCTCGTCAGCGGTCTGCATGAAGGTTTCGGCGACAATATTCGTGATACGCTCTTCGATAAGAATTTATGGCTGTGAGTCTGCCGGACGGTGAAGCATGAAACGTGAAGTGTCCGAATTCTGACACGACATACGTTTCACGCACGACGCTTCGCGAGATGCGTGATTTCGTCACGAACCGTCGTGAAGAATTGGGGTTGCCCCCCTGCTTATCGAGCTTCGGTGTTGACTGCTTCCGGCGATTCTAGTGGAGGTATTATTGCTGGTTCCGGTGGGGCGTCATCAGGATTGTAGAGGTGAGAGTCTGGTGGTGGAGGATCAGGCTGTGCTGAATTGCCTGGATCCATTGGAGCGACTTCCGCAGGTGCTGCAGGTCTCCTCACGACTTTTCGCCGAATGGGCTGTGAAGGTGTCGAGGGTGAAGGAGGAGACGAGTGAAGTTGAGGCTGGGGTGCGGAAGAAGCTGGTGTGAGGGCTGGAGCCGGCTGAATCTGTGGGCGATGGATGAGGCTATGTCGGCCACGCACACCATTGGCCGCCTCTGTGATCTGCCACGAGGGGGGCATGGCTAGCGTCATGATGAGGCTGAGAGCCGCGGCTTTTGGAACGTCAATCATGTCGATGGGTCCCCTTTCAAATGGCTGTGAGACGGCATAGAAATCCTATGGTTATGCAATCCATATGCTAGAGGTTCACGAAGAATTTGGATGAGCAGGTTGTGTCAAACTTCTGAGTTATAGGTGGTTTCTGTCAGATAGTGACGATCCGGGGCGTCGGTGGGTGGCCAGCCCATACGAATCGCCGCTTTGGGTGAACTGATTGGTACAGCGGCGGTGCCGCCAAGTGCGGTCAATCAGCGGAAACCTAGGTCGCGAAATAATATCTGCATTCTTATCTTTGGAGAGCCGTCTGCTTAGTTGGAAAGGGCAGGTTGCCCAGCCGGAAAAACATGCTCACCTTCCTATGCTTCTTGGCCATGCTGTGTCCCCTTTGTTCGCATAACCATGGAACCCTCAATCGCGTATCAACTCAAGAGTTGAGTTGAGCCCTTGTGCCATCCTAAATGGCTTAGAGAACGTTCGGACTCTTCTACGATAGTCAGAAGGAGTAAGATGGCACAGAGTTTGGTTGAAAGTTTGTGAATAAATCTATTGCTTTAGCTGCTCCCGCCCAGTGGCGCATGATTTGATTTTAGAATCGGTTCTCGTCATACTCCCCTGCAATTCTCGTCGGGAAGCTCGACTAAGTTATAGATTGTGAACGGTCAGCCTCAGAAGCACACGATACAACGCATCATGGTAGGAACCGACCGCTCTAAAACAGCGGATCAGGCTGTCCTCTGGGCTGCTCAATTCGCTGAGCGCTATGATGCAGACCTGTTCGTAGTTCAGGTCATTGTACCGCAACATCCATCTATTACCGAGTTCGGGGCAACGGAGCACACTCGGGCTGCGGCTGCGAGCCATGAGCTGACAGATTTCGTCCGTCAGCTTGTTGGGGAGCGTGGACATGCGTCTATCGTCCTGGATGATGATCCAGCGCTGGCCATCGTCCGTGCTGCCGAACAAGAAGCCATCGATGTTTTGGTGGTGGGGAATTATGGCATGGCGGGGAGAAAGGAGTTTTTGCTCGGCAACGTTCCGAACCGAATCAGTCATAATTCCCGTTGTACTGTGATCATTGTAAATACTCAGCTCTTAGTCGATGGGCGCACTTCGGAACCCATGCCGGTCGGTTCCTCACAACCAGAAGTCCACGTCGTGGAACCTCATCTCGGCGAGCGAACTGTCAAAATTGCTGCCGTGGTGGCCAAACATGGGATCCAGGAATTCTGGAGCCAACCCGCCCCATCGGATATCGCGACACGTTGTCAGCAAGCCAAACGGCTTCGTGCTGCACTGGAGGAACTGGGCCCTACCTTTTCGAAATTGGGGCAGGTGTTGTCGACTCGGCCGGATCTTCTTCCTCCGGAATATATCGAAGAACTTGCGATGTTACAGAGTCACGTTCCTCCGATGCCCGAGAGTGAAGTGGTGCGTGTGGCTGAGCAGGAATTGCGAGTGCCGTGGGAGGATGTCTTCGAGTCTATTGACCCGAAGCCACTTGCTGCTGGGACCATCGCGCAAGTTCATCGTGCGACGCTTGAAAACGGTGACCGAGTGGTCGTGAAGGTTCAGCGGCCTACGGCACGAACAGAAATTGAACAAGATCTGGCGCTCCTGGAGATGTTTGCCCAGAAGGTCGGCAAACGCCCCGCGCTGAATCAAGTGGTGGATATGGAGGCGGTGTTCAAGCACCTCTCCACGTCGCTTCAGCGCGAACTCGATTTCCGCGAGGAAATTGAGAATATCAGTAGGATGCAGGTGGTACTCGCAGACTATGACCGATTAGCGGTGCCGTCCGTGTATCGAGAGCTGTCGACCGGCCGGTTGTTGGTGATGGAAGAGATTCAGGGTGTGCAGATTTCTAAGGCGCCGGACGGTCCGGAGCGTGTTGAAGCCGCCCGTCAGCTCCTGGAAAGTTTCTATAAACAGATCATCGTCGATGGTTTCTTCCATGCCGATCCTCACCCCGGCAATCTCATGTGGTGGCAGGACCGTATCTACCTCCTGGATTTCGGCATGGTCGGGGCGGTGGACGCCAATGTGCGCGAGCACCTGTTGCTCCTGCTGATGGCCTTGTGGAAAGAAGATACGGTGTTCCTGAGCGACGTGATCCTCATGATGGCCGGGTCCCTTGATCGGAGCGATCTGGATGTGCCTCGGTTTCAGAGTGACATCGGCGAAATGATCTCAAAATACCGTAAGGCGGCTCTGGGCGATATGCAGATCGGACCGATCCTCCAGGAAATGAGTGCGATCGGGGTTCGACATGGGGTTCCACTACCGGCATCATTAACCCTTGCGGCGAAGGCGCTTGCGCAGGTTCAACTTGCAACGGCGCAACTGGATCCCAAGCTCGATCCGTATGATGTGGCGGGAAAGTTCTTAATGCGGTCGATGCTGAAGCGCATGAGTGTCGCCCTGGACCCTCGAGCGCTGGTGTATCAGTCACAGAAGCTGAAGGTACGAGCTGAGCGGGTCGTCGAAGCGATTGAGCACCTCATCGGTGCCCGCCCAGGTCAGAAGCTGGTCGTCAATTTTAAGGCGAATTCACTCGAGGATACGGTTCGCCGGACAGGTCGGCGTCTGGCAGTGGGCCTGATCGCTGCTGCAAGCATTCTCGCCAGCGGGCTTACAGCGACCTCAGCAACAGCTGCGGATTGGGTCTCAGTCTCGTTCGGGATCGTCGCCGGGCTGCTGATTGTTGGATTGGTTCTCGATCTGCTACGCAGACGGTAAACTTGGGTCGTCTAGAAGACACCCATTCCAATTACGACTTCGCCCCGCTCTTCTTGAGTGAGCGTAAGATCATCCGCTCAAGCAGGTAGGCAAACACCGACATCCCGAAGGATATCAGCGAACTTTCAAGCCGGTGTACAAATGACCGAGACTTCAATCCACTGCGCATAGCGGGGCCATTATCACTGATGGACCCATTGCCTGCAAGAGGGCATTCAGCCCTATGATGTTCCGTGTTTGACGTCTCGCTGTTCATGAGAGTTCTGCTGGGCGTTCTGCTTGACCATCGGGAACAGCTCTTGTGCCATTGCCAATCATTCCCAGGGGAAACTTACTGAGTGTTGCCGCGGCGTATGTCTTGCAATAGTCGCTCGACGATCAACCGCATGAAGAAGAAGCCGAGCTTTGGATTCTGGTAGTACAGGTGATACATCATCTCATCGGTCATCTTGTAGAGCTCGCAGTCAGTCTCACAGACCACGGTCATGGTGCGCACCTTCTCACCTGAGAAGAGTCCGATCTCCCCGATCAACTCGCCGGCTTCGATGTAGTGGTTGACTTCTTGCAGCTTGAGTCGTCCGGCGGCCACATAGACAATTTCGTGGGCCTTGTCCCCTTTTCTGAACAGCACGTCCCCGGCTTGGTGTTTCTTGAGATGCATATGCGGCAACAGCCATTCTGAAATGGGTGATTCAACGGTGGCCTGTTCGATTTGCTTGGTCAATCGGATGATTTCTAACAGTCGTTTGGAGTTGATCGGTAGCAGGATGACATTGAGAAGAAATTCTGGTGTGCCAAGTAACTGAGCGATCTCAAAGTGCGCATGCAACATGCTGTAGGGGATAAAAAGGACGTTGCTGGCCACGGACAATACACGCAGGGAAACCATGTCTTTCTGCGAGTGACTGGCAAGATAAAAGAAGCCTCCTAATAGACCGATGATGGTAACGAAATCAACATGCACGGATCGTGGTCTTTCTAGTGATGGCCGATGCGAGTGGTCAAAGTGGCTGTCGTTGCATCACTGTCATAGGCAGGCTAGCTGATGAGCGCAGGGGACTCCTGGAGACGCTCGTCGAGGTGCTCGATGAACGTCCGTGTCGCATCGAGTAGTGCGTGGACATTTTTATCGGCCGCCATGATAACGCTAATGATGAGAAAATGGAACCTAAGTAGTGAGCGGAATCACTGGGCATTCTGGTTGGTGCTTGTTCGCGATCGGTTGCGTTTGGCAGAGAGTCGGTGCTATGAACGGAAATCTTTGAGGCCTCAGCATACGGATCGATCGATTTGAAGTGGCGCAGGATAGTTCTCGTTCTCGTGATCGTGTGTGAAGGTCGGCGCTGGTGAGCAGCCGATGGAATATCTTGGCATATTCAACCTTGTTTGCTCCGCGTCATGCGAAAGCCTGAAGCGATGATGAGCATAGTCAAAGCGATCGTATGGGGTTGCGTGGTCGGGCTCACGGGGCTTGCTTTCAGCTTCACGCACACGGCGAAAAGTTTTGAGGAGGATCTCGGACTCGCTCTTTTTTTTAAACTGAGAGGTGTTCAACAACCGCCCACGGAAGCCGTCGTCGTCAGTATCGATAGAGAGTCTGCTGAAAATCTCAAGATCCAGGATAATCCCGACAAGTGGCCTCGCTCTGTTCATGCAAGACTGATCGATACCCTTGTGCGAGCAGGTGCCAAAGCCATTACCTTCGACGTGCATTTTATTGAGCCAAAGTTGAAAGGCGACGACCGTCTTTTAGAACAGGCGATTCGCCGGGCCGGCAATGTAGTCCTTGCCGATGCCATGAGGGCGAAAGACATTCCGACCCCATTGGCGGGAGCTGACGCATCCGACACCACCAATATCGTCAAACTCATCAAACCGCTTCAGTCGTTTGCGCAGGCGGCAACGGGAACGGCTCCATTCGTCCTGCCCAGGATTCCGTTCAAGGTGAATCAGTATTGGACGTTCCAGCAGGGAGCTGGTGATGCCCCGACCTTTCCGGTTGTGGCACTGCAGCTGTATGGGTGGGAGGTCTTAGGAGAATTAGTTGGGTTGGTGAAACAGGTTAGCCCAGCCTATGCGGAGAAATTGCCAGGCGATATCAAGAAGGAGCGCACCACCCGAGGTCTTGTGGGAATGATCCGTGACCTGCGTGACCTGTTTGAAGGTGACCCCTTGCTGGCCGAGCGAGTACGTGAGGTCTTAGAGCAGTCGGACATGCAGGCAAAGAGCGGGAGTCGGTATCGCCTCCTGAAGGCTCTGATCAATCTATATGGGGGAGAAGTCAGCCGGTATATCAACTTCTATGGGCCACCCGGGACGATTCCGACGATCCCTTATCATCAGGCGTTGCAGATTGGAACGGCATCAGGGCCGGCTCTCGATGTGAAGGGGAAAGCGGTCTTTGTCGGCCTTTCAGAAATTCTACTCGCAGAACGAAAGGACAGCTTTTACACCGTCTTCTCACAGGGGAACGGGGTCTTCATCGGCGGAGTGGAAATCGCTGCAAGCGCCTTCCTGAACATTCTCGATGATACGACGATCGTACCGATCGGCTTGTCGGCTCATATCGGGCTGATGCTTTGTTGGGGGATTTTCGTTGGGGTTCTCTGTCTGCTGCTCCCCGTCGGTATTGCTGCCGGGGTAATGGTCGGCATGGCCGGGTTGTATCTGGCTGTTGCCTCATACCAATTTCAGTCCTACCAGCAATGGTATCCGGTTGTGCTTCCTCTCCTCGTCCAGTTGCCGATCGGCTTCGTCGGTGCGGTCCTCTGGAATTATGTCGAATCGGATCGTGAACGCAAGAACATCCGCAAAGCGTTCGGGCTCTATTTGCCGGACGATGTCGTCGATCAATTGGCGAAGGACATGGCGAATATCAAGGGCACGACACAGGTGGTCTACGGAACCTGCCTCTTCACCGATGCCGGAGACTATACTGCGCTCTCAGAGAAAATGACGCCAAAGGACCTCAGCGATTTCCTTGGCCGGTATTTCGAAGCGCTCTTTCAGCCGGTGCGCAAATATGGCGGTCTGATCGTGGATCTAAAAGGGGATTCGATCCTAGCCATTTGGAAAGGATCACATGATGATCCGGCTCTTCGCAAAAGGGCTTGTCTGGCTGCACTGGCAATGGCTGAATCCGTGGCCCGGTTTAATCAATCTGTGGCGCCCTATAGTTTGCCCACACGTATCGGCCTGCATGCCGGTGAATTGACGATCGGGGCGGTTGGAGCCATGGATCACTATGAATATCGGCCCACCGGCGACGTCGTCAATACGGCCTCGCGCGTAGAAGGGTTCAATAAATACATCGGAACACAAATCGCCGTCAGCGACGACGTGATCCAAGGATTGGACGGACTGCTGACCAGACAACTCGGTACATTTCGACTCAAGGGCAAAGGGAAGCCATTGGGGCTTCATGAATTGGTGAGCCGCTCGGAGCAGGTGGAACAGGCACAGCGTGAAGCCTTCACATGCTTCGCTGAGGGGCTGACCGCCTTTCGAAATCGGTCTTGGGAACAGGCTCGCACTGCCTTTCACCGATGTATCACGGTGATCGGGAAGGATAGTCCTTCTCAGTTCTATCTCGCTCTCTGTGATCAGTATCTCAACAATCCTCCTTCAGAAGAACCCTGGGATGCTGTTGTCACTCTTGACAAAAAGTAACCTCCTTCATCGCGCGAGACAGGGGAATGTAGGACATTGTAAAGAACTCTGTCTTGCTGCGGTGGGCCCATAAAGCTGCTGCCAAGGTCCATCAGAGGGCGTCATAGTCATGCGCTTTCCCAGGAGCTGAATCGAATCGGATACAGCATCTGTTCGGATACACTGGTCCTGTTCCAATACATCATGATATAGCCCTATATATCGACGATACTTGACTGAACATGCTTTCCCTCGACTGACTCGCCCTGCTCGACCATCGAACAAGCTGAGAATCAAAGCGATCTTCAGTCACGGTATCGCTGGACTGAACCACTGAGCCTGACTAGGTCATGCACGTCTTGTTCATCCGCCTTGTTTCTTGTTCAGGCACCTTACTTGCCTTGCCTCTTAAGCCAGAGATGATAATTTCGCCCAACAATGATGGGAATTTGGTTGGAGGGTGAGGCGGAAGCTACATGAACAAACTCATAATTATCATACCTAAGTAATGTCCGAGTCGGATGAGAAATATAATGATTGTAATTCGATTAGGGGGAGTGGTAGCGTACCCGCCCTGCATGAGGACTTTTGTAGATATCTGGAGGTATAGCCGAAACCGCTAAAACGACTTGATCGGAACTTCCCGGAGTGCATGATGGCTGATGTTGAGGTCGGACAGCCGTGAAGTGATGAAGAGGGAGGGCACGATGAGAGGCGCAGCGAACCAATGGGCGACGTGTTCAGGTCTCCTGGTTTGCACAAGCATCCTGATGGATGTATTTTGTCCCGCCTCTTCACGTGCGGCGTCATGCGAGCCGCCGGTTGCAAAAGCCGTGGCCGTTGAGGGCAAGGTGGATGTCCGATCTCCCAACGGCACGCAGTGGCGACCCGTCAAGCTGAACGACACCTTTTGCCCCGGCGATGTGATTCGCGTCCAAGAACGGAGTAGGTCCGATATCGCGCTTTCGAATCAGCCGATGTTGCGCCTGGACCAGAACACCACCATGACCCTCGGTGGTGCCAAGAAGCAAGGCGGCTCAGTCGTGGAACTCACGAAGGGTGCCATGCACTTCTTCAGTCGCCTCCCCAGGAACCTCGACATCAAGACCGCCTTTGTGAACGCAGGTGTGGAAGGTACGGAAGGCGTCGTGATCGTCGGCGACGAGAAAGCTGAAGTCACGATCTTCGAAGGGAAGGTCGTCGCGGCCAACGAGTCCGGGACAGTCACAATCACCAACGGCCAGTCGGTCGTGGCCGAATCCGGCAAACCCCTTGTCTATCAGACTGTCGTCAAGCCGCGCGATGCTGTGCAGTGGGCGCTCCATTATCCGCCGGTCATTGACCGGAAGGCCGGTGAATCGGGGGAAGCGCAATCTCTCACTAACCATGCTGCAGACGTGCTGACGGTCGGCCGGGTGGAGGAAGCCAAGACGGACCTCGACCGGGCGCTGAAAGTAGATCCGCGATCTGCCGACGCACTGGCCCTCCAGTCCATCATCGCCGTCGTGCAAAACGAAAAGGAACAGGCGCTGGGATTGGCCACCAGCGCCGTGGCGGCGAATCCGCAATCCGCCTCAGCCAAGATCGCACTGTCCTATGCCCAGCAGGCCCATTTTGATGTCGACGGAGCGCTGAAGAGCCTCCAGGAAGCCGTCAAGGCCGAGCCAAATAATGTGCTCGCCTGGTCGCGGTTGGCAGAAATGCATCTGTCGCTGCAACAGCTCGACAAAGGACTGGAAGCAGCGCAGAAAGCGGTCGAACTGAACCCAAACGCCGAGCGCGCACACACCGTTCTTGGGTTTGCCTATCTGTTACAGGTCAAAACCAAAGAGGCACAGGTCGAGTTTCAACAGGCGCATGAAATTGACCAAGCTGCGGCGTTGCCACAGCTGGGATTAGGATTGGCCAAATTCCGGGAAGGCAAAGTCGAAGAAGGTCGCCGCGAGATGGAAGTGGCCGCCAGCTTGGATCCGAACAACGCAATGATCCGGAGCTACTTAGGGAAAGCTTACTTCGAAGAGAAACGAGACGTGTTGACCGAACGGGAATACGAGAATGCCAAAGAACTCGATCCCCAAGATCCAACGCCGTTCTTCTATGATGCATTGCAGAAGCAGCTTACGAACCGGCCGGTCGAAGCGCTTCAAGAAATGGATAAAGCGATTAAATTGAACAAGAATCGGGCCGTCTACCGGTCGCAATTGCAGATGGATTCCGACGCAGCTGCCAGGAGCGCCAGCATTGGCCGGATTTATAACGATCTCCAGTTTCAGTATCTAGGTCTCCTCGAAGGTTGGACCTCGGTGAACTCCGATCCCACGAGTTTTACCGCTCACCGTCTCCTTGCGGACACCTATTCAACGCTGCAACGCCACGAGATCGCGAGAGTCAGTGAGTTGTTGGTATCACAGCTTCTCCAACCGCTTAATATCACCCCGATTCAGCCGACGCTCGCGGAAAGCAACCTCTTTCTCCTTGCGTCACTGGGTCCTACGGCCACGTCGTTCAATGAGTTCAACACGCTCATGGTCAATCGGGATCGTGCCACATTCCAGGGCTCGGTGCTTGCCGGCGAACGAGGAACATATGGTCAGGAAGGTATCGTGTCGGGCATTCATAAGAATATTTCCTACAGCCTGGGAGTCAGCAATTTTACGACTAACGGATGGCGTGATAACGCCGAGCAAGATGATCGGATGGTGAATGCCTTCGTTCAGGTGGAGTTGACTCCTCAAACGAGTGTGCAATTTGAATATCGCAACAGAAAACTCGACCGGGGCGATACGCGACAGAGGTTTTTTCAGGAAGATTTCTTCCGCGGTTTGCAACAAACCGAAAGCAGAAATGTGTATCGAATGGGGCTGAGGCACAATTTCACTTCGGACTCCATTCTGCTCGGTTCGTTCATTTATCAAAACGCCTCAAGCACGCTTTTGGATAAGTCTCCTCCGCTGCTTGCTGCTTCTGGTGTGAGCCCCAGCTTGGTCGGTTCCGGATTGAGTTCAGTGCATTTGCAAATTCCTGATGACGCTATGACGGGCGACGTGCAGCATCAATACCGCTCGCAGTACTTCAATCTCGTCACGGGAGGAAATCTGTCCCACATCGTCTCAAGAACCGACTCGCAATTAACATTCGATCCTGTGTTACTCGGCCTCCCTCCCGACGCCATCTTGATACCACCAGCCAACACGATTGCTTCACGCGCGGGGGGTAATTTGACTCATGGAATTGTCTATAGCTATTCAAATATCCGTCCGCACCCCTCGGTGACAGTGACGCTCGGGGTTAGTGCTGACTTCAGAAGTGGAGAAGATCAGACAGTAACGGGAAAGGCCCAAGTCAATCCCAAGTTCGGGCTGCTCTGGACTCCTTTGCCGAACACCCTCATCCGGCTAGGGGCGTTCCAGGAAATGAAACGCCCGCTGGTGACGAACCAGACTCTTGAGCCGACTCAGGTCGCAGGATTCAACCAATTCTTCGATGACCTCAATGGGACCAGCGCTTGGCGCTATGCCGCCGGAATCAATCAGAAACTTACCCAGCGCTTGGTAGTGGGAGGAGAAGGCTCCATCAGGGATTCTAAGAACCCTGTCACCGACCTTACCAATCCACTCGTCGTCAATAAGTTGCCTTGGCATGAATACCAGGCTCAAGGGTATGCATTCTGGACACCGCATGATTGGCTGGCCCTGAGAGCGGAATACCGATGGTCTCGGATGGTGCGGAACCAACAGTTCACCGATGGAGCGTTAGAGGTCAATACACACAAGGTCCCGTTGGGTGCGAAGGTATTCCATCCGTCTGGGCTCGGTGCGTTCTTAACCGGCACCTTCGTCAAACAGGATGGTATTTTTACCGGGCCGCTCGACGACAATCTACGCGGAGGGAGCACCAACTTCTGGCTCATCGACGCCGGCGTCACCTATCGCCTGCCAAAGCGATTGGGATTATTGACCGTTGGGGGAATGAATCTGACGAACAAGAAGTTCGAATTTTTTGATCCTGATTTTAAGAACGCGTTAATACAACCAAGTCGGATGGTGTTTGCCAAGCTCACGTTGGCCTTTCCCTAAGGGTGCCGTCTCTGGTTTTTCGGTGTTCGAGAAGGTTACGAGTGCACGCAAGGAATCTTAAGAACCACGGACCTGAACCGCGAAGGAGGTTTTTTATGATGTTCAAGAGGGTACTTGCCATCTGCGTATGTGTCTTGGGCTTATCGGTATTTGCAACTCCCAACGTGGAAGCTGGATATTGGCTGAACGGGAAGTACTACACGAAAGGCGTGCAGTGCGATGCGCAGGGTCAAGTCAAGAACGTTGACAAGAACCAATTATCGCTGGCTTGCACCATTGATCCTCCGGTGAACGAGCCGCAGGAAGTTATTCTCGTGTGTCAGAACGGTGGAGGGCACATTGGGACCGGTCGTGTGTTTACACAAAATATTACGTTCAATACGGGCTTTGCCGTGGGTACCTCCTCCCCCGATAAGAAGGGGGTGGCTAATTTTATTGGGGCGATTGTCAATGCCGCGGGAGTTGCAACGACAAGAGCGGAATGCGACGCCAATCCTGCCTGTGTGGAACTCAGGCAGCTCTGCATCAACATAAATGGGAACGATGCAACCTGGGTGCCTGTCGATGCCATTCCTATCAAAATGATTGCAACGGTTGCTGACTATTTTTGCGACAACGATGGGTTACACACCTGTCCCTGTGATCCCAGTATTACGAATACTACCGATGTGCATGCCTGTGCGACGTCTCTTGGTGGCGGAAACCCGCCGTGGAGTTTCAACTGGAGTCTAACAGGAGGGCTGTTGGTACCGGCTGGCAAGGAGAAGTCTAGCTGCGTGCTGCCAAATCCAGAGACATATGTGTTTGGCGAGCAGCGTCCATATAACTGCACTGTAATCCCGTAGCGAGAGTAGGGTGGGGAGGCATGGGAAGGCATGTTCCCCCGCCTGATTGCTGCATAGCCGGCATGATGGGTACTGGCAATGAATTCAGATTGCCACCTTTGATGGTTCTCCATTCCGTCAGATATCTTGGATCGTATGGGCTAATTGAGCTGGTGATCTGTTGCTTCAACGATAACCGATGTTCCTGACAGTCAAATACGGGGATGATGATGTGCACACTAGGCACTGATGGGAGAGACTAAGAGAAGCGCCCGTCCATGGGGGATACGATGGACCAGCTCATGTCCTGTA
Organism: Nitrospira sp.; assembly: GCA_019636915.1. GTDB lineage: Bacteria > Nitrospirota > Nitrospiria > Nitrospirales > Nitrospiraceae > Nitrospira_D. The sequence continues at coordinate 10,588 of JAHBWQ010000014.1, read as the reverse complement.
GAAGCCGTCTTAGCATTGCAACTGCGCTGTTGATAGGCGCCTCAGCCATTCCTGCTTGGGGCGAGATGTACATGGCAGGCCAAGTGGGGCTCACGAGTCCACGAAGCGCCAGCCAGGTGGATTTGGCGGTTGATCAAACCATTCTGCCTCCGATATCGCTCAGTGGTCTCGAGCTTAAGAATTCGATTGTGTATGGGGGCAAGCTTGGTTATTACTTTGATTCGGTCAAGTCGTTGGGAATCGAGACCGAGGCCTTCACAACCACACCACATCTGAAGCAACAGAACGTGACAGTCTCGGCCTTGGATGGAAGTCCGCCGGTATCTCAGGAACTCAGTGGTGCACACTTTCGAGTCACGACATTGGCTTTTAATCTGGTCGTGCGGTACCCTGGAGGGCGGTTTCAACCTTATGCAGGTGCTGGCCCTGCGATTTTCTTTGCACAGCTCAAAGGCGCCGCTGATTCCGCGAGCAGCACGAAGCCTGGTTTGAACACACAGGTCGGGTTGCGTTACCTGATTACTCCAAACCTCGCTTTGTTCGGGGAGTGGAAATACAACCATGTGCGTTTCAGCTTCGACACGCTTGCGTTCGGTGCAGGAAGCTCAGGGGTCAGCTTCCATTACAGCGCACATCATTTTGTTTTCGGTATCGGCTATCATTTCTAGGTGACTTGAAAAGGACGACGGATAACCTCTGTGCAGTGTTGGTGCAACTGCATCCGGGATCGCTCTTATGGGTGCACGCAGACACTGCCATAAGTGTTGGGCTAATCGGATGGACTGAATCAATCGATGCTCAGGGCGTCTCATGATAAGCCGGAGGCTGCGCTCTCTCTTGATATCCACACGCCTGTACCTATTGTGCATCTAGGAGGAGGGATATAAATAAAGAGCAAGACGTTTGAGCGAGTGCAACTACCCCACGTCAGCACGGGCGCCATCCTGCCAAGCGACTTGGAAGTCTTACCGCTTACTGGACGAGATGAGTGGTCGCGCGGTTCCTTCCCGGAAGTGTGACCTGAGCTTTGTGAGGCATTGGGCTGTTTTTAGTGTGGACGACCCTCAAGGTATTCGAGCGAACAGGTGCCCTTATCCTTTGCACCTTCATGCCTGACCACTGGCCTCAGTTTTTCCTGCGGTCAGGAATGGTCATATCGGTTGTGAGTCTGATCTGAACGTCATGCCAAGAGATGAATGACACGGTTGAGTTCAACATGGTATGTATATTGAGTATTTTATTACTGATATAGTCGGCCCGTTTTATTCGATTGACGGCTGAAGTATGAGCCGGCACGAGTGTTTCTTCCGGTGGCGATACGTATCTTTTAAAAGCTGATTTTATCCATGCGCATACGAGTGTTGGGGTGCCATGGGGCGGATTGTCTCGTGGACGGTCAGGATAGGCCGATCCGTCAGGAGAGTTGCGGATTTCTGATTGATGGCTCCGTGCTTCTGGATGCCGGAACGATCGGCGCGCGGCTCACTTTGTCGGAACAGCGGCGCATCCGGTTCGTGCTCCTGAGCCATCTTCATTTTGACCATATCAAGGGGCTTCCAACCCTAGTCGACAACCTAGCCGAAGATTTCAGCGAACCGCTGATTGTTGCGGGCACTGAACCGGTGATTCAGGGCTTGCGAGATCATGTCTTCAATGACAAAGTTTATCCCAATTTTTTTAAGCTGCCCAACCGGGAACAGCCGGTCTTGCACCAGCTGGTTCTCGAACCAGGCAAGCCGGTCACCATCGGCCATCTGGAAGTCATGCCTGTTCCAGTCAACCATGCAGTCCCCACTGTGGGATACGTGGTGAAAGACAGGCAGGGCGCGTTCCTCTACAGCGGCGATACCTATCAGACGGAGGACATCTGGAGCCTGGGCCGGATGATCCCCGAACTCAAGGCCGTCTTCCTTGAATCATCCTTTCCTGACGAGCTGGGGGCCTTAGCCAAAAAATCCAAACACCTCACTCCCTCGCTGTTCCTCAAAGAGTTTCAAAAACTCGAACGCCCCGACCTGCCCCTCTACGCCTATCACATGAAGCCCGAGTTTCGTAACCGGATTGAAGAGCAAATCAGCAGGCTGGGTATCGAGCGGGTGGCGTTTCTAGATGAAGGTCAGAGCATTACGGTGTAAGCGTATATTAATGGATGCATGCCGGTTTATCAGCGCCTGGGGCAATGCCTGGCATGACATGATGTTCTTTGAGCGCATCGTTGTCGTCGCGCATACAGCTCTTCAAACCGCAATTGCCTTGGCATCTATGGTGAGGATCTGTAGAATAATCCCATGTTGCGCGACAATTTGCTTTCACGCATTACGGTCGATCCCGAGGTCTGTCACGGAAAGCCCTGCATTCGCGGCTTGCGGTATTCGGTAGAAAGTATTCTCGAATATCTGGCCGGGGGCGATTCCGTGGAGCAGGTCTTGGCTGAGTTTCCTGACCTGGAGCGAGACGATATTTTGGCGTGCCTTGAGTTTTCACGGAAGATGCTGGCAGCCAAAAGTGTTCATCTGGCCTTGACGTGAAATTTCTTCTCGATGCGCACCTTCCACGCCGCCTCTGTACTCTTCTTACAGATCGTGGACATGATGCAACGCACACGCTGAATCTTTCCGCAGGCAATCATACGAAAGACTCGGTTATCAACCAGATCTCCGTCATGGAGCAGCGGGTCGTAATCTCCAAGGACTCGGATTTCGTGTATTCCCATGTGCTACACGTTGGTCGAAGTCGATCGGTCATCCATAACACCCGTGATTTAGCCGATCTCTTCCTTGGTGGAAGAAACCGTATCACCTCCGACCTCGGGCCGCCGCTGATTTTCTTTTACAGGTGCGCAAGCCCACCACCATCGAGCGTGGCGATCCGATCAGCCCTCCAAGTCCACCTCATGTCAGCCGTCCATGTGAGAATTGCTTTGTCGGTCGATAAGGATGGTCACTTGGCCTAGAGATGTTGTGTCAGCCAATCGGCAATAGTCTGGGTCATGCGCGTGAAGTCCGCACCGTTCGTAAATTGATGGTCGGCGCCTGGGAGCATCTCCAGATGTTTCTTGACTCGTAGAGCTTCGTAAAGCTGTCGACTTTGATGAAGCGGGACATGTTCATCCTGGTCCCCCTGCACGATGACGGTCGGCGCCGTGATGGATCGAGCGGGGTCGTACGCGATCCGCCGCAGACAATCTTCATAAAAGGCATACTGCAGTTTGACTCGATCTGGACCGCCGAGGATATCCGGAATCGTGCCGGTCGCTTTCCACTTCGCCATGCCGTCCTCTCCGAACTCCAGCCGCAGCTCTTCGGCGAAATCCACCACGGGGCATTTGAGCGCAAGGCACGCCAGGTCCGCGCGCTGTGACGCAGTCAGGATCGAGACCAGGCCGCCGAAGCTCGATCCCATCAAGCCGATGCGCCGAAACCCCTTCTGTCGCATCACATCGATCGCCGCGATGGCCTGTTCGACGGCCACGGTGACGGTTATCTGATCAAACGGGCCTTCGCTTTCCGCCTGCCCGAAGAAATCAAAGCGAAACGCGGCGATGTCATGGCCTGTGAGCATCCGGGTCAGCGCGTTGTTCGTTGAGCTGGTTTTCGAGGAAAGAAACCCGTGGCACAGCACCGCGACCTTATCCGTTCCGCCGCTGGGTCTGGTTAAGAGAGAGGCGACCCGATGCCCATGGGGGTCGAAAAATGAGAATCGTTCTTCCATGGCCGGATTGTATCAGAATCTGCTTGCGTGGTCAGGCGGGAGGACAGGTGAGACGGCCGCTCATCCCATTCGCGCGGTCTCGTCGGAGAGCGTATGTTGGGCGGCAAGATGCTCCGGCTGCGTGGCCGCGATGATGGTCAACTTGACCGAAAAGAGGACAACGCTCGTCAAGAGAAGAGCCAGACATGTCCACATGGCGGCGTGGATGTAGATCGAGCTCAACGGCACATTCCATGTGAGCGCCGCCAAGATGGCGAGCCCCATGGTTCCAAGGGAGAGGGTGGTGATCTGCGCCGATCTCCAACGGTCGATGATGGTGGTGAGCTGATCAAGGTAGAGGCGGCGTTTCTTGTGGCCGGCGACGCGACCGGCTGCCAAGGCAATGGGAATAAGATAGGAGAACGCGCCCATGATGACGTTCACGATGAAGCCGATAAATGCCATATGGGTATAGGCGACAAGGTGGAGTGTGCCGTATGGCAAGACCGGTGGACTCGATAAGCTATTCGCTCCAACAAGGATGCCGAGCAGGGTGGTGAACAGGAGAAAGAAGGTCGAAACCAAGAGATGGTCCGATGCGGCGCTTCCAGTGTGGGAGGAAGAGAGCCATGTTCTGAACAGGTTGCCGACCAGGAGCCCCACGGCGGCCAGCAAAATGGTGCCGGCGGCTATTTCCACAGGAACGGATGACGTCAGGAACCCACCGATCAAGGTAATCACCCCGATCGGCAGGAGGATCGTCCCCGCCTGCTCGACTTTCGGGCTCGTGAGCCGGTTGTTCCAGACGATCGGCAGGATGTGGCGCATCATCCCGATCAAAGCCAATACCACGAACCCGAGCACGACAAGATGAATGTGAGCCAGTCGCACATACCCGTAGAATTCCGGGATGATTCTAAAGGCCAGGAGTTCTCCGCAGACCGATCCGCCGACAAGGCCAAAGAAAATGACCGTGTCGTACCACGGCCGGCCGAACGAGGAACTCAGGGCCGATCGCCCGCGCAACCATGCGCGATGGATGAGGGGGAGAAAAGCGGCGATCACCACGAGCCCGGCGTTGCCGACGACCAAGTCGTGACGCAGCCAGAACCCCGCGAGCATTCCGATCAGACCGCCGTTCAAGGCCCAGAATGCGAAAGGATGAGAGTCTGATTCCGCTCGGTCCTTCGACTGTGGCGGAGCGGCGAGCAACAGCAATCCGCCGAGAATCAGCTGAGCCACGCCGCCGATCAGAACGGCATGGACATGGAGCGCTCGGACCCATGATGGGAGCGGAGTGCCGCGAACCAACCCGATGAGGATCGCCAGCCCAAGAATCGACGCAAGGGCCAGCCAGAAGAAACCTGTGAAGCACAATGTGAGAGGCGAATAGCCCCGTGCGCGCATCCGGTTCTTCCCCTAGCGCTCCAAGAAATAAAAATGATCCGTGGGACCGTGCCCGTGGCCGATGGCTAACCCGTGTCGGATCGCTTCCGTGACGTACGATTTCGCCGCTTGCGCGGATTCCAGGACGGAACGCCCGCGAGCAAGATGCGCGGCCAGGGCAGAGGCGAACGTGCAACCGGTGCCGTGGGTATGGCGCGTCTCAATGAACTCCCCTTCCAACACGTTGAAAAACCGCCCGTCGTACAGCAAGTCGGTCGCCCGTTTGTCGAGGAGGTGGCCCCCTTTGATCAGGACGTGCTTGCATCCGAATCGGTGAATGACTTTGGCGGCTCGTCGCGCATCGGCCAATGACCGAATTTCAATCCCTGACAGTTGCTGCGCCTCATGCACGTTCGGTGTCACGATCAAGGCGAGTGGGAGCAGTTTCGCTTTGACTGCTTCGACGGCATCCGGTTGCAACAGAGCATGGCCGCTTTTGGAGATCATGACCGGATCCACGACGAGGTTGGCGACTTTTTGAGGAGTCAGTATGCGCACGATGACGTCGACGATGGCCGAAGACGACAGCATGCCGGTCTTGACGGCGGCCACGTCGAAATCGTCGAGGACGGCGTCGATTTGCGAGGCAATGATAGCGGGAGGCAACTCGAATACATCGGTCACTTCCTCGGTATTTTGAGCCGTGACCGCCGTAATCACGGACATGGCGAAGACACCGTTCGCGGACATGGCCTTGAGATCGGCTTGAATCCCCGCGCCTCCGCCGGAGTCCGAGCCGGCGATGGTGAGCACTTGCTTCAACGTATTCGACATATATGTCTTTCTAAGGCGTCTTTTCCGCGGGACCTGATGTGGGTCCGAGCGTCAGCCCATCAATCGTGAATGAAGCATCCCGCCTTGGTAACTTTTCGTAAAAGTGAAGGGTGAACTGAGCGGCCGGTCCTTCCGCTGACGCGGTGAAGATGAGGACGGCCCGCCGCTTCCGGCGAGGCGATAATTCGAGACCACGCGCGCACGGACCTTCCCGATTGTCCTCGATGGCCTGGCGCCATGCCGTTCCATGTTCATCTTTTAGGAGCGTCTCTTGTAAATGACACAGAAGCTTCAGGTCGCGCAAGGAGTGGTTTTCGATCGTGAAGTCCAATTTCACTCGACCGTTTTGCTCGTCGATCGACGTCACGACGAACTCATAGTACTCATTCCGATGCGTTCCCAAGCCGATCGGCGGCGCAGGCTCGTAAGGACGTTCGACGGCGCCCTCCGGTTGTGGAGACTCTTCTTTTTTGAAGAACGAGTTCAAGGGGCCTGTTTTCGGCAGCGTTGCTCGCGCGGCGCCGATGGGCTGGACGTTCGAAGGATCGATCAGCTTGGCGGTGACCTGTAAACCGTCAGGAGTCTCGATCGAGATTCCGCTGACGAACGTGTCGGCGCGGATCGCTTTTGCCGCACGCCGGACGGCTTGTGCATGGTCGGAGTCGATCCGATCGACGTGTAGTTTCTTGAGCGTCGAGTAGACAAGCGTTCGATCGACGACCGCTAAGTCTCCTGCCAGCATGAGTTGTGTTCCGAGCTCTTCGGCAAGGAACTGCCCGACAATCGTGGGCTGTCCCTGTGAGTCTGTAAAATCGAGAATAGCAAGGCGTTGCTTCTTGGCCTTCATCGCTCCTTCGGTGATGGCGTCGGCCAGTTGTTTGAGGGTTTCCTCATAACTCACTCCAGCCCATGAGGAGGGTGGATGTGGAAGCGGCGAGAACAGGGCAAAGAGCAGTATCAGCGATCCGATCATAGCCATTGAACTGACATCATTATACTCAGGGCCGATCGAGAGTCTAGCAGGGCGAAGAAACAGGGACGCCTTGGTAGAGTTTCGTCTCTCGCGATTATTCATGGATGATTTCCATGAGATAAACCGGTATCTTCTTCCTTAAGCGAAGTATGCGTTCGAAGCGGATGTGTTCACCATTCCGATCGATATCGCGAAGACCGGGATATTCCGAGCCACGGCACGAACATAGGTCTCGTTATATGATGATGGCCCATGGCTGATCCAACGATTATTTGCCCCACTTGCAGGACTGAAATCAAACTCACGGAATCTCTCGCGGCTCCGATGATCGAATCCACTCGGCGTGAGTACGAAACCCGTCTCGCCCAGAAAGATGCCGATGTGTCGAAGCGCGACGCCGCCTTGCGCGAGCGTGAGGAAGCCCTCTCCAAGGCGCAGCACACAATCGACGAGCAGGTCGGCGAGAAGCTTCGGTCGGAGCGCGCCAAGATTGCATCCGATGAAGCGAAAAAGGCCAAGCTCGCGCTTCAGAACGACTTGGACCAGAAATCGAAAGAGGTCGCCGATCTACAGGATGTCATAAAACAGCGGGAAGCTAAGCTGGCGGAGGCTCAACAAGCGCAGGCGGATCTCCTGCGCAAGCAGCGCGAGTTGGACGATGCCAAGCGCGAGCTTGAATTGACGGTTGAAAAGCGAGTTCAAGAGGGATTGACGGCGACCAGAGAACAAGCCAAGAAAGAAGCCGAAGACGGACTCAGGCTGAAAGTCATCGAAAAAGAACAAACCATCGCCTCCATGCAGAAGCAGATCGAAGAGCTGAAGCGGAAGGCCGAGCAGGGTTCTCAACAACTTCAGGGGGAAGTCCAGGAACTGGAGCTGGAAGCGCTGTTACGGGAGAAGTTTCCGTGGGACACGATCGAACCTGTTCCCAAAGGCGAACATGGCGGGGATGCGCTTCAGCGCGTGGCGGGGCCTCACGGGCAGCGCTGCGGGACGATCATTTGGGAATCAAAGCGGACCAAGAACTGGAGTGATGGATGGCTGGCCAAGTTACGGGAAGATCAGAGGGCCGCCAAGTCTGACATCGCCGTTATCGTGAGCCAATCGTTGCCCAAAGACGTCGAGACATTCGGGTTGGTCGAGAATGTGTGGGTCACGCATACGAAGACGGTGTTCCCCTTGGCGCTCGCGCTGCGTCAGACTCTCGTCGAGGTCGCCTCGGCGCGACAAGCGTCCGAAGGCCAACAAACCAAGACGGAAATGATCTATCAATACCTGACCGGTCCCCGCTTTCGCCATCGAGTCGAAGCCATCGTCGAGGCGTTCTCGACGATGAAGGAAGATCTCGATAAAGAGAGGAAGACCATCACCAAACAATGGGCGAAACGGGAAGAACAGATCGACCGGGTGATGCAGGCGACGGCGGGTATGTACGGGGACCTTCAGGGAATAGCGGGAAAAACCATTCAAGAGATCGAGGGACTGGAGCTTCGCGCGCTTGGCCCTCCGCCACCTAAAGATGAGACCTCTACCACACCTCGGTCACGCTGAATTACCTTTCGGCGTTGATCATTTTTGTGCATGCCGGTGATTTCAGTCAAAACCAGTATTTCATACGGTTTATCGGCTACTTAGTTAGACTTCCTCTGATTCCCGCTGTCTGTGAGATGACTAATCTCCTCAGTATTCTCCAAGCGAAGTTTGACAAGAGCGCTTAGGAGTGGAGTACACTGCGCCCCCATAATCTTCCCACACACTCCCACTGCCCAAGGAGGCCTCCATGCGGAACAGCTTCTGGTTGAAGGTGCTCAGCGCAGCAAGTCTGTGTCTTCTGTGCGTCGCAAGTTGGGTAGGCGCCGAAGAAGCGGCGGGTGATATCAACGAGGCGCGCTTGGTCGCGCAATATAACTATTCGATTCACATCCTGGCCATGTTGGTGGTCGGGTTCGGATTTCTCATGGTCTTTGTGCGAAGGTATGGCTTTGGCGCGACGACCGGGACGTACTTGGTGGTTGCGACCGGGTTGCCCGTGTATATGCTCCTGCGGGCCAATGGCCTGGTCGGTCATGAGCTGAACACGCATTCGGTGGAAACGCTGATATTGGCCGAATTTTCCGTGGCGACCACCTTGATCGCGATGGGCGCTGTGCTCGGACGATTGCGGGTGTTTCAGTACGCGTTGCTCGCGCTGCTGCTGGTGCCTATCTACGCCCTGAACGAATATCTGGTATTGGACAATGGGTCGGGACTCACCAAAGGGTTCCAGGATTCGGCGGGATCGGTCGTCATCCACGCGTTCGGCGCGTATTTCGGTCTAGCCGTGTCTCTGGTTCTGACGACCGAGCGGCAGCGGAGCCAGCCGATCGAATCCGATCCGACGTCCGATCGTTTTGCGATGCTGGGTTCAATGGTCCTGTGGCTGTTCTGGCCGAGCTTTGCGACGGCGATTGTGCCGTTCGAGCAAATGCCCCAAACCGTCGTGAATACGATCCTTGCCCTGAGCGGCGCCACGCTTGCCACCTATTTCCTGAGCACGCATTTTCACAAGGGGAAAACTTCGATGGTGGATATGGCGAATGCCGCGCTGGCGGGCGGGGTGTCTATCGGCTCGACCTGTAACCTCGTAGGGCCGGTCGGTGCCTTCTCCATCGGCTTGCTCGGCGGCGCCTTGTCCGTCATCGGGTTTGTGTTTGTCCTTCCCATGCTGGAATCCAAGCTCAAGCTGGTCGATACCTGTGGCGTCCACAATTTGCATGGAATGCCGGGGTTGCTGGGTGGACTCAGCGCAATACTTGTCGTGCCCGGCATTGCCGGCGTGCAGCTGACCGGGATAGCCTTGACGCTGGTCATCGCAGTGATCGGTGGAGTGATCGCCGGCGCAGTGATCAGGGCTACCGGCACCACTGAACAAGCCTATGAAGACTGCCATGAGTTTTCCCATGTGCCAGGCCCGGAGAGTGAGCGGAAGGTGGAAGAGCTTGCGTTGGGCGCCAAAGCCGATATCGAAGCGTTACAGAAGGAGCTACTTGCCCGGACTGCGCCCCCGATGCGCTCGGGAAAGGAAGAGCCCAGCCCGACTGCATAATGCGCAAGTCGGGTGTCGTAGCCTTGGTAAATCCTGCCGCACATTCATTCGAGCAGGATGACATCAATTGGGATTCCCACCGGTCGGCGAAGAGTCAGGACGTGATGGCGGTGAACTGAGCGGCCAAATTCTGAGGCCAGGCGGCTGATAGGTTTTCGGGAGATACTGGTCTGGAATCGTCGTCCTATTGCCGTCACGGATTTGGGTGTAAGGGAGAGACATGATCTCCAGGCCCGCTTCGTTGAACCGGTCCTGGATATGCTGGTGGAGCTCCGAGTAGATAGCGGCCATCTTATTTGGAGCGACGGTATAGACGTTGACTTCGTAGGTTACGTAGAAATCGTTCAGGCTCGTTTGTAGGACGAAGGGTTCCGGCGTGTCCAGAACATGGGTCGTCCGCTTGGCCGCTGCAATGAGCAGCTCATGGACTTTGCGCCACGGCGCGTCATAGCCGATGGTCACGCTCGTATGAAGGATGAGCGGCGGCGGTTTCATCGACGATGAGCTGAAGTTGATGATGTGCGAACCGAGGACCAGGGCGTTGGGAATCGTGACGTCGACGTTCTTGATGGTTCTGACACGCGTGACCGACAGGGTCTTTTCAGTGATGTCTCCGACCG
>JAHBWQ010000139.1 GCA_019636915.1 Nitrospira sp. | reverse complement strand
TGGAAAGTATTTAGGAATTGCGGTGATGTTAACACACGCTTGTACATATTGACAACAGCTCGCGAGAAAATGCTATACGTCTTTCTCACTCGACTGATCGAGCACTGCAAGGTAAGGAAGGTTACGATACTTCTGCTGATAGTCAAGACCATATCCGACAACATACTGATCAGAAATTTTGAACCCGATGTATTGGATGTGCACATCGACGACACGGCGTTCCGGTTTACTCAACAAGGTGCAGACCTGGATACTCTTCGGCTTCCGCTTCGCGAACGCTTTCATGAGGTATTGAACTGTCAATCCTGAATCAACAATGTCCTCAACCAGTAGCACGTCTTTGTTTTTAATCTGTTCGGTCAACTCCGTCACTAACTTCACTTTTCCCGATGTCTTGGCTCCTGTGCCGTAACTGGTCACGACAATGAAATCGACTCGCACGGGAATTCGAATCGCTCGGGCCAGGTCGGCGAAGAAGGCGTAGGCGCCCTTTAAGACTCCGACCAGCACGAGATCTTTCCCCGCATAGTCGGTACTGATCTGTCGCCCTAACTCGCGGATCCGGCTCCGCATCTGCTCCTGGGTGATGATCGGACGTCCAAACATACGTTCCATCTCAGTTGGTTCCTTCTGTGAGAGGTGGAGAATCTACCGTAATGACCAGGCAGCGTGCTGTCGAGGACGTCGGCACCCAGCGTTCGTCTTGCCGATACCCAACGATCCAGAGAATACCTTCGGGAGCTACGACCAGGGGGGTACGAGATCGGGCTGCTATTGGTAGCTTTACATCCGTAAAAAAGTCCTGCAATTTTTTTGAGTGGCCTCCCATGCCACGAGGACAAAATCGATCGCCTGGCAGCCAGCTTCGAACCGTCAGCGAGTGAGAGACTCGGTCAGCATCAACCAGGATCCGTTTCCGATCCGATGGGGCCTGTCGGCTATCGTATTGCTGTATTTGTACCTGAAGTCGTTGTCCTGTTCCAGACCATACGAGTTCACTGGGTACCGGGAAGGGGAACTGAGGTGCGTCGGCATCTCTCTGTTGTCGATGACACCCATGCCCTACCGGAACGGGAATAAAGCGTAGAGACTGGGTCGTGACGACAACATGTCCTGACTTGAGCTCCAATCGAGACATCGATTCCGTGGTTGACGCGAGACGAATCACGCGATCGATCGTGCGAAGGCTGGGGGGGCGATGTTGAGCATCACATTGTCGAAACAGGAGTCGAAGACAGCGTCGTTGTAGGGGCAGCGGAAAGCCTAAAAAAATCCGGCGATCAAGAGTCCATTCTCCGGCTGAGCCCCATGTCACAGCGGAAGCTGTGCGGACTGCAACGTCTTGGTCTAGATAGTGATCATCGGCTCGACAGAGGTCGGCGAGTCTACAGAGTGCATGACTGCTGGATGGAATCAACTGCGTAAGAAGCGGAATGACCTCTCGTCTGATTCGGTTTCGTAGGTAGAGTGGCTTGGCGTTACTCGAATCTTCACGATATGAGATACCTACTGTACGGAGATAGGTCAAGATCTCCTGCCGTGTTGCCTCGTACAACGGTCGGACAACGGCATCGTCTCGGACCGCCGGCATGCCGGAAAGGCCGGCCAACCCTGCCCCTCGAAGCATCCATAATAAGACGGTTTCCGCCTGGTCATCTGCCGTATGACCGACGGCAATGCGATCCGCTCCGCACACCGTGCTGATCTCCTGCATCAGGCGATATCGAAGGTCACGAGCTTCGGCCTGTAGAGAGGTGGGACGACCGTGAGTACGAACGTGCGCCGCGCGCACATGGAGAGGAACTGCCAGACCATGGCACAACGTTTCTACAAACCGTTGATCCTCCTCGGATTCATTCCCTCGTAACCCGTAGTTGCAATGGACGGCCGTCAGCGTCAGGTTCCAACTTGACCGCAGCTGATGCAGAATCGACAATAGCGCGACAGAATCAGGACCACCAGAGACAGCGACCACTATGTGCTGTCCGGGTTGAAAGAGGTTTCTGGATCGAACCGTTCGAACGACGTGATGTACGAGAGGAGGCCAGGGCGTCCGGTTCATGGAGTGGGATGAGGTTGCGTGAAGGAGTCCATCAGGTTCCCATGTTGTCATGATACCGACGGAGAAGATCTCTTGCTGATTCCACATCGATCGCGATTTGTCGGCTCAAGGCGTCCTCATCATCAAACTGTGCGTCTCCCCGAATACGATCGATCAGTTCGACCCTGATCATGCGCCCATAGAGATCGTATCGTCCATCGAGGATGGAGACTTCCAGTCCTCGGGTCCCGCCAGGGAAGGTCGGCTTGCTCCCAATGTAGGTCACGGAATCATGTCGATCCGTACCCACGATTGTGATCGAGGTATAAATTCCGTCGGCAGGCGTCACACGGTCTGGAGGGAGCGGTAGATTGGCGGTTGGACATCCCAATGCGTGCCCCCTGCCCTCCCCAGGAACGACGATTCCACTCAGTGCATATGGACGGCCGAGCAACTGTGCCGCCTGGGCCACCTGTCCAGCCATGATCAGCTGTCTGATTCTTGTTGAGCTGACGATTCCTCCATCGAGGGTCACGGGAGGTGTGGGATGAACCATGAAGCCGAACTGTTCCCCGAGACGTCGGAGATCATCAATCTTGCCGGCTCGTTTGTGTCCAAATGCAAAATGTTGTCCGACAAACACCTCTTTGAGTCCGAGTCCTTTCGAAAGCACCTGTTCCGCGAATAGTTCGGGAGTCAGCGACGCGAAGGCCTGAGTGAATTCCACAAGCACGACCTCATCAATGCCTGCCTGATCGAAACGAGCCAGCTTTTCATGTTCGTTAGTCAAAAATCGGAAATCAGCGTGAGGTGCCAGAATTTTAACGGGATGAGGATCAAAGCTGAGAACGACGGCGGTTCCATCCTTCTTGCGTGCAGTCTCGATCACTCGCTGTAACAGCGCATGGTGACCGCGATGGTGCCCGTCAAAGTTCCCGATGGTTCCCACGGGATAGGGTCGCAGGGCCTGGCCCGAGTATCCGCGGGTGACTTTCATCGTGATGAACGAAGCAATAGAGCAGCGTCTTTGGCGAAATAGGTCAGAATCAGGTCGGCCCCTGCCCGCTTGATGGCCAACAGTGACTCCATCATCGCACGCGACTCATCGAGCCAACCCGCCTGTGCGGCAGCTTTGATCATGCTGTACTCACCGCTCACTTGATAGGCTGCCAGCGGGAGGAGGATACGGCGACGGGCAGTGGCGATGATATCAAGGTACGGTAAGGCCGGCTTCACCATGATGATGTCGGCCCCTTCCTTGATATCCAAATCGATTTCGCGCAACGCTTCCCGCGCATTGGCCGGGTCCATTTGATAGGATTGGCGGTCGCCGAAGTGAGGAGTGGAGAAGGCCGCGTCACGAAAGGGCGCGTAGAAGCAAGACGAGAATTTGGCTGCATACGCGAGAATGGGCAGATCGGGGAATCCCGCTCGATCCAACTCCCTCCGAATCGCAGCGACACGCCCGTCCATCATGTCGGATGGTGCCACCATGTCGGCTCCTGCCTCGGCATGGGTGCGCGCCATGGTCGTCAAGCAGTCCAACGTCTCATCATTGAGGATCTTCCCATCCCGAACGATGCCACAATGGCCGTGGCTGGTATATTCATCAATACAGACGTCGGTAATCACCATCAACTCCGGCACCTGCTGTTTAACGGCTTTGACAGCCCGCTGCACGATACCGTTTGGATCCAAGCCCGAGCTGCCACGTTCGTCTTTGTGCGCTGGAATACCGAATAAAATGATGGCCGGAATCCCAAGTGCACGAAGCTCCACCGCCTCGTTGACAAGCAGATCGATGGACAGTCGGAATTGACCAGGCATTGATCCGATGGCTTCACGACGATCGTGCCCCTCAGTGACAAATAACGGGGCGATGAAATCTGCCGGTGAGAGGTGCGTCTCCCGCACCATCCGCCGCAATGGTTCCTGTTGCCGGAGTCGACGAAGGCGATGGATTGGAAATCCCATGTTGTGTTCCTACTTCCGTGGACGATAAGCCAGGAAGACCCCAAGGTCTTGGACCAAGATCATTCCCACCAGCTGACCGTCCCCTGTTACCCCTACATGACGATGGATCGGACACGCCATCGCGAGGGTCCTTACTTCCGTGTGTGATGAGCCAGGAAGACCACCAGGTTTCGGACCGAGATCATTCCCAGAGGCTGACCGTTCCGTGTGACACCTACATGACGATGGATCGGACACGCCATCGCGAGGGTCCTTACTTCCGTGGACGATGAGCCAAGAAGACCACAGGTCTTGAACCGAGTGCATGCACACCAGCTGACCGTCCCGTGTGACACCTACATGACGATGGACCTGAATTTCCATAGTAAAGGGTTCTTACTTCCGTGGGAGATTGGTCAAGAAGACCACAAGGTCTCGGACGGAGATGACCCCGACCAGTTGGCCGTCGCGTGTCACACCCAAATGACGAAGGTGTGATTGGGCCATGAGATCATTGGCATCCAGCAAGGTCTTGTTTTCTTCGATCGTCATAATGGGTGCCGACATGATTTGCTCGACCGTGGTTTTGGTCGCATCAGCCCCTGCCGCAACGACTCGGCGCATCATATCCGTATCCGTAATGATGCCGATGATCTCACGGTCATTTGTCACGAATAAACTGCCGATCCCGCGATCGCGCATGATCCGAGCCGCCATCTGTGTGTCGGTGTCACGTGGCACGGTGACAAATTTGTCTCGGGGAATCATGAATGACTTGACTGGAACCATCATACCCTCCCTTTTTGACCATAGGACTGACCCATATGCCATGGGCTGTCCAGTTACTGCATGACACCCGCGGCACAGTGCTCGCGGCTTCCATAATGGTGGGCGATTGCCTCCACCAGTGCAGGAATTGTATTTTCACTCGGCATGACTGAGACCGTCAGGCCGAATTCCTTTGCCGTCGTGGCTGTAATGGGACCAATACAAGCGATGGTGACGGATTGTAAGAGGGGCCGTACGACTTCCATCCCTCCCAGCATGGCAACGAAGTTTCGGACCGTGGAAGAGCTTGTGAAGGTGATGACATCAAGACGATGATCCCTGAGCTCCTGCCACCATCCTTCGGCGTTCAGATCTGGGGTCAGCGTTCGGTAGACGGAAACCACATCGACATGGGCTCCGCGGGCACGAAGCTCATTCGGC
Source organism: Nitrospira sp. (assembly GCA_019636915.1). Classification (GTDB taxonomy): domain Bacteria; phylum Nitrospirota; class Nitrospiria; order Nitrospirales; family Nitrospiraceae; genus Nitrospira_D. Next base: position 6,993 of record JAHBWQ010000139.1, on the reverse strand, counting down.
AAAATCTCCCTTGCTACTTCTGCCCGAGGGATCAGGATGCGGGATGTCCTGATCTCCTTCTGAGTCAGTGCGGCTAACACTCCCTCCGCTTGATACTCAGCCGGGATTAGATCGGCACGAAGGCCAAACCGCTCCAATTCCTGAGCCGTTCGAGGCCCAATGCAGCACAGCCGTCGTCCGCCCAAACATCGTGCGTCGAATCCCTTCGACCAGAGGTGAGTCATGAAGCGATCGACCCCGTTCACACTGGTAAAGATAATCCAGTCGTACGTACCAATCTCGGCAAGGGCCTGATCGACCGGCTTCCAATCGAGAGGGGGAACGATGCAGATCGTCGGGCCTGCGACCGGTTCGGCACCATAACCAGCGAGTCGCGTAGCCAACTCATCCGCCTGCTCTTTCGCTCGCGTCATCAGGACTCGCTTCCCGAACAGTGGACGTCGCTCGAACCAGTTGAGTGTTGATCGAAGTTGAACGACTTCCCCCACAACAATTACGGTGGGCGGCTCCATCCCTGCGGCCTGAGTCTTTGGCACAATATCCGACAACGTCCCGACGAGTGTGCGTTGATCTGTTCTGGTCCCCCACCGAGTAATGGCAACAGGTGTCGATGGAGACAACCCTTCTTGCATGAGTTGGGCAGTGATTGTTGGGAGCTGTTTCATGCCCATTAGGAACACCAAGGTGCCCCGACTTGCCGCGAGTCTTGGCCAGTCCAATGCGGTGGCAGCTTTTGTGGGATCTTCATGCCCTGTGACGATCGTTACGGTGGATGCCAAAGTCCGGTGGGTAATGGGAATCCCGGCATAAGCCGGCACCGCTACCGCAGCCGTGACACCAGGGACCACCTCGAACGCAATTCCCGCGGTCGCGAGGGCTTCCGCTTCTTCTCCCCCTCGGCCGAACACGAAAGGATCCCCGCCTTTCAGCCGCACCACCACATTCCCGGCTTGTGCACGTTCGATCAGCAGCCGATTGATGGATGCTTGCTCCGGGTACTTCCCTGTTCCACGACGTCCAACATACAGGCGTTCTGTTTGCTCGGGAGCATGGGCAAGCAGTGCGGGATTTGCGAGATAGTCGTAGAGGACGACGTCGGCCTGCTTAAGACAGTCTCGGCCACGAAGTGTCAAGAGGCCGGGATCGCCAGGGCCGGCTCCGACGAGATAGACTTTCCCTTTGCCGTGCTCCGTTCCGCTCATGCCGATCCGTAAATCTCGCGGAGAATCTTGTCTCCTCCACGGGCCAACAGACGTTCAGCCAACTGTACACCAAGTGCATGGGCTTCCTGGCTCGTGCCTTCAATCTGATCACGAATGATCGTTTTCCCATCCACGCTCGCCACGAGTCCTTCTAGAACCAGCCGGTCATTGGATAAGGTGCCATGCGCAGCAATCGGGACTTGACAACCCCCTTCTAAACGAAGCAAGAACGCTCGTTCCGCCGTAACGGTCGTCTGGGTTTCTTGGTGGTTCAGTCGCGACAAGATTGAGCGGACGAACGCATCATCGGCTCGGCCTTCAATACCGAGTGCACCCTGTCCGATAGCGGGAAGACTAAGGATGGGAGCGAGATATTCAGTGATGGTCTCAGCCCAGGCTAATCGGTGCAAACCGGCTGCAGCTAAGACAATGGCATCAAACTGCCTTTCCTTGAGCTTTCGTAGTCTGGTATCAAGATTGCCGCGCAGCATCGTGATGGTGAGGTCTGGTCTGGCCTGTAACAGTTGTGCCTGACGTCGGAGGCTGGCCGTCCCAATGGTCGCTCCTAAGGGAAGTTCTTGGAACGAACAACCTGTTCGGCTGATCAGCGCATCACGGGCATCTTCGCGCGGCGGCACACACAGAATATCAAGTCCCGCCGGTAGTTGTGCCGGAACATCTTTCATGCTGTGCACGGCGAAATCAATATCCCCGGCGAGCAGGGCATCTTCAATCTCTTTGACGAAGAGCCCTTTCCCCCCAATCTTGGCCAGCGGGACATCAATGATCTTGTCCCCTGATGTCTGAATCTTCTTGAGCGTGACGCATACCCCCGGCGCAACCTCGTGAACTTTTGATTGGAACCACTCACTCTGACAGAGAGCCAACTTACTCCCCCTCGTTCCAAGTACCAGGGTTGAGCGTTGACCGTTCGATGTCGACACAACGTGATCCTTTCTCTGTGCGTGTAGCTAGCGAGCTCGTTTAGGAGCGGAGGATTCTGAGGCCGGCTCCTCAACGTCCGATTGCGGGCGATCATCTCCGAGGTAACGAGATGACTCGGAATAGGTGTCCGTTTGTTGACCGGACGATGATGGTCGATCGAGAGCATAGAACCGACGAGCGGCCTCCACAAACGCAGGGCCACTTGAGGAATTGACCTCGTTTTTCAACGTCACCATTGTCCGATGAATCAACTTGTTCACGATGGACGACGCAAGACCTTCGACGAGTTCACGATCCTGTGTGGACAGATGCCCCAACCGCCCCAACACTTTCTCGACTTCCGCTCGCTTGATGTCCTCCACCCGGTTGCGAAGGGCCACGATCGTCGGCGTCACCTCCAACGATTTCATCCAATCGAGGATCGTCGTGACTTCTTCAATCACCATGCGCTCAGCCTTCTCCGCCTCTTGCACCCGTTCGGCACGGTTCTGTTCAACCCTCTGCTTGAGGTCGTCGATATCGAAGAGAAAGGCGTTGTCGACGTGGCGAACTGCAGGATCAATATTTCTCGGAACGGAAATATCGATCAGGAACATCGGACGATTCATTCGTTCTTGGACGGCCCGATGCACATCTTCAGCCCCGACCAAGTAATGGGCTGCGCCGGTGGACACCAATACGATGTCTGCTGAAGCCATATCATCCTTGAACTGGTCGAATGGGACCGCGGTCCCTCCGAACTTCTCAGCGAGATCGACTGCGTGTTGCGACGTTCGTGTCGTGATTCGCACATGTCCCACTCCATGTGCGATCAAATGCTTCGCCGCCAACTTGGCCATTTCACCGGCTCCGACCAAGAGGACCGTCTTTTCATGGAGATTTGAAAAGATTTTTTTCGCTAATTCGACTGCGGCATAACTAATGGAGACCGCCATCTCGGCGATTTTCGTCTCTGTGCGCACCCGTTTCGCGACGGAGATCGCCTTCTTCACCACCTTATTCATGATCACACCGGTGGCCTTGTGGGCCAGTGCGACCTCGAAGGCGTCTTTCAGTTGTCCCAAGATTTGAGACTCTCCGATGATCATGGAGTCCAAACTGGACGCCACACGAAACAGGTGGGCAATCGCCCGATCCCCGGTATGCCAGTACAAATGCGGGGTCAACTGTTCGGACGAGAGAGAAAGATGCGTGTCGGCCAGAAATTCTTGGATGCGGCCGTATCCGGTGTCGACATCCTCAACCACGGAGTAGACTTCGACTCGATTGCAGGTCGACAGCAGAATTCCTTCCTTCACGCCGGGGTAAGAACAGAGGCGAGCAAGGGCTTCACCGAGACGGCTTTCGGGAACGGCCAGACGCTCCCGGATTTCTACCGGAGCCGTCTTATGGCTTAAGCCTACGACGATCAAATGCATGGCACGACCACTTTCTACCCTACGACAAGGCGCTATGCCCTTTGAGCAGGACGCCGACCAATGTCAGGATGACACAGGCAAACCCGACCACGGTGAGATAGGCTGCCCGCTTGGCTCTCCAGCCGATGGTCAGTCTTCCCAGGAGGACGACGAAATAAAAGAGCCAGGTCACGACGGCCCATGTTTGCTCAGGATTCCAGCTGACGTACGACCCGCGAGCGAGCTCGGCGGAGATGGCACCTGTCACAATTCCCAACGTCAGCAACGGGAATCCCAGGACGATCGACTGCTGATTCAGATGATCGAGAAAGTCGAGCGCCGGCAGTTTACTATAGAGGACGTTGAATTGTTTCGACTTGAGGAGCCGATCTTGAATGAGATACATCACTCCCGCTACGAATGCGACGGCAAATCCGACCGTCCCCAACATGCTGAGGGTGACATGAAACCACAAAGTCTTGAAGACAGGTTGAAGCGTCGGCTCGCTTTCCGGAAGGGCTGCCGCCGAGATGAGCGAGACAATCGCTAAGGGGACCATGAAGGATCCCAGTACATGAATGCGATGACGAAATTCGACGATGAGCAGCACCAGGATGATCATCCAGGAGAAAAACGACAAGGCATCGGAAAAACTCGGCGGAGCGGAGGATGACGCTCCCGTCATTCTCATGATAAGGGTGATCGTATGGAACGCGAACCCGACTGCGGTAATGCTCAGCGACACGTTTGAGAGGGCTTCAGAACGTCGTAGGGAGTAGGACAGAAACGACACCGTGGCCACGATGTATAGGCTGAGGGCGATCATGAAACAGACGGCTGCCATTGGGAATGTCCCTGCTGAATCTCCGGCGTGACGTTCGAACAGGTTGAGAGGAAATTATATCGGTGCCGCCTAAACAGAGTCAAGAAAACGCTGGCGTGTCAATAGCTTCGGCTCAGTCACCGGATGAGGAAGGGGCGGTGTATGTGGTGGCCGTTCCCATCGGACATCCTGATGATCTGACCCTGCGTGCGTTGGCGATCTTGAAGTCTGTTGATCTCATTGCCTCTGAAGATCCAAACAGGACACAGCAACTACTCGCGCATCATCGGATCTCAGCAACCGTGACCAGTTATGGTCCTGTGAATGTGCAGGAGAAGGTCGCGGTGCTTCTTCAACGAGTACGACAGGGAGCCAGGATTGCCATTGTCGCGGACACAGGGTCGCCCCTGATCGTGGATCCAGGCGCGCTGCTTGTCACGGAAGCCGCTTCTCAAGGAACCCGGGTGATTCCGATCCCCGGACCTTCCGCAGTAATTACGGCTCTGACGGTGGCTGGAGTTTCTTGCGAGTCCTTCTATTTTTCTGGACAGCTGCCGAGTACCGGCCCACATCTCACGCGACGTGTGGCTGATGCAGTAAAAATGAAGGTTCCGACTGTTGCCTATGGCACCCGACGCACGGCCGTACGTGCTCTTGAAACCCTTGTCCGGCTTGCGCCGAGACGGCTGGTTGTCGCGGCCTGCGACCTCACTAAACCGAATGAGGTGATTATTCGCGGAACGGCCTATGAGGTAAGCCGGCAACTGTCGGACACAGCGGGGGAAGAAATCACGATTGTCTTGTCAGGGAGGAAGTAGCGGCCAACGAAACAGGCCGATTGGAAACTCATTACGTATTGGCTTTCTCGAAACTGACGGCGAACGCATCACCCATGAACGTAGGGACATTCCTATCAGTCATTATCCTCCCGACGAATCAACACTCGGTAGGCTTGCTCCACTCGCTCCTGGCCTAAGACGGTGTGTCCTTCATTCTCGACACTGCGTGGGACATTCCGGATGGGGTCGCCGTCGTCCAAGAGGACAGACAGGACCTCTCCTTCTTTCATGGTCTCAAGCTTCAGTTTCGTTTTCACGAAGTTATAGGGACAAATCACTCCGCGCAGATCCAGCTCCGAGGACGGCCCAGTAGGTGCTTTCTCCGGTTCGCTCATAATCACAGACTCATTGAATGAAAGAATATTCCCCGAGTCAGCTCGCCGATGACCAGCGACCGTTGGCAAGCCATGTACAGATCGCAATAAAACAAAAGGGGGCAGCAGAAGCTGCCCCCTTTGAAAGCTCAAGTCTTGGAACGTCTCAATTAAATCCTTTGATCAAGTTTGGCTTCGATGTGTCCGTACCGTAGTCGGACTTGTTAGGAATTTTCGTTTCTGGTGCCACCGTTTGATACCCCCACCCTGGCTGTGGCTCACAGTTCCAGCAAGGAGCTGACCCTGTGTATTCTCCGATCGTTGTATCAATCGTTCCTGTAATCTTGCCCGGCAACACAGAACCCGCCACCCCACCTGTGGTGCTGCCGCTGCTCGTCTCAATGGCACGCTCAGTTGAAGGATTCGGACGCTGTCCTAGACCACCGAACCCGGCGAGTCTTTCATTCCCGCGCAGCAAGTACACTTCACGAACGATCTTACGCCCCACCCCATATTGCTGATTGGGTGTGACCGCTTCAACTACTTGTAGAGAAATATCATCACCATTGTTCAATACTTTAATCTGGTCCAAGCTGGTGCGCTCGTCAAAGTACACCGTCATGGAACTCATGGCACCAGCTCCCGCACGACCTTCATCATGAGAGCTCCCGCCTGTCTCTAAAAGCATTTTGGCGGCTGGAAAATCAATAGCCAACACGCGACCGTAGATCGTTTCAGGAAGAGAGAGTCGGTCAAGGAAAGCATTACGATCAAAGGCCTGGACGCGATTCGAGTTACCAGACACGTCGCCAACCCCTGTTCCCACACCCATTGCAGATCCCCCAGATGATTGCTGGAGTCGCTCTTGAGCCACTGCAACATTCATTGAGCCGACGCAGAGCAGGGCGGCTCCCAGTGCCAACACTTTACGCATGTGCTGCCTCCTTAAAAGTAAGTGGACCGGTTGTCCTGTAATAAGAATTCACAAGGTCACCATTAGAAGACGTTGAGTCTGGTTCGATGCTGACGCTTTCTGAATCGAGCAAGACACGCTGTACATCCCTGAGAAATATGCAGAAAGTAGGCTAATAGCGAGACGCTGTCAAGAGGGTTGTCGGATCGCATCAGGTTTCGGACTGACCTTCACCGCCATCCCTGTCTCATTAAGGTCGTTCCTCGTATGGAAACCAGGCAGCAGCCACCTCTAGTCTTCAGTCAACAACCGCATGTCTGTATTCGTTGGTGCCCAGAGGGAGGGTCGAACTCCCACTCTCTTGCGAGAACCGGATTTTGAGTCCGGCGCGTCTGCCAGTTCCGCCATCCGGGCGTACCCACACTCACTGTATCAAGCGGATCTGTTTCTAACATGCCGCCGTCCAAGGGTCAATCGGCAACTCTCTCCCCTCCCCACTTCCACGGGAGAAAACAGGTTCCAGACCGTGCTCTCACCCAGTACTCCGATACGCTGTTGAC
>JAHBWQ010000138.1 GCA_019636915.1 Nitrospira sp. | reverse complement strand
GTGGCCGTGGTTCCGCTGCCGCCACATACTCGGCCATCTCCACCACATGATTCACTGCTCCGCCGTCCGTTCCGCCGGCCATCAGGATCATGTCCGGCCGCATGGTACGGATGCGTTCAATCTTCTCATGCGGCAACCGGCCATCATTCGCCGCCAATACATCAATGACGATCGCACCGGCTCCCAGCGCCGCCCGTTGCGCGCTTTCGCCGGTCATGTTCTGTACGACACCGGTCACCATCATCTGCAGACCCCCACCGGCGCTACTGGTGGAGATGTAGATGTCGACACCCGTCTTCTCATCGCGACAAGGCGTGATGATCTGATCACCATCCAAAATCTTCCGGCCCGACAGTTCTTCAATTTCCGCAATGGCGTTCAGCACCCCGCGCGTGACGTCTTCAAACGGAGCCTCAACAGTCGTCGGCGCTTCGCCGCGATAGGTCTGTCGATAAGTATCTCCGATCTTTTCGATGAGAATGGCCTTGGTCGTGGTGCTACCACAATCTGTGGCGACGATGACGTTGAACGAGTTGGCAACCTTAGCCGATTCGTGGTGTGCCATTAGCAACCACTCCGGCTAAGAGTGCGTCGTTCGTCGCACGTGAAGCGTGAGGCGTTAGAAATCTGAAACGAGATTCGCTTCACGAAAGACGCTTCACGGCGGTATGTCATTGAGCGACCGCTCCCTGCGGAGCAGACTTCGCTTCAATAATGGCAATAAGCCGAGTCACCGTGTCCCGGCGTTCGAGCAATCGCGCAACCTGCTCGACTTCTTTAGTATTGAACGCGCAATCAAGGATGGGAGTGAGGAAATGGAGTGCCTGGCTTCCCAGAAAATTCATCGGCCCCATAGATTCCAAAAACATCGTCGCCGGCGCCGTCATCCGACGATTGACGATCACTTCAGCAATCCTCTCTAGCAACTGCACGTCCTCGACGGCGAGAGGCCGAGTCTCAGACTCAACGGCAAAGGCATGACGCAGACCGGCTCGAAGTTGAGCTAGTTTTCCAACTGCACTTTCACTGAAGAATAATCGCATAACTATCGGTTGGATAAGGCAAACCAAGAACGGGTCGCATTATAAGAAGGGGGTGCAAGAGAGTCAATTCGATGCTGAACTATGAAACAGATACACCCGCATCTCCTTGCGAGTTTGCCATATTCGTGATACTCAAAAGCATGGAACGACAGAATCCGTCTCATGCCGCTGATCTCGATCGAAAGATCGAGTCCGTGATGTTCCGCTTTCCATCCATAACTTTGGCTATACTCTTCGGATCGATGGCGCAGGATCGCAGTCGCAACGGCAGTGATCTCGACATCGCGGTCGCATCCTCCACGCCGCTAACAACTCAGACTCACATCGCCATTATTGAAGACCTTGCACTGGCCGTTGGTCGCCCTGTGGATCTCATAGATCTTGACCAAACTCACAACCCATTGCTTCGGCAGATTCTGACCAAGGGACGCAGGGTGCTGTGTCATAATCGAACGCGCTACGCGGAACTTATTCTGCGCATGGTCTATGAAGAAGCGAACGTCATGCCCTACTACCTACGCATTTTGTCGGAGAGAAGACAAGCATGGATCGGGATCTAGTCGAAACGAAATTGGAATCGCTCCGGCGTTGCGTCGACCGAATTACCAACAAGAGTCCTTCCTCCGTGGAGCAACTTCTTCAAGACTCAGACGCACAAGACATCATTGCACTGAATCTCCAGCGCGCCGTCCAGCTTTCCGTCGACATCGCCTCTCATCTGATCGCCGAGACTGACGTAGTCCCTCCTTCCACGATGGCCGAGAACTTCGCAATTCTGCAAAAGTTTCACATCATCACTCCTGCTCTACTGAACGCCTCACAAAAGCTGTTGGTTTCAGGAATATCGCCGTCCATAGCTATCAATCGATAAACTGGAATATCGTCTATCAAATCTACCAACATCATCTGGACGAATTCCGTCAGTTTACGAAAGCAATCATCCATCATCTTCGGGGGATGCAAACTCAAAGCTGAATCTGCGGCCACTGCTACCGCTGGCAACTATTCGCAATATCGTTGTCACAATCGGCCTCACTTGAGGAGTCCGCGTGCGACTCGTCCCTAAACTCGTCCATTTATCACAAATCAGCCTTGCCGCCAGGCAATTTTCTCTCCCTAGTCGCACCGAACACCTGTCCTGACCCATCTCGTCATCTTACTGCAAGAAGTTTCCGTCCTGCGTTTACACGGAGACCCCACTCACGTCTAAAGACTATGAACCCAGACAACGTCGTGGTCTTACAGGGAGGTGGGTGTGATGATGAAGACATGGAAGTTACCGGTAGTAGTTGTGACTCTCACTGTTGTGCTAGCGGGAATGTTGTACGAGGGAGGGAGCAAACCGGCTGCGGCGGAAGGGCTCTTTGATGACGTGAACCTGGGGCTGCTCTCCATCGGCGGTCGTGCGACTTACTTTGATCCCAAAGACGGAGACGCAAACTGGTTCGGCGGCGGGCAACTTCGCCTCCACCCATTCAAATTTCTGGCCGTTGAAGGCTCCGTCGACTATCGCAAGACCGACATCAATTCGACCACCGTCCGGACATTTCCCGTTCAAGGATCCGCACTGATCTATCCGTTTGGCACCAAATGACTGTCTCCATTCATTCTCAGTGGAGCCGGCTGGTACTTTACCAATGTCGAAGGGCCTCACGGCTTCGACAAGACGCAACATCGGTTCGGCGCCCACGTGGGGGCAGGCCTTCAACTCTTTCTCAGCGAACATCTCTCGCTCGATAGTACCTATCGCCATATCTGGCTTGAGAAGATCGAGTCGAAGGATGCCTCTCTACATGATAAACAATTCCAGGATAACGGCCACATGGTGACCTTTGGACTAAACTTGCACTTTTAGCAACGTCCGGGTAAACGTGTTCGGCTCGGTGGGATAGTGTGCCGCTGTAGCCAACGAGAAGCAATTGGTTTAAACTCCTTCGCGTGAGTAGGACCGTAGGTCGAGCCTGAGCGGCGGATTGTTATGCAGGGCACAAGGGCCTGGATTTGCATATAAAGTTTGAGTGGGATCCACGCAAAGCCGAGAGCAATCTTCGCAAACACGGTGTCTCGTTCGACGAAGCGGGTTCGGTCTTTCTGGAGCGTCTAGCCCTTTCAGGCCCCGATCCAGACCACGCTATCAGCGAACTGCGGTATATTCCCTTTGGGATGTCCCGCTTGGGGCGGTTGCTGGTTGTTTCACATACATATCGAGCTGATGCCATTCAAATTATCAATGCCCGTCGCACGACACGCAGCGAAAGGAAACTATATGAAGAGGGATAAAGACGACATGCGTTTAGAGTGCAAGCGCTCGGACTTTACAAGGCTGGAAAGAGGAAAATTTTATCCAGCCGTAGCCGCAGGAACTTCCGTCGTCTTGCTGGAACCAGCCATTGCCAAGGCCTTTCCTACTTCAAAAGCAGTTAATGAGGCACTGGCCGACTTGCTCATACTGACTGAGCAAACAACGCGCATAACCCGACGCTCAGCTAAGATACGCAGGGAAACGACACGCACGGCCTAACGCTGGGTTAGCTCTTCTTTTAGGAATGGCACCCTCTTGAGAACAGCGCGGCTCGATCGTTACGTTCGTGCATTTGGTCTCACCTGGGACCCTGCGAGCAACTCCTTTAGAACTTGGCTGTCCGCACACGTCGGCATCGTCGCACGGTAGTTACGCGGCAAGATTGCCTCTTTCTTCTTCCTTTTCCGCAATAGGCATCGGCGAAATTTTTCCACGCACCGTACTTCTCATCCTCTAATAGAAAAAGTAGAATGTCCCGGTTTTGTGCCATGAGAAGATACATGACCTAAACAAGCCATATCTGAATGAGCTTGAGTCTTATGGATGAGCATCGCCGCCAGGAGGTGGCTCAATTACTAAAGCAGGGCACAAATTCCAAGCTGTTACGCGGCGGCACAGAGATAGCACTTCCAAAAATTAAGGAGGCTTACCGGTTGGCTATCGCCACACCAACTCTGCCTCCACCTTGGCCCCAACTCGCGGCGTATCGCCTTGCTCACCTGCTCCTCCGATCTAACGCAAACAGTGAACTTCAGCGTGTGAATGAGCTGTTTCAAGAGGCAACCTCTGATAACTGCCTTGGCCCGGTCCCACAGATCTACTATCTAGCTGCGCTTCAACGCATCAAAATCGCGTCAGACAATCAAGAGGAATGCCGCAAGATCGATGGCCAGATCCAAGAAGTCTTTCAGAAAGCATACCGCGGAGTACGGCAGCTGCTCGCGAACCAGAGAAGAGACGAAGAGGGCACCGAAGAGCCACCAGAACGGTCTTTGTTGCAAGAAGGGCGTCTGAACTTGCTGGAACTTGCTACCTACTTTTTAGGCCTCACTTACGAGCCGCTTGAAGGAGTCGGTGGACCATACGGCGACTTACTGCTTGGCGATCAGCAGGACGACGGGTGGTTTTTAGTCGGTCCAGACCCCACGATAGCAACAGTTCGCTACCCGCGCCAATTGGCGTTTATTGAGTTGGAAGCACGCAGCCAAGCGAGTCCCGATGCCGTTTTGTTCCGCTTGCCTGAGGATCCAGAGCGGGCGGCCTGGAAAAAGCCAGGGGCCGAATGGCAGCCGGAGAGGAATAAACGGAACATCCGGCTTATTGCGTGCCTGTTAGAGCGTCGGAACTGGAACAAATTGAGTTTGCACAATATGGTTGTCGGGGAGGAGGGTGTCGACTCTCTCTTTCGACAGGTGATCTCTCGCACACGGAAAGAACTCCAACGGCTAACGCATAAACCTGGAACAAAAACTCTGAGGAATGATTCATCTACCCACATTCCTCGCCTCGCGCCTGACTTGAAGATATTTGGAGTAGTCCACGCCAGGACATATAACACGCCACCGTAATCTCCTCGCTTAAATCTTGTCACGATCCTGTCACAGCCAGTGGGTTATGTTTCCTTCTACCGTCAACCCTACTAACAAGGAGGAATCATGACTCACAATCTCTATTTCGCGTACGGCTCCAACCTGAACACGGCGGACTGGCAACGCTGGTGCCGAAAAAATGAATTTCCGCCCAACCTACTCAGCCCCGTAGGCATCGGATACCTTCCTGACCAGGAGTTGACATTCGACTATTATTCTTCCTCACGACATGGTGGGGCGCTTAATTTAAAGCCACGTGTCGGACAACTAGTTGCGGGCGTCTTTTTCGAGGTAAGGAACGGTGGCTGGGAGGCACTCGATCGGAAAGAAGGGGCACCGTATTGCTACGAACATTTCGACACAGTTGCGCTCACCTCGGACGGGACAGAACTGCCCGTTACCACTTACCGAGTACGCGACGATAGGCGAGAGGACTTTGTTGTTCCAACTGATGAATACATTACCCTGGTACGCGAGGGGCTGAAGGAACACGGCCTGGACGATGCGATGTTGGATATTGTCTCGCGCAATGAGACTCCACCGCTGGCGGCATACGCAATATTTGTCTACGGCACGCTCATGCGGGGCGAGTGTCGATTTTCTGTATTAGCCGAACACGGTCTTGAATGTATCCTGCTAGCAGAATCCCCCGGTCGGCTCCTTGACCTTGGCTCATTTCCAGGAATGCTCGTGCCCAATGCTGCCGATCAGTGGGTGCAGGGAGAGTTCATTCGTCTGCGGGACATTGGTTCAGCTCTTAAGCAACTGGATGCCATTGAAGGCTTCCGAGGGTTTGGCCAACCGGATTCCCTCTATCGGCGTGCCCTGATCGATGTCGGAGTTGGCGACGGACGGATTAGACCGGCCTGGACATACCTGATTAACGATCACCATTGCGGCGCTCCAGCCATTCCGTCAGGAGACTGGCGACAACACCAAGGACGGCGTGATGCGTTTGTCGATCGCTTAGTTGCAACATACTGCGCTGGTGATGAAAAGCGGCTTGTCCGTCTCGTAGCCAAATCGAAACCGTTCGAGCCTGCGGATAGTCCTCCTGAGACAACCGAAGGCTTTCTCGCCGATGCAGTCCGTGAAGGCATAATCTCTGAGCGGCAGCTTGCACAGGCGACACAAAAGTGGGTCGCGATCCCATGCTGAATCAACTTGAAAAACACCGCACGTCCACTGAGGCCCAACAGCGCCTGATCAGGCAGTGGGCAAGAGCACATGAAGACAGAAAAGCCGCTTGAAATGATTGCGCCGTTGCGATAATTGCGAGAGAGGAGGCGTCATGGACAGAATCCCTTGTGTAACCAAGGCCGAATACCAAGGCGGCTACCGGATTCGTGTCACCTTTGATGACAATTCCGAGAAAACGATCGATTTTCGACGCTATCTGAAAGGACCGGTTTTTGAGCCATTGAAGAACGTGAAGTATTTTCGGCGATTCTTCCTCGACGGCTGGACCGTCGCCTGGCCGAACGGAGCAGACATTGCCCCTGAGGAACTGTATGAGAGTGCCGATGTGGGTACAGAACGTGGAGCGGCCTAAACGGACAATCGGTATGCTTCATCGACGCATGAACAAACAACGGAAAACGAGCCTGATTCATGAGGGACAGTATCTGGCCGAAGTCAGTGTTGAGCTGCTGGCAACTGATGACGAGTGGTCTCCCTACCTCTCGGTAGAAGATGCCTACAAGCTGGATGACGTGCGTGAAGCGTTAAAAAATGGGGACACCGCAGCAGCAGCCCAGTTCGGCCGTGTATTTTCCCTGACTCCCATTGCAGTATAACCTATCACTGTACGCACCTGGATCAACCGGGACGACCCTGCCCTATCTTACTCTCCGTCCCATTTCGTAACCGTTCAATGTTTCCCTTATGCTTGATGGCAATGAGTCCGCTCACAGCGAGGGAGAAGAGCATGAACGCGATTGACGGGTGAATCAGCGCAGCGATGACGGGAAAGAGGCCGAAGGCCGTCAGTGCGCCACCGGAAGAGTAGCGCCAGACCGCTACCGCTCCAATCCAGGCCGCCAGCAGCAAGATCCCAACCAACGGCGAAACACCTAGAACTGAGCCGAGCGCTGTTGCCACACCCTTCCCCCCTTTGAATCCCAGAAACGGTGAGAACAGATGCCCGAGGAAGGGAGCCAGCGCGACAACAAGAATCGCCCATTCGTCTTGTAATTGATGCATCGCGGCAAACCCCATTACCCAGCCTTTGCCCATATCGCCGATCAACGTCAGGATACCGGCCGGCTTGCCGGAGACACGCAGCACGTTCGTAAACCCGACATTCTTGCTGCCGACCGTGCGCGGATCGGGCAAACCCATGGCCTTGGAAATGACCACGCCAAACGGCACCCCGCCCAGCAGATATCCGACGATCGCAAGTCCTATAATGAGCCCCAGTTGTTCCATGCTATTCGCTTTCTCGATCGCTTCCGACCATCATAAAAACTTCTCGGGATGCGTAAAAAACTCCAACATCACTCTATTCAGATTCGGCCAGTCACGGTGACTGCCGGCTCCTTCGCAGTAGAGTGTGGGGCCACCCGCTGTACATCCTTGATACGCACGACAGCCACCCTCCACAGTTTTTGTCTTGGTAACATCACAGCTATTGCACTTCGCCCACCAAGCTGAGGTTTGTGCTCCCCAACCTGGAAACAAACTGTCGTTTTTGCCGTGCAGGATCATGACCGGAATGGGAGCAGGACATTGAAACTCTTCAAGATCCTTTCCGGTCCATCCCGCTGCGCTTGGCGCGATCGCGGCCGGAATTGTTTTCGTCTTGTCGAGCACTGCCAGGGCCAGCGACGCGGTTCCTCCGTCAGAATGGCCGGTTGCATAGACTCGCTTCTCATCGATACACCATTCCTTGGCGACCAGTTCCTGAATCTTCCCAAGCTCTTCGACAGTCGCAATATTCAACTGTTTGTGATCGGCATAGGCCACCACAAACCCAGCGCCAGTCGCCTCAGTCGTAAGCCCCGTGAGCCGCTCCGATGCCCAGCGACTCATTCCCGCCGGAGCATAGACCATCAGCAAGGAATGAGTAAACGTGGCGTTGTAGTTTGAGGGCGTGCGGACCATATATTTAATGCCCTCAGCCGAGACTCTTCCATCTGTTGCCCCAGCAGCACCGGATCGTGAACCGGCAAGACACTGCTCCGCTGTCGTGGGATAGGCGAACGCTTGGAGCTGGGGAGGCGTCGTATTCTCGCTGCAGGCGGTGCTCAGAAAGAATAGGCTGGCACAGATAACGACCTGCTGTTGAAGCCCCGGTCGAAGACCAACTGGACGTGTCAAACCCATCTCGGGTCTACCTGAGTGACAGAGCATGCCAAGGAGAGTGGAGAACGGCGGTTGGTCCAACGGACTACAGGATGTTCAAACTAGCCATCCAGCGAGGCCGCAGCGAGTGAAGAGCCGAGGCATAAACGTTCTCACCCGGCCCACCCCGAGCAGCTGGAGCAGCTCCCTCCCGATGGGGTATGTTGAGGGTTTGAACGATGCGAGAACAAAGCTGGGGGCTAGTTTCAACATCCTGACTAGAGCCCTTTCGCTACAACCTGCTTCCAAAAGCTCCACACATACTGACCGCCGGAGATGTACCCGAGCACCAAGGACAAATACAAGGTGACCGTGCCGGCTAAATGCATATTGCCGAGTTCCGCTAGCCCTGTCCCTTCCAGAATCAGCAGGATGACCGCGATGACTTGGAGCGCCATCTTGTACTTGCCGGTGGTCTCCGCCGCAATGATCATTCCCTCTCCTGCTGCGATGGCACGGATTCCCGTGACGGCCACTTCTCGGGCGATGATCAATAACACAACCAACGCACTCACCCGATCCACATTCATGAGTAGGATGAGCGCTGATAAGACCAACAGCTTGTCCGCGATGGGGTCAAGTAACTTGCCGAGCTTGGTCACCTGGCCCGTTCGCCGAGCGATGTAGCCGTCCAACATGTCCGTCACCGAGGCAATGGTGAAGACGATCGCCGCCGCCAGCGACTGATCCGGCGTGGGATTCACAAAGAGAATGATAAAGACCGGAATCAAAAGAATGCGAACGAGTGTCAGGAAATTCGGCAGATTGAGCGAGTCCTGCCCGATGTCACGCCATATTTCTAGAACTCGATTCATTGCCCCATTCTTCTCCTACCAAATCACCAAAACACTAACTCGACTGGAAAACACCAACAGGATGGTCAAAAAGGCCCTCGTTTTCACCCACCCAACCCCGGCGCGCCAAGACGCGCCGCTCCCCGGGCAAGGCCGCACTATTTGTATCTCGTTGTTCGCATCTCGCAAGCGAACGACGCTGGCGGACTTTTTCAACATCCTGTTAGACGATCCCGTTCTTGAGTAAATCATGCAAATGGACGACACCTTGAATGGTGCGGCCGTCTTCGGTCACGACCAACGTCGTAATGGAAAACCGCTCCATCATCTCCACGGCCTTCGCCGCCAATTCATCTGGTCCAATCGATTTGGGATTGGGTGTGGCTAACTCCTTCGCCGTCGCATTCACCAAGTCCGTTCCACGCTGAATAAACCGCCGCACATCGCCGTCGGTAATGACGCCGAGCAACGCGCCGTCTTGATCGACGACCGTCGTCATCCCGAGCTTTTTCGCCGTCATCTCCAGCATGGCCGCCATCCCTCCGACGGTGCTTTGAACGATTGGGATTTCCGGATCAGCATGCATGAGATCCTTCACCTTGACCAGCAATCGTCGTCCTAGGCTACCTCCCGGATGGAACCGGGCAAAGTCTTCTGCTTTGAACTCCCGTTTCTGCAGCAACGCCACGGCGAGTGCATCACCCAGTGCGAGCGTAGCCGTCGTGCTCGCAGTCGGAGCCAACCCCATCGGACAGGCCTCTTCTGCCACCGACACATCCAGCGCGACATCCGAGTTCTTCGCCAAGGTCGAGTTCATCCGTCCTGTCATGGAGATGACCGGAATCCCCAAACGTTTCACAAATGGGAGCAACTGCAACAGCTCTTGGGTTTCGCCGCTATTGGAGATCGCCACCAAGACATCCCGACGAGCCAACATGCCGAGATCGCCATGGACCCCCTCAGCCGGATGCAAAAAGAACGAGGACGTTCCCGTGCTTGCCAAGGTGGCGGCAATCTTTTGCCCGATCAACCCTGATTTCCCCATGCCAGAGACTACGACCTTCCCCTTGCATCGAACGAGCACATCCACGGCTTTGACGAATCGTTCATCGAGCCGACTGACCAACGCCTCCACCGCTCGAGCCTCGATCTCAAGTACACGTCGCCCTTCGGACAGGCTCTCTTCCAGCTTGGTGGATTTTGATTCGCGCCCGGCCAACTTTCCCGTCATCGTGCAGCAAGTCCTCGCCTTGCACCCATTGTCATTGCTCTGCACCCTATACGATCATTCAGCTTGTCGGTTGTGCGGCATCCCAGATCCGCACCACCCGTTCCAATAACGCCTTCAACTGATGCAACGGTACCATATTGGGTCCGTCGGACAGCGCTTCATCGGGATTCGGATGGACTTCCATAAAGAATCCGTCGACCCCTGCCCCGGCTGCCGCGCAGGCCAATGGTTCGACAAACTCCCGCTGGCCGCTGGACTTCGTCCCACCCCCACCAGGCAATTGCACACTGTGGGTGGCATCGAAGACGACAGGATACCCGAACTTCCTCATGATAGGGAAGGACCGCATATCCACGACAAGGTTGTTGTAGCCGAAGGACGATCCTCGCTCGGTCAGCACGATCCGCTGACTCCCGCACTCTTCGATTTTCTTGACGGCATTTCCCATTTCGGTCGGCGAAAGAAATTGTCCTTTTTTCACATTGACGATCTTTCCGGTCTTGGCCGCCGCGATCAAGAGATCCGTCTGCCGGCAAAGAAACGCCGGGATTTGTAGAACATCCACGACTTTCCCGGCTTCCGTCGCCTGCTCTTCCGTATGCACGTCTGTCAGCACAGGCAGTCCCAGTTCCTCCCTCACGCGCTTCAACACCGCCAGCCCTTTTTCTAAACCTGGGCCTCGGAATGAATGGAGCGATGTTCGGTTCGCCTTATCGAATGACGACTTGAAGACGTAGGGGATTCCCAAAGATTTCGTCAGCTCGGCAATTCGCCCCGCCGTATCCAGGACGAGCTGCTCGCTCTCGATGACGCAAGGACCGGCAATCAGGAACGGCCGCTGTCCTTGCCCAACTTTGAAGGAACCAATGTCGACGAGATGTGCCATGACTTTTAGATTTACTTCAGGTGAGATGTTCAAACCGTCTTTCCAACACGGCCGCAGGCAAGTCGAAACCGGAGGCGTACCCTCTGGGGTACGTTGAGGATTTCGATGAGCCGAGAACACAGTTGGAAGTCGGTTTCAACATCTCACTAGTGGCCCAGCTTCTTGCGCAACGCCGCCCCCACGAATCCGCTAAATAGAGGATGCGGTCGATGCGGACGGGAACTATACTCGGGATGAAACTGCGTTCCCAAAAACCAGGGATGATCCTTCAGCTCGAGGATTTCGACCAGTCGTCCATCCGGCGAGAGGCCGCTCAGGACAAGTCCCTTCGCACTCAATCGCTCCCGATAGGCATTGTTGAACTCATAACGATGGCGATGGCGTTCACGAACCTCGTTCACGCCGTACATCTTCTGGGCCAACGTCCCCTCTCCTAACTTACAGAGATAGGATCCGAGCCGCATCGTCCCGCCTTTATCGCTGATACCCTGCTGATCCGGCATGAGATGAATCACCGGATGAGGCGACTGCTCATCAAACTCCGCACTGTTGGCCCCTGACAGTCCTGCCACATTTCGCGCAAACTCGATCGCCGCACATTGCATTCCTAAGCACAGACCGAGAAACGGCACCTGACGTTCCCGTGCATATCGGATCGTGGTGATTTTCCCCTCAATTCCTCTTGTCCCAAATCCACCGGGAATCAAGATCCCATCAGCTTCTCGCAGAATGCGCTCTGTCCCTTGCCGTTCGATATCTTCGGACTCGATCCAATTGATATTAACCTTCGTTTCATGGTCGATTCCGCCATGAATCAACGCTTCGCCCAGGCTCTTGTAACATTCCTTCAACCCTACATACTTTCCGACCAGCGCAACGGAGATTTCGTGCTTGGGCCGTTTGATCTTCTGCACCATCGCATCCCACTCGCGAAGATTCGGCTGACCGGTCTCGAGATGCAACTGACGGACGATCAATTCATCCAACCCTTCTTTTCGGAAGACGATCGGCACTTCGTAGATCG
>JAHBWQ010000137.1 GCA_019636915.1 Nitrospira sp. | reverse complement strand
GGTCCTGCCGATCGATGAAGCGTGAAGCGAAAACAGGAAGAGCGTAGACGGTTCCTTCCCGCAAGATAGACGCGATATGTCCTGGAGTGCATGGGTCATGCGGGTTCATGGCGAACGGCGATGACCAATGCTGACTAGAGACTGGTTGAACGAGCCTTCCCGCGATAAGGTGCGGTGTCATGACCGCTCTTAGGCGCGGTCTGCTCTTCCACCCATTTATGCGCCCCCATATCGCACATCCCATGGAAATGAGCTCCATCTTCGATGGAGATACCGGGTGTACGGATATCGCCGATGAGGATACCAGGTTTTTGGATTTGAATTTTTCCGGTCGCTGTGATGGTGGCGTTGACCTTGCCGCTGGTGATCAAAATTCCTGCAGAGATCACCCCCTTAATGATTGCTTGTTCCCCGATAATGAGGGTTCCGCTGGTGTTGATTTCTCCTTCCACTCGACCGTCTATGCGGATGGTGCCATCAAAATTCAGGATGCCCCTAAAGTCGACACCCTTGCTGAGGAAAGTAAAGTTTTCATTAGGAATGGCGTCGGTCCCCTGTTTTTCTCCGATGGACCACATGAGCGCTCTTTGCTCCTTGTGACAAGACCGATGACGGGACGGTGACGAATATGGCACATGAGCGAGGCGGCTCCCTCGATTGCAACGAGTGTCCCTCGCTCATCACTCCGTGTCGTATTCAGCTAGACGGAGAGCCTCCGAACTGGTGGTTCGGTACCGGTGCTAACGGCATGAAGCGGAGGCTCTTTGTGCACGGGACGGGCTTGTTGTTCCATCTCCAATGTCCCGTTGAATAAGACACCTTCTTCCATCGAGAGCATAGGAGTCACGACCCCTCCGTTGATCACGGCTGGGGCTCGTAGTTTCATCTTTTCACGTGCAGTGATATCTCCAGTGATTTTACCCTTACACACGATAGTGCCGGCTGTGACTTTGGCATTGAGAACGGCATCCTCGCCTACTAGTAAGATGCCGTCCGTATGGATTTCTCCCTCAAGGGTCCCATCGATCCTGACGGTTCCGTTATAAGTAATGGTGCCCTTGAATACGACCCCTTTCCCGACGAAGGCACTGACGTCTTGGCCGGTCTCCGGTCGTGGAGAATCAAGGGCCGAGCTTATGGCATCGAGGTCGTTGTCATCAGTGCGCCTACCGTCTTGCTTATCCTTCCACATACGATCGCCTCCTCTCACAATGTGGCGGCCCCTGCCAGAACAACCCGTGCGGTGCCGTTATGTCTCATATCGGTTGGTCTGTGTGAGATATTTAGCGGTTGAGGAGAGATGTGGAAAATATTGCTGTTAAGGCGGGGAGGGGGGCAGGTTTGTACCTGGTATTATCCCAACAGGGCTTCGACAACACCATCGAGTTCATCTGCGGAGAAATAGTGGATCATGAGCTTACCTCCCTGACCCTGGGGGTGGATGGTCACCTTGGTTCCAAGACGTTTTTGTAATCTGTCCTCCAGGTCGCTCCATTGAGGGGTGCGAGTGGTCCGAGCGATGGACTTTTTCCCGATGATGGCTTGTTCCACGAGTTTCTCCGTCTCACGAACCGATAGGCGTGACGATGCTACCAGTTTTGCAATCCGGAGTTGGGCTTCCGGCGTGGAGAGACTAAGAAGCGCCTTGGCATGACCCGTGGAAAGGGTTCCGTCTTCGACAAGAATCTGTAGATCAGGATGGAGATGGGTTAGACGGATAAAGTTAGCCACGGAAGAGCGGTCACGGCCTACCTTGCTGGCAACGGCTTCTTGGGTAAGACCAAACTCTTTCATCATTCTGGAATAGGCCCGGGCTGTTTCCATCGGGTTGAGATCTTCACGCTGGAGATTTTCTACTAAGGCAAGGAGTAAGGCCTCCTGATCCGTACAATTCTTAACCACTGCCGGAATAACGGTCAACCCAGCGTCTTTGGAAGCGCGCCAGCGCCGTTCTCCAGCGATCAATTCGTATACGCCATCTCCCTTCCGTCGCACCATAATGGGCTGAATGACCCCGCTTTCCTTAATGGAAGCGGTCAGCTCTGCGAGTTCTTGCTGGAGGAACGTGTGGCGTGGCTGGTAGCGATTTGGCACGATTTGGGCAACAGGAATTCGTTGCACATCGGCCATCTCTTCGGTCCTGCTCAACTTGGCGGAAGGCAAGAGCGCGTCGAGTCCTTTACCGAGGGCCTTTTTCTCCATGGACTATAAACTCCTTAGCTAATGATACGTATGACTGGGACCCGGAGGATGCCATGTTGTACAAGATCCCTGGACGGCCATAACTGGGCGCTTCTGCAAGTGCGACATTGCGGGGGATTACGGCCTGGTATACCTTGTGTGTGAAATGAGAACGTACTTGGTCTGCCACTTGCCTAGATAGACTGATTCGCGAGTCAAACATCGTCAATGCAATACCCTCAATCTCCAAGTCTGGATTATAGGATTGACGGACAAGGTCGATACTTCCAATGAGTCGGGTCAAGCCTTCCATTGCATAGTATTCACATTGAACTGGTATGAGCACGGAATTGGCAGCCGTGAGCGCATTGATGGTAAGAATGCCAAGTGCAGGTGGACAGTCAAGAAAGACAAAGTCGTATTTGTCTCGAATCTCAGTAAGTAATGATCGTAGGTGGCTCTCACGACCTTCTAGATTAGCCAATTCAACCTCAGCTCCGGCAAGGTCGGCATTAGCTGGCAACAGAGTTAGCCCAGAAATTGATGTTTCTATGATGGATTCATGAATCGTGCTGTTTTTGACCAGGCAGCTATAGGTACTCCATTTCAGCGTTCTCTGATCAATTCCTAGCCCACTTGTCGCATTACCTTGTGGATCAATATCAATCAGCAGCACGGCTTTTCCTTCAAGGGCAACCGCTGTTGAGAGATTGATAGCAGTGGTTGTCTTTCCAACCCCGCCTTTCTGATTGGCAACTGCTATGATTCTTCCCACTAAAAAACTCCTAACTCAGATTATGTTCCACGTGGAACAACAAGAGAGGATGCATCACGAAGATGTGAAAATACTGAAATAGTTCTTGATCCATACGCATGTGGTAGTTGAAACGTATAGTCACTCACAAAATTCCAGCCTTCTGGAAGCGAATTCTTATCCAGTGGCGTTGCTGAGTAAATGATTGCTTTGCCACATTCACATAGAAGATTGTGTGCCTTCTGAAAGATGAAAGATGGGTTTAGTGCGCGGGTTGTGAGGTAATCATACAGGATTGCAGAACGTTGTGTACTACGAAATAACTCTACTGTTCCCTGAAAGACCTCAACATTTTTTAATCGTAAGAGCCCAACAATGAAGTGCAGAAAGGCCGATTTTTTGTGAGCCGGCTCAATCAGTGTCATGCAAAGGTCTGGTCGTACGATCTTTAAAGGAATCCCTGGAAAACCTGCCCCTGTTCCAATATCAAGAACACGAGATCCCGGCTCTATGTTGACAGCTTGTAGCGCAGCTAATGAATCTATGAAATGTTTGACAATGATTTCTTCATCTTTGGTGATTGCAGTGAGATTGAATGATTGATTCCAAGTCTTAAGTTGTTCCAGGTATACCAGAAAGAGTCGAGTTTGATCCGGCTCAATTGTGACGCCAATTATTTTGGAGCTTTCCTGGAGGAGATGCCCGAGTGCCCCACGTTGTTCCACGTGGAACACTTACGCCTATGCAGAAAGGAGGTCAATAGGAAATTTATCTATAATAGATGATTTTCATGAAGTTCTGAGTGGGAATGACGAGATTGCCTCTTATCCTTTTCAATCGCAACTAGCAACAGCGAAATTGCAGCTGGAGTGACTCCAGAGATACGAGAGGCTTGTCCAACGGTCTCAGGCCGTACGCGATTGAGCTTCTCACGTACTTCACGTGAAAATCCTGAGACTAGATTGTAATCAAAGGAACTGGGTATCGACTTTTTCTCAAGCCTTTTGAACTTTTCAACCTGACGCATCTGCCGATCTATATAGCCCTCATACTTGATTTGTAGTTCAACTTCTTCGGCAATGTCTTCATCCACTGCTGGGATATCAAAGATATTCATCAGCTCGTGGTAGTGCGCTTCTTGCCTGCGAAGCAGTTGGGCCATGGATTGGACGGAAAACGCATTTTCTAGGTACGTCCCTCTCGTACGCAAACTAATTTTCTCGCTAAATTGCGGCCTCAAATCATGAAGATTTGAGATCTCTGATTCAATTAATCGCCTCTTGCGCAATAAATTCTCATACGCTGTGATCGAAATAAGCCCCAATTTATGCCCCAGCTCCATCAGGCGAAGGTCGGCATTTCCATGGCGGAGCAGTAAGCGGTATTCAGCCCTCGACGTGAACATTCGGTACGGTTCATAGGCATCCTTTGTAATGAGGTCATCGACCAGCACGCCTATGTAGGCCTGAGAGCGATCGAGGATAAACGGTGGAAGCTCCCGAATTTTGAGAACAGCGTTAATCCCAGCTACCAAGCCTTGTGCAGCAGCTTCTTCATATCCAGAAGTCCCATTTATTTGGCCAGCGTGATAGAGCCCGGCCACCAATTTCGTTTCAAGCGTTCGGCACAGTTGTCGAGGGGGAAAATAGTCGTATTCAATGGCATAGCCTGGCTTAAGTATTACGGCGCGCTCTAACCCGGGGATGGTTTTGAGCATTGCGGCTTGGACATCAACGGGCAGGCTTGTCGAGATACCGTTTGGGTAGAATTCATTCGAATCCAAGCCCTCTGGTTCAACAAAGATCTGGTGCCGTTCCTTATCAGCAAACCGTATTACCTTGTCTTCGATAGAGGGGCAATATCGAGGTCCCGTTGATTCAATTACACCACTATACAGCGGAGACCGATCCAAACTCCTTTGAATCAACTCGTGCGTCGCCTGCCCGGTATAAGTTAAGTGGCACAGCACCTGCTCATTGGTGATGGTCTGCGTACGATAGGAAAATGGAGGCGGAGGCCTGTCACCCGGCTGTGGAGTCATGACTGAGAAGTCAATGGTGCTCTGATCCAACCGGGGTGGTGTTCCAGTCTTCAGTCGTCCGATCTCGAAACCCAAGTCTCGCATACAGTCGGAAAGGTGTTCAGCTGACGCTTCGCCGGCACGTCCAGCCGGAAAATGGTGGAGGCCGATATGGATAAGTCCCTTAAGGAAAGTACCCGAAGTAAGAATGACGGATTTTGCGCCGATGGTCTCGCCGGACCCGGTGACAAGTCCGGTCACGGTTCCACCGTGTACCAGCAATCGATCAACGACCCCCTCGGCCATTGTCAGGAAGGGTTCCCTCTTGAGGGTCGCTTGCATTGCGAGACGATATAACGATTTGTCACACTGGGCTCGTAAAGCCCGGACTGCCGGACCTTTGCTCGTGTTGATGAATCGAAACTGGATACCGGCTTGATCGGTATTGCGGCCCATCTCCCCGCCAAGTGCGTCAATTTCTTTGACTAGATGTCCTTTGGCAATCCCACCAATAGCCGGATTACATGACATCTGGGCGATACGGGAGAGATCCATCGTCAAGAGCAAGGTTGTCGCCCCCATCCGTGCCGAAGCGAGAGCTGCCTCGCACCCTGCGTGCCCTCCACCTACCACGATCACGTCAAAATCCAGTGCCACACCATCCCCTTACTTGCCGATACAAAATTCTGAAAAAATTCGTTCTAATACATCATCGGAGGTAATGCTACCAATGATGTCTCCTAACGCATCAGTTGCATCATGAAGATCAACCGCCAGAAGTTCAGCCTGTCCCCCTTGCTCGATCGACGACAAGGCCTGTCTAATTGCAGTCAATGCCCGATCTAATGCCATACGATGGCGGACATTGTTGATCACCACCCCATCATTGGATTCAAGCGATATAGAGAGGAAGCGCGAGGTGATGGCCGATTTCAATTCTTCAAGACCTTCGCCGGTTTTGGTAGAAATGGCGTGTATCCTGTGGCCTATCTGTTTCTCCAAAGCGGTGGAGAGGTTCTGCATAGTGCAGGAAGCCAGTACATCGATCTTGTTGAGAACAACAAAAGTCTTTTGTCCAGGAACTGGGGAAGGAAGCTCAGCAACCTTGGACTCCTGAAAGTCCACGGCATCCACCAGATGAAGAATCAAGTCTCCCTGCGCCTGAGCCTCTTTGGATCGTCTAATCCCTTCTTGTTCCACTACATCGGTCGTTTCGCGTAGTCCAGCCGTATCGACCAGTGTAATTGGAAGTCCGTTCCAGATGACTGATTCTTCAATAATATCGCGCGTTGTTCCCGGGACATCGGTGACAATCGCACGATTGTCACGAATGAGACTATTGAGCAAGCTTGACTTGCCCACATTGGGAGAGCCGGCGAGTACCACTCGTATTCCATCGCGTAAAACTCGACCAGCCTCCGCAGTGTCCAGCATCGTCTGGATCTGACGATCAACGTCACGGAGATCGGTCAAGAGTTCGCGGTGAGTGACGAAAGAGATGTCTTCATCTGAGAAATCAATTCCGGCCTCAACACGTGCCTGCAACGACAGCAGGGTAGTGCGTAGTTCCTCCACATGATGGCTCAATTCTCCACGGAGCTGGCGTTGGGCTATAGTAAGAGCAAAATCTGATTTAGCTTTGATCGTATCCAAGACCGCCTCAGCCTGAGACAGGTCCAAACGTCCGTTCAAGAACGCGCGTTTGGTAAATTCGCCAGGCTGTGCCAATCGAGCTCCAGCGGCGATACAGGACTCGCATACACGGCGAAGTATCGTCGTACCTCCATGGCAATGCAATTCCACCACATCCTCTGCTGTAAACGAGTGAGGTCCCTTCATGTAGACCACCAGGCCCTCATCGATGATGCGCTCCTGCGCGATCGACGATCCGGGAGTATCAGCTGATTCAGGATACGGAGCCGAGATGATATCCGCGAGATGGAGGGTATGGGTGGGAAGGGTGCTGAGGGTTCCGTTTCTACGTAGCCGTACTATTCTAGAGGCGATGTCTGTCGCATCTTGACCGCTAATGCGGATGATCCCAATGCCTCCCTCAGCCATTGGGGTCGCAATGGCACAAATTGTATCCTCAGGGGCTCCATCGATAGGCACGATCCACCATAGCCGTCATAGCCGTGATGCCTAGTCGCATGAGGCAGGAGCAGAGGGCCTCATTTTTGATTACTCGGTTCATCTGTACTCAGAGCTACCGATCGATTCTTAAGGAAAAACCGATCTGTGACAAATTGTTGTGCGATGGACAGGACATTGTTTGTGAGCCAGTACAGCACTAGGCCAGCAGGAAAGTTGATGAAGAGGAACGTCATGACGACGGGCAGCATCAACATGACTTTTGCTTGGGCGGGATCCATGGTGGTCGGCTGAATCTTCTGCATCACCATCATACTGACGCCCATGATAATTGGGAGAATGTAATAGGGATCCTGAACGGATAGATCCGTGATCCAGAGCCCTAAAGGCGCTTGGCGCAGATCAATCGTCATGTACAGAATATTGAACAGAGACACGAACACTGGCATTTGAAGGACCATCGGTAGACAGCCCCCCACGGGATTGACCTTATGGTCGCGATACAGTTTGATCAATTCCCTATTCAACCGGTCACGGTCATCCTTGAACTTCTCTTGGAGAGCAGCCACCTTTGGCTGGATGGTCTGCATCTGCTTCATCGACGAGTAGCTCTTATACTGCAAAGGGACAAATAACAGCTTGATCCCAACGGTCAGTAGAATGATGGTGACACCGTAATTGTGGGTGTACTCGTTGATGGAGCGAAGCACTGAGAAGATCGGCTTGGCGACAGCCCTCACCATGTCCCAACTGCCGAACAGAAACCATCCAAAATCAATCGTATCTTCCAGCCGAATATGCAAGTTCTGCAGCGTATCGAACTCCTTAGGCCCTGCAAATAGCTGCAATGTAATCGGCGAAGTTGATTGATCTGCGGCTATGCGTACGCCGGTTGAAACAAGTTTTTCCCCCTGCTTCTTCGGCCAAGCGGAGGCACTTCCTTTGGGAATGAGAGCAGAGATGAAATACTTATCTTGTAAGGCGGTCCACGCCAGCGTGCCTTTCCGTTCTGTGTCGGCCTCCGGGGCGTCAGTTTGAATCTTGTCGTCGATTAGCGACACGGTTCCAACGGAACCGATGAACCCTTCGCCCCACTCCACTACGCCGAAATTAGTGCCCAATTCCACTTTCACAGGGCCCGGCAGTCCCTGGGGCGTCAGGCTGATATCCACAATGTAACTGTCGGCGTGAAAGGTAAATTGTTTTTCAAGGCGTATGCCAGAACCGGGGTTGCTATAGGAAAAGGTGATGTGGCCTGTCGGGTGCGCCTGGTCCAAGTTGGTAAAATCTTTCTCGACCTTGTAGAGGCCTTCCTTCAACTCCTTTGCAAGTGCTGCATCCTCGGTTGTAATGGCGAGTGGGTCTGCAAACTTACCTCCTTGCCGAACCAGCTGAACAAGGGCCTTTGCGTCAGAACTGCTGCGATATCGCTTGAGCTCCCAGCTCGTCAACACGGCTCCCCGTGGGGTGAACTTGGCACGATAGAGCTGGGTCTCTACCTCAACCGTCTCTGCAGCAACGGACTCCATGCGAGGGGATGCCATCTTCAGGCTATCGCTCTGAGTGGTACCAGGCGACCCCGGGGTTTTTGGCGTTGCGGGGATTGACGTCTGGTTTCCGGCACCGGTGCCGGGCGCAGAGGCCGCTTCATCAGAGACCGATCCCGCAGGATCTGAAACGGTCGGTGGCGGTAGCAGGCCGAATCCTTTGAGCGCGTACTCATATCCAAAGACGATCGCGGCTGACAGTACTAGAAAGACAACGAGGCGCTTTTCCATGTGGAGATTATACTTTCGTTAATGAATGAGGCTTGTATCGCTACCTGACCGGATCTTCTCCCCCCGGATGGAAAGGGTGACATTTCAACAATCGGACAAAAGCCAGCCAGAATCCATGCCATGCCCCGTACTTGGCGATAGCATCGGAAGCATAACGTGAACACGACGGATAAAATCGACAAGTCGGACCATACATCGGTGAGATGGCCAGGCGGTAGCCCTGTAGAACCCATAGAAAAACTCGCTTCATGTCATGCTCCATCGGGACGAAGAAGGCGCATATGCTGTAATGAAGTTTTCCAAGCTTGGACTAAATCCTTCCGCGACGACAGGAGAACATCCTTTTTGGGGAAGATGAGGACCCCGCGGCCTAGAGCCAATTCCGAATACGAATCCCTCACCAGCTCGCGGAATACGCGCTTCGCACGATTGCGTCTGACTGCATTCCCAAATCGTTTCCCAACCACGATTCCAACCCGACTTGGTGCATCGTCCATTTTGTAGGCCAGGAGGTTGAAGAGCGCTGTCGACATTCGTCGGCCATGTTGCTTAACAGCTTGAATCTCTCGGTGACTCCTCAAAAAAATACCATTTCGCCTGTGTGTCTTGGGTGTTACCGAAGAAGGGGGTGTGCCTTTATCGTGTCCCATCCGCTCATAACCCCGGAGAAGACTGCAACTGGAAGGTGGGCGTACGCTCAATAAGAACGCAAGAGATTGGGGAGCGACACGAAGAACACCTGCATAACCCGTGACAATGGGCCTAGACAGTCAACCGCGCTCGTCCTTTCGCGCGCCGGCGGGCCAAGACCTTACGACCATTTTTTGTGCTCATGCGCTTTCGAAACCCATGTTCACGCTTTTTCTTTAAGTTGGACGGCTGTTGGAATGTAAACGACATGGTTCCCCTTTCTTTCCCCAAGACCTCAATAAATCAAGATCAAATGAACGTTGGATTATAGGGGAGCCTAGAGGGTCTGTCAATTTCATGAGATTACGGCTTCGTGATAACTGGTAAGGACTCCATAGCGATTCCCTCCGATCTATCAATGCTGAGGCGGTTTTGCGTTCAGCCACCAGAACGCCACAAAGTCCAGCCTGTCGTGACGGGCACATCCCTATAAGCATATGAAATAGAAATGGATCATGGCACCATGTCAATCTCGGCCAGTGGCATCGGGCTTGCTCGTCATTTTCAGTGTGTTAGTATGCCCGAAGTCTTAAGTCTGATACGCTAGCGCATGACCTAGCTAGGTAACTCACCTTTTCAGAAGCTAGTCCATAAGGAGGATCTACAGCATGACGAGACGAGTAGCCCTTGTATCAATCGCACTCACCCTGTCACTGACGGCGGGGTGTGCGGACCCCCCGACACAACAGATCCAAGAGGCGGAAAAAGCGTTGAAGGAGGCACAGGAAAGCGGAGCAGCCACGTACTCTGCGGAGGAATACGCCAAGCTCGAGGGAACTCTGGCGGCTATGAGGAAGGAAGTCTCGGATCAAGACGGAAAATTTGGACTGTTCCGGGACTATGGGAAGGCGCAACAGCTCTCTGCTTCAGCCAAGGCTGAAAGTGACCGAATAAAGACCGCCTCGGTTCAAAAGAAGGAAGAGGCCAAAGCCGCTGCGTTGCAAGCCCAGCAGGTTGCAGAGGAGGCGGTGCGAGCAACGCAGGATCTCGTTGCCAAGGCGCCGGTTGGGAAAGATCGCGCGGCAGTGGAAGCGATCAAGAACGATGTGGAAGGTTTGAAGTCCCTGCTCAAACAGGTTCAGGCTTCGATCGACAAAGAAGATTTTCCAGCTGCACAAACCCAGGCTAAGGCCATTCATGACATGAGCCAAGCTGTTTCAAGTGAAATACAAAGCGCCCTCGCGAAAGTAGGGAAAGGCAAACCTGGACGGAAAAAATAGTCACGGTATGGGAGGGAGCCACATACATAGGATGCTTGCCGTACTACTCTGCACGACCTGCTTGGTTGGCTGTGTGCAAGCCGTCCCTCCGGATCTGGTTGCCGCGGTTGAAGCCATTGATCAAGATCTCATTGCACTACGTGCTCCAGAAACTGCCCCTGAAGAATACGGACAATTCGTTCGACAATGGGCCTTACTCAAGGCACGGACTCAATTGGACGACGACGTGATTCGCTGGCCCTGGGAGTCGAGCGATCTTGAAAAGGACCTCCGCTGGCTCTACGTCATGGGGGAACGTACCGTTTCACAACTCCACGATCGGCAGGTCTCACAACAGCGAGCAACGCAAGCGAAGGTCACTCGCCTGGAGGATCAGTTTCACAACGTTGCCACCAGGGTTGAGGCGATTGACGGGCGTATTCTCCTTGGAGAAAAAGGCGTTCAGACGGATCTTCTTGTGAAACAGGCACGAGCGTTCCTCGAGCAAAAAGACTACGCACGTGCCATGCAGGCCGCGGAGAGAGCCGATCACGCTCTCAAAGCGCAAGCGTCCTTACTTGGTCAAGAATTGGGGCGTTACGCCGACGAAAGTCGCATCAGCTACTGGCAGACCTTGGCCAGACAGACAATTGATTGGTCGCGCACGCACCAAGCGGCCGCCATTGTGGTGAGTAAGGCTGAGCGGGAACTGAGCCTCTACAAGGGTGGGCGGAAGGTGTTATCATATCCCGTTCGGTTAGGTTTCAACGGTATGCTTGAGAAACAGTTTCAGGGGGACGGAGCGACACCAGAAGGGCGCTATCGTGTGACGGACAGACGAGGACAAGGCCAGACGCAATTCTATCGAGCGTTGGCTCTGGACTATCCCAATGGTGAAGATCGCCGGCGCTTCCAGCTTGCAAAGAGGTCGGGAAAAATTGCCTCGTCCAAGAGCATTGGCGGCCAAATTGAAATTCATGGCGCAGACAATGAACGGCTGGCGCAAACTCTCGGGTGTATCATGCTTGATAACCCGAATATGACCGTTCTTTACGAGAGCGTTCCTGTTGGGACACCGGTTACCATCGTCGGTGCGTTAACCAAGCAAAATGCGGTGGCATCCGTATTGACGCAACTCGATCGTGGCAAAGAAGAAACCTGAGCGGACACGAATGTGGCGAATCCTTCTTGCATCATTCGCAGTTCTTCTCATCATCGTCCTGGTGATGAATGCTCCGACGAAGACTGTCCCCACATCCAGTACAAGTCATGAGGTCCAGCATGCGGTTGTTGAGGATAAGACCTCCCTCCGGACACTGCAGGCCAGATATAAGGCGCTTTCCAAACAACTGGCACAGCTCATGCCCAACCAGCCGTATATTTTAGTGGATACGGCACGAAACCGCCTCTACGTGAAGCGTCAGGATGAAATCGTTCTGGATGCCATTGCATCAACGGGGAGTGGGACGATTCTTGACAAGCCTGGTGAAGGCAACAATCAATGGATCTTCGATACGCCACGCGGAGAGTTTCTGGTCCAATCAAAAATCACGAATCCG
>JAHBWQ010000136.1 GCA_019636915.1 Nitrospira sp. | reverse complement strand
AAAGCTAGAATGGTTTTTTGTCACACCTCGTTACCATCGTGTGCATCACCTGAAACAGATCGGAAGGGGCGGAGCAAACTTCGGGGTGTTGTTTACAGTGTGGGATCGATTGTTCGGTACGTATGTGGATCCTGAGCAGGTGGAATCAACCGGGCCTTACGGAATTCAGGAAACCGTTCATCCAGTCCGTTTGGCTATCGGAGTGTAATAGAAAATATTCCCCCCCCCTCTTCTTTTCTTAGCCCAGTCGTTTGTTCAATCGCCAGACATGTTCCGTTGCGGGGCACTTCCCTTTGAGCCAGCCAGGGACATCTAGACGGGCCAGTGGTGTGAGGGTATAGCTGTCACCGTTGACTAGTTGAGGCGCCAATGCCGTAAGAGATTTGATATGGGCAGTGTACTGAACCCGCATGATCTTCGGTAGCGCGACTAACGCAGCCCGGTCATAGACCGCATCGACAGGACGAAGTCCTTCACGAGACAGATCGAAGAGGTCGCCTACGAAGATGTCGATCTTCTCTCCGCGAAAGAGTTTGTGCTTTCCGACTTCTGATATGGTCGTTTCCATTCCAAGCTCGGCAAAGAGCTGCGTCACAGCCAGCTCACTCAGTTCTGCCCCGGCGATCGCATAGCCACGAGACAGGAACCAGCCAAGATCGAGTGACTTGCCGCAGAGCGGCACAAACACACGCCCGCCAGGAGGGACATTGAGGGAAGGGAAGTGAGCGATCAGCAGTGGGTTGACGTCGCGCTCATGCCATCCAGTCTGATTCGTCTGCCATCGATTGTGCCAAAAGCTTGCTTCCATGTGTATCTCTTAGTGGCTGGACGGTCAGTCGTGTGCGAGCGCCATCCTAAAGGGCGGAGAGAAGAGAGGCAAGATGAAAGGGGAACGGTTTGGGGGATATCTAAATGGACGAAGCTTAGCAGCACGACACTAATAATAAGCACCTATCTATGTCTGCAACCGGCGGATGTCCCCAGCACAATACAAGATCAGCCCCCCACGTCTGTCTAATAGCACTGTTGTCAGATCTAGATCCTCACCTGCTCGTAGGGAATTCTCAACTGGCAGGGGCTTAGGCCATTCCACTTGAGTTTGTTCGGTTCCGTCGAGAGTCAAACCGGCCTCGAGACGCACAATACAAGATTCGACCCCAGAGTTTTGCTTCGCAAAAAGTCACGGGAGTATTTATCCGGATACATCGCGCATGGCAAGTGCTAAGGATTCAAAAGTATTTGCCATTGTGAATGCCTAGTGATAGGTGTGATTGATGGGCTGTATGCGTAATCGATGTATTACGAAGAAGTGAGGATGCAGGGCGCAGTGGTTTGCTGCACCCAAATGCCCTGAATGGATAAGTATAGATGGGGAGAGGTGTGTGTATTGACTTAGGTGAAGAATAATAAGTTTCGCGCATAACGGCGATGCGTAAGGAGGGTTGATGAGAGGGTTTGCAGATGCCGTGCTGGGGGCAGTGGACAGTCATAACCAAATAGGAGGCGATCATGCAGATGACGAAAGGAATTCTAGCGATTGGGTTTGCAGTGGGGTTGGGTGTACTCAGCCAAAATGCCAATGCGATGACGTTATATACCGGACCACACTGGGCAGACAGTGGTGCTTCGTATCATGCCTGCAATGTGGTGAATGTCGGCCTCACTGCCATCACCGATCTACAAGTTGTGCTCCACAAGTTTGATGGCTCCGTGGCGGCCACCTCGGGGGTGACCACACTGAACCCTGGTCAGACGCTGGAAGTCGTTGCTTCGCCGAGTTATGGTGGTTTCGCGCGTTGTCGCTTCTATAGCCCAACGGCTGTGGGGTCGCAACTTCGTGGGAATATTGCTGTGTTTCGATGGGCGGGGACGTACTATGAAACTCTTGCTACAGAAGTAGCGCGATAGACACCACATTCATTCAGTAGGAATGGTCTGGGCGGCCTCCTATCGTGTATAGATGGGAGGCCACCAGTCTAGCCGTTCACTGATGCACGTGATTGTAACGTCTGAGGTGTGATGTGGTTGAGAGAGTCACAGACATTGGCCATACGGGTTTCCTCACATAGGGGAATGAGGTCCACATCCATGCGGATCTTGTCCACGCCAATGAGGTGTTCATATCTCATAGTGCTCATGGCGTTCTCCATGCAAGCCTGCGGGAGTCCAGGTGAGGAGACTTCGAAGCCTGGGATTAGCTCTGCTACTCCAATGATGGTGACGGCAACAGCTGGGCTTGTGTCTATTGAGGCTCAGAATGCCCCATTGGGCGCGGTGCTGACGGAGTTTGGCCAGCGCACACAGATTGCCTTTCTTATACCTGAGGCAATGAAGTCTGAATCAGTGACACTCTCGTTTCAGCGGCGTCCAGTTGAAGAAGTGCTGCAGCAAGTGCTCCTTGGAAAGTTTTATGCAGTAGAGTATCGCCAGGATGGGGCTAAGAAGGTGATTGCCAGGGTCGATCTCTCGGTCCCTCAAGGGCCGATGGTCAGTCGGGCATCCGCCGGATCGCCATTCTCCAGTGTTCCCACGGCGAATGGAAGCTCCGTACGTTCCGCACCCACCAGCACTGGGAATCTTGGAACTGCCAGAACAGATCTCGAGCTCGCCCAAGTAGAGCACTCTCTGAGAGAGTCTCAGGAGCCGGCCGCTCGGATTGCGGCGTTGAACGGGATTGCGCATCGAGAAACCAGCGAAGCCGTGAATCCAATTATCGCACAGGCCCTGTCAGATCGCGCACCAGAGGTTCGCGAGGCCGCGCTGGATATGCTCAAGTACTCACTGGATCCTGTGCCGATTCCAGCGCTTGCGGCGATGGCTTCGAAGGACGCCAATCCTGCGTTCCGAGTCGAGGCTATGATATTAATGATGGACCAGTTGGCAAAAGACGAGCCCTCACAGGAGGATCGGGATACCGTTCTTTCCCTGTTGAATCGAGGGCTGACCGATCCGGATCCTGCAGTGCGAGAGTTTGCCACCATGCAGTTGGTGGACAAGTAGATTCCTGCCTGTTCCGTCACCCCCTTTGTCAGTGAAATGACCAGATGTGGTGAGGCCTGTCGTTTCAAGAGCGATAGCGGCGGGATCCGCAGAGCGTTTGCGATGGATGAGCTACCCCTGCCGCGTGTCCAGTTGCCAGATATGTTTCGTGGCAAGACATTGCCCCTTGAACACGACAGAACGGGTAAAGTTGGCCTCATTCTCCGGCTAAGTTGGGCAGAGCGTGAGGATGTGGCTTCGCGCCAGGGTCAAGAGAGCTTTCAGCGTGGTCCTTGAGAGACATAAACAGGGTTCGGCGAGCATGCGGAACGACCTTCCCAACCGTGTTGAACACCAGAAACTGCAGCATCTTCGGTCTCGCCTCCAACAAATGTCCGGGTAAGGCTACGCGCTTCAGTGCACTCAGCAGATGGTCGGTCAGCACGTTGAGTCGAACCAGACGGCGTTGGCCCCAACCTTCCCACTCCGCAAGGCTGTGGCCACCAACTGGTTCTTCAGGACATGTTGAGCGTACTCGACGGTGCCTGCTTTCTCCCGATGCCGGCGGATCAGCATAAGACCATCTCCCTCCCGATTGGGCACGCTCACGAAATGTTTGACCGTGCTGCCATCCTCAAACAACTTGCCTCGGCGCCCGCGAACCTGCACTGAAAACTAGGGTTGGATCTTGTATTGTGCGTCGCTAGCTTGATCTGCCTGCACCAACAGAAATAGGCAGATGAATGTAGGTATTATGGTGTGGTCGATGGACTATCGATGCTCGGGCCGGTACGGCTACGGGTATTCAACGAGCTTTCGTGTCCCAACCGAGCGCCTGCTTCGGCCCGTTGAGTGAGATCGGAGTCTGTGGGTTGCACGCGATGGCGTGGGAGCTGACATCTAGTGGAGGCGGGGTTGCAGCGCCCGCGTCTGGTTCCCATTGGGAGTGGGGAGTCGCCCTGAATCGCCGGGCCTGTTCTCGGTTGAAGTGACGATGAATCAGGACTTTGCGCCGAGACCGCAGTGGCGACGATGACAATCGTAGAAATTACAGTGTGCTGGACAAGAAATTGTCTCATCTAGTTCAAGCGTAGTAGGTGTTGGACTGGCGTCAATTTATTGCCGGAGAACAGATTCCTTACATTGATAACGCGATACAGTCTGCAAGAGGACGTGGATCGGACCTTAGCGCAACAGATTCCCACGTCTGTACAGGCGTGGGAATCTATTTGAAAGTTCTCGAATCAACGCCCGGGGCGTATGCACCGGTGCCACAGCGATCGGTCTATTTCGTAGTGCGCTATCGGCGACCTCGCCAACGCGATTCTAAAGGAGGGAAAGTGGAGACAGACGATGTGGCGGTCCATGATAAAATCAACTGGTAACCAATGGTTATACTTCGAGGGTTTTCTGTCAATGCGGGGAAGTCTGTATGAAATCAGCAATCAAGTTGTGTAACCACGGCTCTGCTCTCTTCGTGGGCGCCATTGATGGAAGAGCCAGGTTCTGCAATTCATTGACAGTCTAAGAATCCCTATGTTACCGTCCTCCGTTCATTGTGCCGGATAGGCACCCTACACCTCGCTCCCGACTGGTTCGGGGGCCTTTGTCCAGGA
Organism: Nitrospira sp.; assembly: GCA_019636915.1. Taxonomy (GTDB): domain Bacteria; phylum Nitrospirota; class Nitrospiria; order Nitrospirales; family Nitrospiraceae; genus Nitrospira_D. The sequence goes on along the minus strand of JAHBWQ010000136.1, from coordinate 7,724 downwards.
GGATTGCTGCATGGAGCTCTACGAGTCTCTGTTTATTATTCGTCCGTCCCTTTCCGATGAGGATACCAAAACGCTCATCGACAAGATGAAAAATGTCGCCGATAAGACCGGCGCGCAATTCATCAAAGCCGAAAATTTAGGGAAGAAAAAACTCGCCTACGAGGTGCGTCGTGAGCGAAAGGGGACCTATGGCTATTTTTACTTTAAGGCACCGAACAACACCGTCGGCGAGCTGGAACGGGCCTATCGGTTGGAAGACGATATCATCAAGTTTCTGACGGTTCATCATGAGAAGCCATTAGTGGAGCGGCGCCCGGTGGAAGCGGCGGCACAGGAGTCAGACGGTGGCCGGATTTAATAAAGTCATCTTAATGGGAAACCTCACTCGGAATCCCGAGCTCCGGTATACGCCGAGTGGGACGCCGGTGGCGAGTTTTGGTTTGGCGGTCAGTCGCCGGTTTAAACAGGGCGACGATTTGAAGGAAGAAGTGTGTTTTGTCGATATTGTGGTCTTTGGTAAACAAGCCGAACATTGCGGGCAGTATCTCAGCAAGGGGAACGGCGTGATTGTTGAGGGTCGGTTGCAGCAGCGCCGATGGGAAACCGAAGATGGTCAAAAGCGCAGCAAGCATGAAGTGGTCGCTCAGACCGTGACGTTTATGCCCAAGCGCCAAGACGGCGGCCAAGGCGCCGAACCTCCGATGCATGATGAACCCGGCTATGAGACAGGCGATGAAGGCTAATACAGGAGTATGAGGAGGCAGTGATGGATCGAAGTGAAAACGAGCGTGGAGGTGGTGGAGGAGGACGGCTGTTCCAACGGAGACGTCCCTGCCGATTTTGTCTGGACAAAGCACCGATTGATTTTAAGGATGCCGGACTCCTTCGGAACTTTTTGACAGAGCGAGGGCGTATCGTTCCACGCCGGATTTCCGGCAATTGCATGCGGCATCAACGTGAACTGACGGTGGCCGTCAAGCGGGCTCGGCATATCGCCATCATCAGCTTTGCTGAGGAGCGATAACGAACGTGATCGGTGAGATTGGGGCTTCCGGCTGGGGCGCGGGGATATCGTCGAGGGGACTCATGGGTGTCTTAACGCCGAAAATCGCGGATATCACGGCCGAGGGCCTTTCGCTGTCCGGAGACCTGACGGGCGACGAGCTGGGACTGACGGACGCGGATGTGTCCATTCGCGGAACAATGTCGGTCGGATTGGAGCTTCGTACGATTGAACGGACCATCTATGTGACCGGTGTGGTGGAAGGGACCGCGGGTCGGCAATGTGTCCGTTGCCTGAAAGACTTTGACGAGCCGGTGGCGTTTTCCTTGCGCGTCGTCTACGAGCGGGAAGTCAAATCCACGGGGCCTACCGGAAAACGGGACGGTGTGCGAAAGAAAAAAACGGCGACGCCTCCTGCGGTTGAGGAGGAAGAGCAGAACGACGATCTCTATTACTTTACGGGTGATCATCTTGATCTCGCACCGATGTTGCGCGAGCAGGTGATCCTGGCATCCCCGATGCACCCGTTGTGTACCAGCGACTGTCTTGGTCTCTGTGCCCATTGTGGGCACGATTTGAATGGAGGACCCTGTCGTTGCGGTGGAGAACCGTCGGGAGGCCCATTTGATGTGCTGCGCACGATGAAAGAAAAGCTGAGGGACGTCGGACAGCACTGAATAGCGGTCCGAATCGAGGGGAAGAAGGAGTCACCATGCCGAATCCAAAACATAAACATTCACGGGCAAGACGCGATAAGCGTCGCACTCAAAAACTGCGCATGACCCCGCCGGGGATGGCTGTGTGCCCACAGTGCCATGAGTTAAAATTGCCGCATTACACCTGTTTGAATTGCGGGACGTATAAGGGCAAGGCCGTCATTCAAGTCGAAGAAGCCTAAGCTGACTGCCAATTGATGGTTAACGCCCCACAGCGGCAGGTGTTCAGGCGTATCTTCAATGTTGTTATGGTGCGGATGCTTCAAGCAATGCCAGCCGTCATACTTGGAGGGCCGTAACATGTTTGAGCTGGTCTGTGGCGAAAAGGGGTCAGTGCGGTAGAGCTGATCCCAGGGGGCGACTCGTGTTTAGCCTGTCTTTCCAACGCCATCCGTGAGTACACCAAGCCGTATGAAGATCGCGCTCGACGCGGTAGGGGGGGATCATGGCCCAGCACCTTGTGTGGAGGGTGCTCTACAGGCCGTAAAAGAGTGTGATGTCGAGGTCATCCTTGTCGGCGACGAAGCCATCCTGAAACAAGAGTGCCAGCGTCAATCCGGTCACGACCCTCGCCTGTCCATCAGGCACGCGTCTCAGGTCGTTGAGATGCACGAGTCCCCTGCAGCGGTGGCCAGGAAGAAGCGGGATTCGTCGATTTGGGTTGCGACGGAGTTAGTCAAGAGCGGCGAAGCCGGGGCGGTGGTGAGCCCTGGGAACACGGGGGCGAGCATGGTGGCTTCGTTCTTCGTGTTAGGGCTGATCAAGGGGGTTGAACGACCGGCGATTGCCACGAGTCTTCCGACATTGAGCGGAGAGGCGATTATGCTCGATGTCGGAGCCAATGTGGACTGCACCGCCAAGCATCTCGAACAATTCGCCTTGATGGGGAACGAATATGGCAAGCATCTGCTCGGCAAGCCGAATCCCCGTGTGGGGCTGCTGAGTATCGGTGAGGAAGACAGCAAGGGGAATGAGGTCACGAAAGAGGCGTTTAAGCTGCTCAAGTCAAGCTCGATGAATTTCGTGGGGAATGTTGAAGGGCGTGATGTCTACAGCGGGATCGCGGATATTGTCGTTTGTGATGGGTTTATCGGAAACGTTGCGTTGAAGATCTCTGAAGGGGTGGCCGAGATGATCAAGCGGTTGCTCCTGAGGGAAATTTCAGGACACTTCTTCGGTCGACTTGCATATCCTTTGATTGCCGGGCCGCTAGCAAATCTCAAGCGGAAAATAGACTATGCCGAATTCGGAGGGGCCCCCCTCCTTGGTGTGAACGGGGTGACGATGATCTGCCATGGGCGGTCGTCGGCGAAAGCGATCAAGAATGCGATTCGCCGAGCCAAGGGGATGGCCGAAGGCGGAGTGCGAGAGCTCATTCAGCGCGACATTGAGGAAAGTCATTCCCGTCCGGCGATGGAATCCGAGCGATGAAGGCCTACATTTCTGGCACCGGCTCATATGCACCTGCCAAAGTGCTGACGAACGCGGATCTTGAACAGATGGTAGCCACATCCGACGAATGGATTCGCGAGCGAACTGGCATCCGTGAACGGCGTCTTGCAGCGACGGGAGAGGCATGCTCGGATCTTGCGGTTCAGGCTGGGAAGCGGGCCTTGGCTTCGGCCGGGTTGGCGGCAACCGATCTCGACATGATTTTGGTTGCTACCTGTACGGGTGATTACCCGCTTCCGGCCACGGCCTGTCTCGTTCAGCATCAGCTTGGGGCGACGAAAGCAGCGGCCTGCGATCTTTCGGCTGCGTGCTGTGGGTTCGTCTACGCGCTTTCTGTGGCGGATGCCTATGTGAAGAGTGGACTGCGCCATGTTTTGGTGATCGGTGCTGAAGTCATGTCCGCGATCACGGATTGGACCGACCGTAATACCTGTGTGTTGTTTGGAGATGGAGCCGGGGCGGTAGTCGTCAGTGCAAGTGATGGGGACCACGGAATCCTCTCCACACATCTTCGTTCTGACGGAACATTGTGCGAGCTGATCATGGTACCTGGTGGTGGTTCACGGACGCCCCTGTCCGAAAAGGTGGTTGAGGAGCGCCTCCAGTACATCAAGATGAAAGGGAACGAAACGTTCAAAGTTGCAGTCAGAACGTTGGAAGAGATTGCTCGGACGACGTTGTCTGCCAATAATCTTCGAGTGGAGGATGTGGATCTCTATGTGCCGCACCAGGCCAATATACGAATTCTCAAGGCGGTGATCGAACGGTTGGGCCTTCCGGTCGAGAAGGTGCTCCTGAACGTGGATCGATATGGAAATACGTCGGCGGCTTCCATCCCCATTGCGCTGGATGAAGCGGTTCGTGAGGGGCGTGTGAAGGCTGGTTCGTTAGTGATGCTCGGTGCCTTTGGGGCAGGACTCACGTGGGCCTCGGCCGTCATCAGGTGGTAGGGGAAGATCTGCCGAGAGTCAAGGAGAGCGTTGGGCAGATTTTGCATGGGCGCGAGCAGTAGCTTGTGAAAACTTTTCCCGTTGACTTTGCACATGATTTCTAAGATATCTAACGCCCCATGATGCAAAAAATCGGTGTGGTATTCCCTGGACAAGGGTCTCAATCGGTGGGGATGGGAAGGGCACTCTATGATGCCCACCCTTCATTAAAGGCTGTGTACGATGAGGCCTCCTCGGTTTTGGGGTATGACGTGGCTGAGTTGTGTTTCACCGGTCCGGCTGAACGGCTCAATCTGACTGAATTCACGCAGCCAGCGTTGCTTGTCAGTAGCATCGCCGCATGGAGACTTCTCGAGCCGGTTGGGATCAATCCCATCGCAGCCGCAGGTCATAGTTTGGGCGAATACTCTGCGCTGGTTGCGGTCGGTGGTGTCGCCTTTCGTGATGCTGTTGGTCTGGTTCAGAAACGTGGACGCTACATGTCCGAGGCCGTTGCGCCTGGCACTGGCCTTGTGGCGGCTCTCTTGGGATTAACCGCCGAAGCGGTCAAAGACGTCTGTCGGGCGGCATCGTCCGTCGGGGTGGTCGCGGCTGCGAATTTCAACTCGTCTGGGCAGATAGTTATTGCCGGGGAGAAGGCAGCGGTGGAGCGAGCCATCGCGTTGGCGAAGGAACAAGGTTGTAAAAAAGCTATTCCGTTGCCGGTCAGTGTGCCGGTTCATACGCCATTGATGCAGCAAGCCGCTGATCGGTTAGCTCAGGACCTGAGTGCTGTTCGATGGTCGGATCTCAGTGCGCCGCTCGTGAATAATGCTGAGGCAAAGGCGATCAGCCGGGCGGGGGAGATTCAAGCATCGTTGATTCGCCAGTTGCCCTCTTCTGTCTTGTGGGAAGATACGGTGCAGGTCATGGGGAATATGGGGGTGACAACTTTTGTTGAAGTCGGCCCCGGCACGGTGTTGACCGGTTTGATTAAGCGGATTCTGCCTGATGTGAACGTATTGAACGTCAATGATCCAAAGTCCTTGGATGCGACACTCAAAGCGGTGAGCTGACGGGAGATTGTCCTGAGGAAAGACCAAGTCACGAACCGTTTTGTCGTCTGTTAACGCCTTATCTGAGAGGTCCGCGATGTCACTACAAGGAAGAACCGCTATTGTAACCGGTGCTGCTCAGGGCATCGGTCGTGCGATTGCCGAAACGTTGGCCCAAGCAGGTGCCGATATTGCCGTTGCCGATCTCGACCCCAGCCGTTCTTCGGAAACCGTGGCTGCGGTGGAAAAGCTTGGGCGAAAAGCGTTGAACCTCAAAGTGAACGTGGCTGATACCGGTGAAGCCAAGGCAATGGTTGAGCAAGTGCTCAAGGCTTGGGGAAAGGTGGACATCCTGGTCAATAATGCGGGGATCACCCGTGATGGTTTGTTGTTACGGATGAAAGATGAAGATTGGAATTTGGTCCTTCAGATCAATTTGAACGGGACCTTTCACTGTACAAAAGCGGTCTTGCAGCCGATGACCAAGCAGCGGTATGGTCGTATCGTCAACATCGCCTCAATTGTCGGGGTGATGGGGAATGCAGGGCAGGCAAACTACGCTGCGTCAAAGGCCGCAGTGATAGGATTCACAAAAACCGTTGGGCGGGAATATGCAAGCCGTAATGTGACGGTTAATGCGGTGGCGCCGGGTTTCATCGACACGGCGATGACCCATGGGCTTTCTGCCGACATTAAGGACACCTTGCTCAAGCAGATTCCGTTGGGTCGTTTAGGGACGCCGGCTGACATTGCCGCAGCTGTGCGGTTCTTGGTATCCGAGGAGGCCGCCTATATTACAGGGCACGTCTTGCATGTAAATGGCGGTATGTTGATGGCGTAAAGACAGCAAATCTTTAGGTTGGATGGCTGTCACAGATCCCCGTGTGGCGGCGCAGGTGAGAGCATACCGGGGAAGGAGGTAGTCAGAGCGATGGCCACTGTAGAAGAACGAGTCAAGAAAATTATTGCCGAACAGCTGGGCGTGGAAGAAGACGAGGTCACACCGGAGGCCTCTTTCGTTGAAGACTTGGGAGCGGATTCGCTCGATACGGTCGAGCTGGTGATGGCACTCGAAGAAGAGTTTTCGATCGAAATTCCCGATGAGGATGCCGAGAAAATTTTGACTGTCGGGAAGGCGTTGGACTACATCAAGGAAAAATCCTAGGCATGTCACAAGAAGTGTCCAATCCTGCTGGGCGGCGTGTTGTGATAACCGGTCTTGGGCTGGTTACCCCGCTAGGCACGGGTGTTGAGAAAGCCTGGAAGGCGATCTGCGCCGGTGAGTCCGGGATCGCCCGAATCACCAGGTTTGATCCAACAGGATACGACGCTCAGATCGCGGGCGAGGTCAAGGATTTTGATCCGGCCCGGTTCATCGAGAAGAAAGAAATTAAGAAGATGGATACGTTCATCCACTATGCCGTGGGGGCTGCCCAGCTCGCTGTGGATGACGCCGGTTTAAAAGTAAAGCCGGAGAAAGCCACCAAGGTGGGGGTGTATATCGGTTCCGGGATCGGCGGGCTTGGGTCGATTGAACACTATCATGATGTGCTCAAGAACAAGGGTCCCGGTCGAGTCTCACCGTTTTTCATCCCCATGACCATCATCAATCTTGCCTCCGGGCAAGTGGCGATTCGGATCGGCGCTAAAGGTCCAAACTCTTGTGCCGTGACAGCCTGTGCCACGGGCAACCATTGCATCGGAGATGCCTACCGCCTGATCCAGCGAGGTGATGCCGATGTCATGGTCGCAGGAGGCGCCGAAGCAGCGGTGACCCCGCTCGGGGTCGCAGGATTCGCATCGGCCAAGGCGTTGTCGTTCCGGAACGACGAGCCGACGAAAGCGAGCCGCCCGTTCGACAAGGATCGAGATGGATTTGTGTTAGGCGAAGGGGCAGGTGTGGTGGTTATCGAAGAGCTGACTCACGCCCTTCGGCGCGGGGTGAGAATGTATGGCGAGATCATCGGGTATGGGATGAACAGCGATGCCTATCATATTACGGCCCCGCCGGAGGAAGGCGAGGGCGCTGTTCGTTGCATGGAATTGGCGCTCAACGATGCGGGTATTCAACGCAACCAGATCGGCTACATCAATGCGCATGGGACCTCGACAATGGCCGATGCCATTGAGACTCGAGCCATCAAGCAGGTGTTCGGTGAGCAAGCCTTTCGTATTCCTGTCAGCTCAACCAAATCTATGACCGGGCATTTGCTCGGAGCCGCAGGTGGGATCGAAGCCGTTTTCACCGTCCTGGCGTTATATCATGGGATTCTTCCGCCTACGATCAATTTCGACCATCCTGATCCAGCCTGTGATTTGGATTACGTTCCTAACACGGCACGGCCTGCTGCCATACAAATGGCGTTGTCGAACTCTTTCGGATTCGGCGGAGTCAACGCCTGTTTGATCTTCAAAAGGCTGGACACATAAGCACGCATGCCACAATGAAACCGGCTTCTTCAGCCGATTCTCTTCCTGCCATATCAAAATATCGATTTGCGAACTCGGGTTTATTGAACGAAGCGCTGACGCACAAGTCCTACGTCAATGAGCGACGAGCTTCGGGTCA
>JAHBWQ010000135.1 GCA_019636915.1 Nitrospira sp. | reverse complement strand
ATCCATACACCAGATTTGACAATAACTCACTCAAGTTGAACAAAGCCTTTGATGGCACAGAAAATATGATTTTTGATTTGGTTAGAACCACGCACCTGAAAATGCTCGATATGACAAACCTGCTTCAACGCACGATGATAACGTTCAATAGACCAATGAGCAGCATGAACTCTTTCAAAGTCCTGTTTTTTAATGTTTGGTAAATTATCAAGGTCAGGAACACTGATGATGTAATAGCGATATGATTTTTTGTACATCTGTCTATACACCTTCACCATGCCGTAATCTTTCAAATAAGCAGTTTGCTCATCGCCTTGCCAGCCCTCTAATTTTTGTACTTGAATGTACTGGCCTCGCTCGATTGATACGGTACGGTTACTTTCAATTCCAAACATAAATTGCAAATTTAATTTTCGTAATGTTTTCATGTTAGCAATGCTCGCGTACCAACTATCACCTGTTACCCAGGCTGGTTTTAGCCCCCAGGCCAGCACCTCTTGTAGCATTTCTATAAAGTAGTCATTCTTCGTTTTACCTTCAGACTTATCGTAAATGCGATAATTAACAGGTACTGAAATCCCAGCCATATCAGTGTAAAACAGCGTAATCAGGTTAACGCCTTTTACAACCCGCTTATGCTTTCCCGACCAGAAATTACCTATCAACTCAGCTTTTTTAGGATTCATATAGGGTTTATCTAATACCGAGTCATCCACACTAAGTACGCCGCCTGTTAACTCGATTTTATCTGATTCTTCATCAAATAAGTCTTTTGGTTCGTATCGTTCGCGCTCTAGAAATCGATTCACACTGTCATGGGATATCGACCCCATTACCTCAGATAAACGCGTACAACTGGTATAGCGAGGATCACTTAACAGGTATGAGGTATATATTACTTCGTTACACTGGGCTGTTGATGGTTTGGTTTTTATGAGCATTCCTTGCCTCAAAAAGCAGGCATTTTAACAGATTTTTGTCAATGCGTAAGTCCTAAATTTGTTCTTTAGCCGTTGTACTTCCTGCTTTTTTTAACAATCGCCAAAATAAAGGAATAGCAATACCTTCATAACAAATAGACAACATAAACACATTGATTTTTGTTTTGCCCCAATACCAATTCGTTCTATCTATCGCTATATAAACCTTGTGTTCTTTATTAAAAAATAACGAATAAATCCATCGCGCTATCCAGGTAAAATCTAACTCAAATTTAGAAAAAAAACGGTATACTCTTTTGTAACGCGAATCAATGCTTGCTCTTTCACCATCCATTGCAACGGCGATTTCACTCAAATTAACACTTCTTACCACAAATAAAGCCAGTAACATTTGCGAAAAACAGTCCACTCTTGACTTGTGCCAATCCAGTTGCTGACTTAAAATGCTATTCAACTCGCTGATATACTTCATATATGCTCCTTTTTTGTCGAAGCTGAGTATATAAAATACTTTGTTAATCAGCGAGTTATTTCTAATTCATTGCTCTTTTTACTACCTCATCCATTTTTTTTGTCCAGCACAAAGGGTAACCGTGAGTAAACGGTCCCCTAATAGAGCGCCTATTACATTCGTTCGTCCACGAGCACCCCAGTCTTGAGCGCCATAACACCGTTGACCTTTTAAAGCATAACCATGGGTACGAGGCATGTCATGAGCAAATCCACTCTCGTCTAAATAAACAATATCCATCCCATTGGTTTGATAAGTATTTAGTTTGTTTTGAAACAATAAGCGCTTTTCTTCGTCTACTTTTGGATGAATTAGTGTTTTTTTTATACGTAACATTCAAGCGTTTTAGTGCCCAGTATATCCCACTTTGGCTTACGCCAAGTCGCTCTGCTCGTTCATATTGATAGCTATCAGGGGACTCTTCAATGTCCTTTCTTAGCGCTTCCATATCTATTTTCGTGGCCGATTTATTGCGCGTTTTTTTAGGCTCTAATTCAATGAGCCATCTCATGACACTCGCTTTGCCAACTCCAAATCGAATGGCTACACCTTCTATGCTTAAACCTTCTTTTTCCCTTATCTTTAATACTTTTTTTCGAAAATCAATAGAATACGTCATAAATAGTTGATTATAATCAATTTATTTTAATTTGGCTATATCAACGCAGTCTTTTGGATACTTCGGACTGGCGCTCCATGGCGTGATCTACCTCCCGACTACAGGGATTGGAAAAATACGCACAGACGTTTTTGCCGTTGGCGTGACAAGGGTATTTGGGAAGGTTTGGTTAATGACCCTGACTATGAATGGCTAATGTTCGATGCAACACATGTCAAATTGCATGCTCATGGCGCAGGGGCGGTTGGCGGCAATCAAGATATGGGACTTACAAAAGGGGGCTTAACACGAAGATACATATGGCCGTGGATGCGCATGGTATGCCGGTCAGAGTCCTTGTTACACAAGGTCCCACAGCGGATTGCACACAGGCTGGCCGCCTGATGGAAGGGATCGATGCCGATCATCTGATCGCGGATAAAGGCTATGATACCGATGCGATCCTTGAACTGGCACAGGCGCGGGGTATGAACGCCGTCATCCCGCCAAAGAAAAACCGCACAGTCCAAAGACCCTATGACAAAGACCTCTATAAAGTACGTCACTTGGTCGAAAACGCGTTCCTGATGCTCAAAAGATGGCGGGGCATTGCGACACGCTACGCCAAAAACAGCTCGTCCTTCCTCGCCGCTGTCCACATCAGATGCCTCGCTCTCTGGCTGGCAATCTCGTGACTACACCATCTAAGGTATCTTATTCGACGGGATAATGAATGGCACTACCTATCGGTAGTGCCAGGCCGAAAGTGAGGAGATAGGCAGTTCTTCCTGAAGAACTGCCTATCTCCGAAGAGACAGAATTTGCGCAAAGGTTTGGTGCCTTTGGGATCTCGCGTTACCATAACGCCAGAAGTATCAAGGTAGGAATCTATCTATGGAGATGGATTATGAAGCAGGGCATTCTTATATGGATCCTTATCAGCATAGCTAGCAGCGTGATGGGAATGATTTTGTCCTCTGTGGACGCCCGTGAGCTTGATCAAGAAACATATCAGCTGCTGAGCTATGGCATGACTGAAGCTGAGGTTGTTGGCCGAGCTGGTCAGCCGGATCGCCGTATTGATCAATTGGAACCGACACCCCTCAGCCAACGCATAGTCAGTTATCAGTACATCTGGGGTGGTGATACAAACAGAGGAGAATGGACTACCACCATAACATTTTCATCCAACACGAATAGAGTAATCCGAATTGATCGCGAGCGCAGATAGCGTCTGGGAGGCTGGGCGCAGTCACCACGGATTACTATTTTACCCCGCACTTATGTACCCATGCCTTTAAAGGGTATGTTGCGCGGAGAAACACAATGAAAAATCTCCATTGGATTTTTGGGTTAACCGTGCCAATTGCCTTTATCCTTACGGGATGCCCGAAGGGTGGGGGCGGTAGCGGAGGATTTGAGGCGACAGGATCGAGTCTTAATGTACTTTATACTGCCAATGGTGGTTCGAACACTTTGTCAGGTTTCACTATTGGAACAGCAGGCGCGCTGACGGCAACGACGCCTGCAAGTTTTTCTACCAGTGGTACCAATACCGAATGGGTGGCAGTTTCCACGAATGGTCATTTCCTTTATTCATCGAACCAGAATTCCGCAAATATATCTGGCTTCACGGTCAATTCGACGACGGGAAACCTAACCGCGACTGCCCCACCAACATTTTCAACCGGTGTCGGCTCCTCCCCGCGTGGAATCACCGTCACCCCAAACGGGCAGTTTCTGTATGTGGCCAATAGCGCGTCTGATACCGTTTCAGGATTCTCTCTTGGATCGGGAGGCGTATTGACACCGACCAGTCCGGCAACTTTCCCCACGAGTGGATCCTTAGCGAGGGGAATTGCTGTCTCACCGAACGGACAGTTCCTCTACGTCGCGAACTCCGGCAGTCACACGGTTTCGGGCTTCACAATTGGTGCGGGAGGCGTTCTGACTGCCACCACGCCAGCGACATTCTCAACCGGGGCTGGCTCACCAAGCCCCGAAGGGCTCGCGATCTCACCCAACGGGTCATTTCTCTATGTCGCCAACAGTGGAACAAACACCATAGCAGTCTTTTCTGTAGGAGCCGGCGGCTTACTAACACCAACCGTACCATCGACTTTTCCCACAGGGGTTTTAGGATCAATTCCTCAAAGGATCGTCATTTCTCCGAATGGTTCTTTCTTATACGTCACGAATAGCGGCATGAATGAAGTGGCAGCTTTCATAATTGGAGCGGGAGGACTATTAACCCAGACTAGTCCCGCGTCATTTTCGACAGGAGCGACTTCCACGCCTGTGGGTATAACGATAGATCCAGCTGGACAATTTCTCTATATCGCTAATTCCGGCTCGACGAACGTGTCTGGCTTTGCAATCGGGCTCGGCGGCATTCTTGCGCCAATAACTCCCCCCATTTTTTCAACAGCTCCACATGCTCCAATTGGAATCGCCACCCCTGGTCGACCATAGTTTTAGTTCAAATCGATTGGCAGTCTCCCAAGACCCATTCAAGAGAGAATCATTTAGGCAAGCATCTCTTCGCGTAGTGTGAGCGTGGCTCACAGACAGCGCCGCAAGCTATATGGCTTGTGGCGCTGCCTATCAATCTGGCCATCCGAAGACCTCTCGCGTCCTGGTGAAAATCCGTTTCAAAGAAGAAGAGGTCTCGCTCTGGACCTCACTTCGTCGTCACTAAGCAAGTAGATTCATGTGGCCCGTGGCAGACCAACGGACAGGCTCGGATCATGCGCGCGCGTCAGTGTCGATCATCCCGGCATGCGGGCCTCTTTCTTTCTGACGGTGGGACAGCCGTCGGCCTCGCAGAGCAGGATGCCTGTTGAGCGCATCGCGCGAAGAAAGGGATCGTGAAAGGGGTCCCCTTTACCTATCCTGTCCCGCCACGCATTCCCTCTTGTTTTTTCCCAGTGTCGAGAAGGCACCAGCACGGCACCTGTCTTTTGTTTCACAAGCGTAAATTTTTGAACATCACACGCCTCGTGTGATAAGCCTCTCTCGGACATCAGAAGTAATACAGCAAGATCGAAGTCAGTTATGAACACGAAACTGGTCCAACGCTTAACGGCCTATCTAGAACCGCCAGCTAACCGTGTCCCAGACGCTGCCGTGTCGTTTGCCTATCTGAAGGGACAGAGCATCGGCAAGAAAATTCAAACAGGCGTCATGACTGCGGGTGGTAAATGCACAGAAGGTGCCATCCATATCGATTCTCGGTTTTCAGTCCAAAGCATTACGAAAAGTTTTACTGCGGCGGCGATTCTGCGACTGGTGGCCTCGGACAAGCTGAGGTTAGACAGCCCCTTAGCGCAATGGCTGCCGGATGCACCCCATGCCTCACGAATCACCGTTCGCCAATGCCTTCAACACACCAGCGGTTTACCGGAGTATGGCCTGGTGCCAGCGTACCATGAGGCGGTCAAACGAGGAGAACGGCCTTGGACGTATGCCGAATTTCTGGAGCGGACCCATGCGGACCAATTGCTCTTTGAGCCAGGGCAGGGATGGCAGTATTCCAACATCGGCTACATGATTTTGCGCCGGCTTCTCGAAACCCTGTGCGGGCAAAGCTTCGCCGAAATTATCATGGGCGAGGTGTGTCAGCCGTTAGGACTGCGATACACCTCCGTGATAAGGAATCAACCCGATTTCCAGGAGTTGGCGCCTGCATATAGTTTTTCCGTGTCGTCGGATGGACTACCTGTGGATGTCCGTAACAGGTATGACCCAGGTTGGGTTGCGCCAGGTGTCGTCGCATCCACGGCCTCCGATATCGTCCGCTTTTACGAACGGCTGTTTGATGGAGTTCTCTTGCCACCTGCTCTTCTCGATGAGATGCGAACGGTAGTGCGTGCTGCGACACCACCTACCCAACGATTCGTGTCGCCGAGCTATGGACTCGGCCTGACTGCAGATCTCGCCTCCCCTTATGGCGTCATGTACGGTCACAGTGGCGGTGGTCCTGGGTATACGTCGGCGGCATTGCACGTTCAGCCTCCTCGCGGTGGGCCAGTGACGGTCGTCGTGCTGTCGAATACAGAAAATTTTTTTGAAGTTGAGCTCATGGCGTTTGCGCTCCTCGACGCCCTCGTCAAAGGGATCAAGGAGCTCCAATGAAGAGGAGCCGTAGGAGGATCATGCTCAAGGTGAGTGAGACCCGTCGTTGCAGCGCACCACAAATCCAGTTATCGGCATGACTTTCCCCTGTTTCACAAGTGGTAACTTCTGCAGTTTTTCCAAACCGATACCGTATCGACTGAATCCATCACATAATGCTAGGATACCACCCGAACTTATTGGACACCGTATGCGCCATTCTTCAATCCGTGTTGGTTGTATCTCCCTCTTAACTATCCTTCTGGGAGTACAACTGACCGGGTTGCCGTGCGTGGATGATGCTGCCACAACGCAGATAGCAATGCTTTCGGCACAAGACACCCACTCTGCTGTGGGACAACAAGGCCAAGCCATTGATGCCTGCCCTTGCCACTCGCACTTTGTCTCAATCCAGTGGAACTTTCCGCAGCCCCACTACATGGCGACCCCCTTGACTCTGAATTTTCCCCCTTTGCTTGCATCGCCCCTCGCACCATCTCTATTCCGGCCTCCCCTCAGCGTCTAATACGCCCGCTGTTTGCACAATGTGACAAGTGGGCATTGTCCGCCATGCGGGCAATGAAGACGCTTCAGGCGCTTTTGTGTCCCCTATCCAGACTGAGTGCATAGGAACTATGGCTCAAGACGAGATGGGGATGAGGACGAAGGAGCTACTCTCATGATGGAGATGCGCTGGTGGAATTGGGTCGGGTTCGCGATGCTGGTAATCATGATGGCTCTCTTCAGTTATGAGGCAATATGGCAGTTCGTGTCGTCGGATGCTGAACACATCGAGTTGGTTGTCGTCTACATTGCTGTAGCAGCTTTACTCTTAATAAAAGGAGCTGCTTCATAGTGATAGACAGCCGAGCTGCATTTCACCAGAGCCGCGCACATAACAGCCTTCTTGCGTTCCTCATCCTCGTGCTGCTGACCGGCTGTAGCGTGTTGCGCTCACAACCAGTCCCTCCGCCAGACCCGGCCATCACGATTGTGGTTGCTCCCGTGTCTCTAGAAGCGACGGTTAGAAAAAGCACACAGATTCATTCGTTTGATGCCGCACCGACGCCAGAAGATGAACCACTCATCAAACAACAACTGATAGAAGCCGTGGAACTCCACGCCCAGCGTAGCCTCACCGAACACTTGGCCAAACAACCGGGATTTACCGTCATCCCATTTGAGGACACGCAACGCTTACAGGAACAGCTGAACCTATCGGGAAGGATTCTCGACGAAAAACAGGTACTGCTTCTTGCTGAACAGGCAAAGGCGGACATCGCCATAACACCCCGTATCACGGCTTACGGCTCAGTTCCTTGGAAATACTGGGCAGCCGGGTTAGGCGCCCAAAACCTCATCGAACTCATGGTGGTGGGCTTTGCGACCGGATGGAACCCCGCCGCGATTGGTGGCTATTTTGCCATCGATTTTTTGCTGATTGACCTGCCGCTCTGGGCTGGCGGCGCGTACATTGCCGGATGGGCATTCCGCCCGGTAATTGTGGAAGTTGAGGCTGTTCAGCTTGGCTCATGCCCCGGTGCTATTTGGAACAAGCAGGAAGAGGCCATCAAGGTTCCCGGCAAAACCCTTGAGGAGTACCCTCCTGAAGAACGCAAACTGAAACATATTCAACTGCAGGCAAATCTGAATCACGCGATGGAAGAGATTGTCGAAACCGCGAGTCAGAGACTACGGCTGCAACCGTGCATGGAGCGAGGGCAACCGCTGAAGATACGACGGTGGGCGTTATGGCCGTTCTCGTTATGGCCATTTTAAGCCATCGGACTCCGTACTTTTTGCTCATCTCTGGCCGCTGTATACACCTCTCTGGCCGCATCAGCATTCATCACTGCGATGCCCAACCCGACGATCAAGTCAGGCCATGCCGAGACGGTGTAAGCGGTGAAGAAGCCAGCCGCGATAATAGCAATGTTAGCGAGGGCATCGTTACGGGCGGACAGGAACGCCGCCCGCGTTAAGCTCCCCGCATGGTGGCGGTATTGAGTGAGCAGGAGCGCACAGGATAGATTGACGACTAGCGCACCGCCACCCGTGAGGGAGAGCGGAATCGCTTCAGGCGGGACGGATAATGAAAATTTCTGCCACGCCATCCAGAGTGTCGCCAGACCGGGAATCAAGAGGATGCCCGCCAACAGCTTCCCCACCACGGCACGGCGAGCCACTGTCCAGCCCAGTGCGACGGCAATGAGAAAATTCATCGAGGCATCTTCCAGAAAATCAATGCTATCGGCGAGCAGTGATACCGAGCCAATGATTTCCGCCACGCTGAATTCGACGACAAAATACGCGAGATTCAGCACTGCAACGATCACCACTGCCCGCCACAAACCTTCTTCACTCTTCGTCATCATTGCCTCGCTACATTCCACCTAAGCAGGGTGATAGCATAGCCGCCACACTACCGCACCCGGAAAGTAACCCTTCTCACATCGATTACCCAAGAAGGAGAGTAGATGCGTACAGTAATCATTTATATCGCTGCAGCCATTGCTGAAATCGCCGGGTGTTTTGCTTTTTGGTTTTGGTACCGGGAAGGCAAACCCCTGCTCTGGCTGTTGCCGGGCATGCTTTCCCTTGCGTTGTTCGGATGGTTATTGGCACTGAGTCCGGCAGAGTATGCAGGGCGTGCCTATGCAGTTTATGGAGGTATTTATATCGCCACGACGCTCGGGTGGCTGTGGGCAGTGGAAGGCATCCGCCCTGACCGTTGGGATATCATCGGCGCAACGGTCTCTCTCGTTGGCGCGGCCATTATCCTGCTGGCTCCGCGTGCATAATGTTTTGGAAAATGGATTTGTCCCTCCACAAGTATATTGTTTCATAAGTGGTAAGTTATGAAACAACTCCAGAATCCGCTTAAACACTAGCGCTTGACTGTTTCATAAATCTGTTTCACATTCTCCTCACATTTTTAGCAGTAACGTCGTGTGGCTTCCGAGCCAGACGACGAATTAAGGAACAGCGTTATGAAATACGGATACGCCCGCGTCTCGACTGACGACCAGAACCCCGACTTGCAACTCGCCGCCTTGAAACAAGCGGGCTGCGATAAAACTTTTGTCGATGAAGGAAGAAGCGGAGCGACCTTAAGCCGCCCTGCCCTGCAACGTTGCCTCAAGCAGCTGGAGCATGGCGACACGCTGACAGTGTGGAAGCTCGACCGACTCGGGCGCAGTGTGCGCGATGTGGTGAACACCCTGCACGATTTTACCAACAGAGGCGTCCAGTTCCAAAGCCTCACGGAGCAGATAGACACCACTCACCCTCTGGGAAAAGCCATGCTGCATATGGTGGCGTTACTGGCGGAGCTGGAACGCGGGTTGATTGTCGAACGCACCAAAGCGGGACAACAGGCCGCGCGGCGGCGCGGGGTGAAGTTCGGTCCGAAGCATAAACTTTCAGAGGCACAGATTGCCCACGCCCGTCAGCTCATCGACCACGGTAACAAAGCACCCGGAGAAGTGGCCGTGTTGCTTAACGTTGGCCGCTCTACACTGTGGCGAGCCTTGCAAGGTGACACTGAATAGTCAGGGGCATTCTTTAGGGAAACAGCGATGTGTTATGCAAAAATCTGACGAACTCGAATCCGGCACGATGAAGAAGATATCTTCATCCTTAGGCTGTAAATGAATCATATATTCAGGCTTCGTCCTTTTAATCTCTTTAACCACTTCAATTGCCAGCTTTTCATCAAAGCTAATCATATGTCGGACTTGTAAGCAGTCATTTTCTTTAACCAAGGTTATTGACGTTCGCCCCAGTTCATAACCCAGGTCACATGCAAGAATGCCTAACCTAAGAAGGAATGAGCACGGTAGTTCCTCATGCAGCCGATTGGAAACAGATTGGCGCAGTTCCGTGTTCCACAAAACCAGAGGTCTATCTACGATCGTTTCCCACACTGGATTCTGGTGCGGGTATGGCTTTCCTCCCCAATATAGTTCTTTCCAATGAGCCGGGTGTTTAGGTGCTTCATTCCGGAAATAGTATGTAATCCAGTTAGAATCGTGCTTTGACTTATTGTGTCCAATTTCACAGCCTGCTTCGGCAAGGCAGTCAGGTTGGAAATGATTGCTTGAGCTCCTCCATAATTCCTCCGCCTTCTTTGCTTCTTCTTGTGTGTCAAATACGAAGAGTCCCTGTAAGCGAGATATTTTCTGAGGAAATTTTCTGATTCTCTCTTCTTCTAATTCCTGTTCAAAATTAAAGTATTCTATCCCCCTTCGGAGACGCTGGCTTGCAAACATGCTGAAATGTAGTGTCCCATTCTCAGAATCGTAACTGGCAGGATAAATCCTGCCTAATGCGGTATTCCACCGCACATACTCCAAGCTCAGATTGAGGTAGACCCAATAGGGCAGTTCCTGTGAATCAGTGCGCTGAAATTTCTTTGGCATCTGAGCCCTTATTCAAACAGCTCGCTATGCGACCCAAGGCGCACGAGTCGCAGCGTTTCTGCGTCCCGCTTCTGATAAATCAACACGAGGTCTGGTTTCAGATGGCAGTCGCGGTATCCGTTCCAGTTACCGCTCAACTCATGGTCACGGTTGCGGGTTGGTAAGGGAAGGTCAGTTAAAAGCTTTTCCAGAACAGCGGACAGGAGCGTGTCAATGTCTTTGCTGTGGCGGGGAGTTGCCTTCACTCGTTTGTAGTCGCGTTTGAATGCGCTTGCTCGCTCAATCGTCCGCATTCAAATCTGCCATGAGCGCGTCGACACTCTTAAAGCGTTTTCCTCTTCCTGCTTCCAGTTCCGCCATAGCAGCGCGAGTCGTGGCATTGGGCGCTTTCACCTCGAACGGCAATCGCCGCTCATCAGCGACGCGCACCAAGAAAAGCCTGATGGCATCAGAACAGGACAGCCCCATTTCTGACAGGGCCGCCGCTGCCCGTTTCTTTGTCCGCATATCAATACGGGCGCGGACATCAGTGGTCATATTCATCGTTCTACTCTCTTTCTTATTCGCGTTGAAACGCGCTGAAGTAATTGTAGCTACAAACGCGCCACAAGTCAAGACCTTCTTTTTTAGTGGGTTTGGCCTCAGAGAAAGATCATCGCACCGTGCCAGAGAAAGTCCTTTAGGAGTGGAGGCGCAATCACGCCAAGTTTCATCACGTGTCCACATGTCATCGTGTTAACACATACACACGTAGACATCGCGTCCTTCTTCTTTGCATCTTTCCCACACTCTTGCTTTCTCGCAATATTTCATGTTAACATTCCATCTAGAGGACTTTCTCACATGTACACACTAGCCATCATTTCCCAAAAAGGCGGAACTGGCAAGACCACTCTGGCTATTAATCTTGCCGTTGCCTCTGAACGCGCCGGGAAACCGGCTCTTGTCGTCGATCTCGACCCACAAGCTTCCGCCAAAGCATGGCACGACCACCGCACCGAAAAAACCCCCATTGTGATATCGGCCCAGGCCTCGCGTCTTCCTGAAGTTCTGAAAACAGCCGAAGACAACGGAGCCGCTCTCGTAATCCTTGATACAGCCCCGCATTCCGAAAGCTCGGCGCTCGCAGCTGCCAGAGCCGCCGACTTTATCCTGATCCCATGTCGGCCCGGCATTCTCGACATCCGCGCCATTACAACATCCATCGACCTGGCTCAGCTGGCCAAAAAGCCAGCCGTGGCCGTTCTCAATGCGATACCTCCGCAAGGCAACCTGGCAGACGAAGCAGGGGAGGCACTTAAATCATTGGGCCTTCAGGTATCCCCGGCCAGGATCACGCAGCGCGCCGCTTTCGTCCATTCCCTAACCTCCTCAAGCGGGGTCATTGAATATGACCCAGATGGCAAGGCTAGCGATGAAATCAGGCAATTACACAAGTGGGCAATATTACAGGTTAACACGTCAACACGTAAGCACGCCAAGAAGGAGGAGGCAGTTGCATGACCGCGCGTAAAACCAATCTTGCTGAGGCCGTCAGCAAGCTCAACCAACCCCACAAAATAACTCCGACGCAGCCACGCTCACGCTCTGGCCTCAAAACCGTGGCTGGCTATTTCGACCCGGAAATGAGCAAGCGCCTCAAAATCCTCGCCGTCGAACAGGATAGAACTCTTCAGGATCTTCTCGGCGAAGCTCTTCAGGATCTTTTCAAGAAATATGACAAAGGCAGATAAGGAAGAGATTAACACCCTTTCCCATTGGGAACCCCTTCATCATCTCCGATCCATGGCTAACAAACCCACATCGGACCAATCGCCGCCCGCGCGGCCCACAAAGCAGGCCGTCTATCACTAT
>JAHBWQ010000134.1 GCA_019636915.1 Nitrospira sp. | reverse complement strand
TCGGGGTCGCATGTATAGTGGGTGGGATCTTCCGGGACCTCGAGCTCGCTCAATTGGACGGACAGCTTCTGTCGCATATGGGCAGGTGTTTCCAACTCGACCGGCGCTCCAAGGAAAAACAGTTTTTGGGGTAGAGACCGTTGCTTTGCCTATCTGTAGGGTCTATCCCGATTAATTCTGAGAGCCTCGAAGGTTTCTCAGCCCTCCCACACCCAGACCGACCAGCGCAATGAGTCCGACACCAAAGAGAATCGCTGCAGGAGGCAGCGGTACGGCTGTCAGGCTCGTGATCGATCCGATAGAGGCATAGGGAGCACCGTGCTCATCTTGGAAGAAGAGTCGCCATCTCGCCTGAGTCAGGCTTTCGAAACTCGGCGGATCCTGGAGAGCAGTATTTGTGAACAGTCCTCCCCCTTTACGGTCAAGATGAATGTCAAAGTTGTATGGTACGGTGCCACTTAATTCAGATCCGGTTGCTGCAGACACCAGGGTCCAACGATCGCCACTAAGCCCTCCTCCCAGAGTAGTGCCCAGTGAAATCGTCACACCATTGATCCCTGGGGAAAAGGACGAAGTGTATGTCCCGATGGTCACACGGAAATTCGTCACGGCGCCATTATAGACGCCACCGTTCCCCTCCGTGGCTTTGTTAAATTGAAAGGAGCCGAGAACAGGAAGCGAGTCGCCAGGGTTCTGAGCATCGGTCATGCCAGTGAACGAGTAGGATACAAACGCTGCATGCGCTGGCGTGAAGGAGAGTGCCAGGGTGCATATCACAATCGAAGCTGACCGCATGAGTCCTCGCTTAAGGGAATGCTTCAGCATAGACATGACACGGCTCCTTGCGTGTGAGTGGGCTACGCGAGACATATGTGAACGAATCATAAGAGCAGCAAATCACAGGCCAAAACCGATATGGCTATGTTAATGAAAAATAAGGACGAGTTCAGGACTCACCATGACGCCTCTGTCGATATTGGTACAGGAGTGTTCAAATATGCATGAGCCGGGAGCAGATGTGGGGTGTGACTCTAATATAGTAGTGGGGCAGAATTAGGCATGTAAAATGGTGTGTGGTCGAGCCTGGAGCTACCACGAAGTGGGTTGAGAAACCTCATGGTCAAACGACTCAGCAAAGGGCGTTCAGTAGTGCGATTCCAGGCTGGTTGGTGTTTTATTCAGCACGGTTGCAGCGGCTTGTGAGAGGGCGGCATCATGGGCATGGTCTGGCGAGTAAATCCGAAATTGGACCAGTCTCGTGGGCAGCAGATCTAAGCATTCTTCCAACAGCTCAGTCGAAACCTGGCCTGTGCCGGGATCATAGACATACAACGGATTTCCCCGCGAGTCCTTGGGGTCTGGCCGTGGATCCAACAGCGCCATGTCCACTCGAAAGGGGATTCGCTTCAGGCGAGTTGGTAACTCCTTGAGAATCTGTTGTTCAAAGTGCTGATGGCTGGGGAAGGCCATTCCGCGCTCCCGTCCCTTATCTTTCAAGGTCGTGCTGTAGGCCATCTTCCATTTAACGTCACGGTCCAGGATCCTTGCCCATTCCTGTCCCAACTGCCGGCGGGTCCTGTTGCGGCTGTTCGCCCACCCTCGGACTTCCTCCAAGAGCGACCAGTCGGTCAGTCGGCAATAACCACCCATATTTTTTCGCGGATCGCGGGGACAGATGTGCTTCATCGTGTCTCCGAAAATGCTGCGAAGGTGGATATCGATAGCTCTGGTAGTGCGATGGAAGTACACATTTGAATAGAGATACATCCGGGTGTTGAGGAACATCTGGAGTGCGGGGAGCCCGGTCTTATGAATGGTGAATCCTTTTTCGGTCACGATGGTGTAATGAATGAGTCGTGTGAGATCGACCGGTCCAACCGCGACGCCGCACATGTACGAATCCCTCAGGACGTAATCCAGATTGTCCCCGGTGTAGCTTCCGGAGATGACCGGTTGGAGCATGTTCAGCCATCGCGGGAGGCGGGAGTTGTCCTTGCCTTTTTCCTTCAGGATCAGATGGGCGATCTGGTCAGGGTTTAACTCTTCCCCCTTGGCGAAGGGGCCAGAAGGACTTCGGCGGATTCTTTTGATCAGGGGAGCGAGATGGTCTCGGATGATAATTTGTCCCAGACGTTCATGGGTCAGACCGAATCCGTGGAGAAAATTGTCGTCGAAGAAATGGCAGAACGGACCGTGTCCGATATCATGCACCAAGGCGGTGATCCGTAAGAGCTCCTCAACATAGTTGGCCGACGGTACGTCTTTGAGGGTATTTTTGAGAAAGGGGTACAAATGTCGAGCAAATCGTCCTGCCACATGCATGGTTCCGAGGGAGTGAACGAATCTGGTGTGTTCAGCGGATGGATAAACCCAACGGGCACTCTGCAACTGATAGATGTATCGTAGACGCTGGACCCAAGGGGAATCGATCAGGTCCTTCTCAGTATGTTCATGTGGGTCCGGGTTTGCAAATGGAACGGTAAAGGTGACGTACTTATGAATTGGATCGGCGATGAGGGCGGATCCATCATAGGGAGCATCAGGCCGGTCTACCGATTCCATGGGTGCCGAATATCTTAGCTCACTCGGTCAGAGGGCGGCAATGGTTTGGCCGGATCGGACGGCGACGCAGGCCGGTACTTTGTAATGAAGAAATACGCGGCAGGGTATGACAGTAAGGCGCCAAGTATACTCAGGATGAGTCCTCCAAGCGCAAAGGGACCGGCGTACGGGAGGACTTGGTCATAGATCCCGTTGAAGCTCAAGTCCTGCCAGTTGAAGGTGGGTGCATCAGTTCGTCCGAGCAAGAAGGCCCCGGTCCAGTAGGTTGCGCCGAGGATCGGAATGATTGTCCAGGGGTTGTTGATCCATGCCCCAGCCAACAACGCGATAAAATTCAGACCGAACAACCAGGTGCACAACGCTACCATCGCTGTATGGAGGCCATAAGCCGGCGAGAATGCGATAAAGACGCCCAGGGCGAAGGCCAAGGCCGTACGGCGCGGCGATTCTTGCAGATGAAGAATTTGGCGAAAAAGCGCACGGAAGGATCGACCACCACCCACTGGTTGTTTGCTGAGTTCGGACATTACCGGAAGTGCTCGTAGCTGGTGACCGGCAGCGGGCGTCTCTGCCCGTCGGATGACAACTGAATGCCAAATCGTTTTGGACGAATGGTACCGATACAGGTCATGTGATAGCCACGGGTGCGGGCCTGCTGTTCAATCGTCCTTCGGGAGCCCGGAGCGACGGTGAAGAGCAGTTCATAGTCTTCGCCTCCGGTGAGTGCGAGTTGAACCGGTGAGCAGCCCGTTGCTTGGCCGTAGGCTTGGCAGGCTACCGAGATGGGGAGTTTCTCAGCTTCAATTTCGGCGCCGACTCCACTCTCCTCGCATAAGTGCCGAAGATCTCCCGAGAGACCATCGGACACATCAATGGCGGCAGAGGCCAGCCGCTGTCTATTAACCCACTGCCCTTCGGCGACTCTCGCCGTTGGGCGGAAGTGACGGCCTATCAGAAATCGTTCATGCGAGGAGGAAAGGGCGATCCTCTTCTTCCTCGAGCGGTAAGCTTTGTGGAGCGGCATCACGAGGCGAAGGCCGGCAAGGGAGTCTCCAAGCGTACCGGTGACGTAAATCAGGTCTCCAACGTGAGCGCCGTGGCGAAAGAGAGCCTGTTGTGTGGGGGTGGTCCCAATGAGCGTGATATTGAGAAAGAGCCCGTTCTTGGAGGCAGAGGTATCTCCACCAATGAGTGCGACGCGATACCGGCGGCATGCGTTCATCATGCCGCTGTAGAGTGTGAAGATGTGCGATGGCTTCAGTGCTTTTGGGATGGCGAGTGAGACAAGCAGATAGTGAGGGGTGGCCCCCATGGCGGCCAGATCGCTGAGGTTGGCCATGGCGGCTCGATACCCGACGGATTCGGGGGCCGCAGACTTGAAGTTGAAATGGATTCCTTCCGCGAGCAGGTCTGTCGTGACATGCCACCAGGTCTGTGCGGTGGGTTTAACGACCGCGGCATCGTCCCCGATGCCCTGGACAAGACCAGGCGCTGGGCGAGCGAACCGGCCCGCAAGGCCTCGGATCAGAGGGAATTCCTGAATGACTGACTTGGCCTTGCGATTGGCCACAAAGCGATCCTATGAACGTGCCGGGATCCGGTCGGCCATCGCCGTGACTGGCAGCTCGTGAGACCGCCGCCCTTTGCCTGACCGTAGCGGACGGATGCGGGCTGGTGCCGGAGAGGCTGGTTGTTTCTTCGAAGCTGGTGGCGTCTTCCCGCGTCGACGGAGAGCGATCTTCATAACGTCATCCATGGTGTCGACAAACGCCAACTGAATGCCTTTCAGCAGGTGTTTGGGAATTTCTTCGAGATCCTTCTTGTTCCGGCGAGGCAGGATGACGGTCGTGAGCTTGGCCCGTTTGGCTGCCAGGATCTTTTCTTTTAGCCCTCCGATCGGAAGGACGCGGCCGCGCAAGGTGATTTCTCCCGTCATGGCCAGGTCCCGCCTTGTGGGAATACCAGAGAAGGCCGAGGCAATAGCCGTGGCCATCGTGATGCCGGCGGAGGGGCCATCCTTGGGGATGGCCCCGGCCGGGACATGGATATGCAGATCTTGCTTGCTGAACATGGTGGGATCGATGTTCAGGCTTTTCTCCCTTGAACGGACATAGCTGAGGGCCGCTTGGGCGGACTCTTTCATGACGTCCCCGAGGTGGCCGGTGAGGGTTAATTGGCCTTTACCTTTCATGACGGTCGCTTCGATGTACAGCACATCGCCCCCTGCCTCGGTCCAGGCCAGACCGGTTGCGACACCGGTCTCATCTTGTTCGAGCTCGGCTTCCGGAACATACTTCGAGACACCGAGGTATTTATTGAGATTGGATGGATCGATGGAGAAGCCCTGCCCTTTGCCCTCGGCCACTTTCTTCGCGACCTTGCGCATGACGTTTGCGATCTCGCGTTCGAGGTTCCGAACCCCGGCTTCCCTAGTGTAGTGCGAGATAATTTGTCTGATGGCAGGTTCCGTGAGCTGCACATGCTTGCTCGTGATGCCGTGTTCCTCCAGCTGGCGCGGAATCAAGTAGCGCTGGGCGATACCGAGTTTCTCTTCCTCGGTGTACCCTGGGATCTCGATGATCTCCATCCGATCGCGCAGTGCAGGCAGGATGGGATCGATCAAATTGGCCGTGGTGATGAACATCACCTCGGTCAGGTCGAAGGGGACTCCGAGGTAGTGGTCGGTGAAGGCTGTGTTCTGTTCAGGGTCAAGCACTTCCAGCAAGGCGGCAGAGGGATCGCCTCGGAAATCCATTCCCACCTTATCCACCTCGTCCAGCATGAACACCGGATTGCTGGTGCCTGCCTGCTTCATGCCTTGGATGATACGACCGGGCAATGCCCCGACGTAGGTACGGCGATGGCCGCGGATTTCCGCCTCGTCCCGTACACCGCCCAAGCTGATCCGCACGAATTCGCGGCCTAAGGATTTGGCAATCGACTTGCCCAGCGACGTTTTTCCGACTCCGGGCGGACCGACGAAACACAGGATCGGTCCCTTCATTTTCTCTTTGAGTTTTCGGACCGCCAGATATTCCAGGATGCGTTCTTTGACCTTCTCAAGATCATAGTGGTCTTCATTGAGCACCTTGGCCGCAGCCTTCAGATCCAGGTTATCCTTCGACCGCTTCGACCAGGGTAACTCGACCATCCACTCCAGATAGGTTCGGACGGTGGCGGACTCGGCGGTGTCGGGATGCATTTTCTCCAGGCGTTTCAGCTGTTTTTCCGCTTCCTTCAGCACCTTCTCGGGCATCTTGGCGTCTTTGATGCGTTTGCGGAATTCAGTGACTTCTTCCGCTCGTTCGTCCAGTTCACCCAACTCCTTCTGAATCGCTTTCAGTTGTTCCCTGAGAAAATATTCGCGCTGGGTTTTGTCCATCTCGCCTTTGGCCTGCGCCTGGATCTTCTGCTGCATGGAGAGGACTTCGATTTCTTTTCCGAGGATGTCGCTGACCTGGCGAAGTCGCTGAATCGGGTCGGCGATTTCCAAGACGGCTTGGGTCGTGTCGACTTTGAGACCAAGATTGGAAGCGACCATGTCGGCCAAACGCCCCGGCTCCTCGAGATTTTCGATGACGACCATGACATCGGGGATCAGGACCTTGCCCAAACTGACGATTCGTTCGATCTGTTCCTTGACGGTCCGCATCACGGCTTCGGCCTCCAGCGGCGTGGCCGTCGGTTTCGTGTCCGGGACTTTGTCGATTCGAACGGAGTAATACGGGTCAGTTTGGATATATTTGTTGATCTTGGCTTTGGCGATGCCTTGTACCAAAATTTTGATGCGTTCATCCGGTAGCTTCAGCATCCGCATGATGATGCCGACGGTCCCAACGGTGTGGATATCCTTGGGGGTTGGGTTCTCGACATCCAACGCTTTTTGGGTGGTAAGGAAAAGCATCCGGTTGCCAGCCAAGGCCGCTTCGATGGCCTTGATCGACATATCGCGTCCAACGAACAACGGAAGGACCATATACGGAAAGACGACAATGTCTCGGACTGGTAACAGCGGGAGCTGGCTGGGAACTTCAATGTTTTGTGGGGGCTGAATATCTTGCTCGTTTGGGTCGGTCATAATATATGGGCCTGTTCGGTTGCGCTACACATGGAATCTTGGATCAAGGAACCAGGGGCTGCTATTGCTATCGTGCCTGAAAACGATTTGCTCACTCTGTCGTACGCCACGTTCAGGAAGAAGCGCCAATTTGAGATTGTGTGATGTGCCGAGCGAACAATCCGCTCACGGTCAAACTGGGTGTAGACTGGTCGTTGCAAGATCCTTAACGACAGAGTGGCCATCAGGACCGACAGCGTCATCCGCGACGATTATTCGATGTGGTATGCATTCTGGTCGAGAGGTAATCGCGGAATTCCGCGCCCAATGCCGGGTTCTTGAGTGCAAACTCCACGGTTGCGATCAAAAAGCCAAGCTTGTCTCCAGCGTCGTGGCGCTGGCCCTCTACCTCGAGCGCATACATCGGAGATTTTTTTGCCAGTGTCTTGAGCGCATCGGTCAACTGAATTTCTCCGTTCTTCCCTGGGGCTGTTTTTCGTAGGATCGGAAAGATTTCCGGAGGAAGTACATAGCGGCCGATTACAGCGAGCGTAGAAGGTGCATCGGTGGGTGACGGTTTCTCAATCAAATCCTCCACTCGATGTAACCCATGAGAGAGGCGTTTCGGAGTGACGATGCCATATCGGCTGACATCCGCCTTCGGAACATCCTGCACTCCAAGGACTGCCCCGTGACGTTTCTTATAGACGTGGATGAGTTGAGCGAGCCCCGGCACATCGGCGTCGATGATCTCGTCTCCCAGAATCACCGCAAAGGGTTCGTCCCCAATGAGGTGTTGGGCACACAAGACGGCATGTCCCAAACCCAGTGCCTCTGATTGGCGGACATAGCAGAAGTTCGCAAGGTTTGAAATTTGTCGAATTTGATGGAGGACTTGGCTCTTTCCTGTTCCCTTCAGATTTTCTTCCAACTCCACGGAACGGTCAAAGTGGTCTTCAATGGCACGTTTGCCGCGCCCTGTGATCACAATGATATCTTCGATGCCTGAGGCTACTGCTTCTTCAACCGTATATTGAATGAGCGGCTTGTCGACCAGGGGCAGCATCTCCTTGGGAGAGGCTTTGGTCGCGGGAAGAAATCGTGTTCCCAGGCCAGCTGCTGGGATGACCGCTTTTCTGACTGCGAGGCGAGACATGTGAGGATAGTATGTGATGAGTGGAGTGAAGTCAAGAAACAGACGAACTGATTGCATGGAATGTGAGAGTGAGTGGTGGATGATCTCAGGCAATTAATTATTGAGACTGCGCTGGGATACTTATGATGGTCCCTTCTTCCTACGGGGCCCCATGCCTACGCCGGTGCAGCATCTGTGGTGAATCGTCTTGCTCTGGACAAGAGCTGACGTCATGCGTTAGGGGAACCCATGCGGGATCCGCGTGTAGGTGTGGTTGATACTCAGAGTATCTGGTTCGACGGGTAGAGATTGATGCACAGAGCACTGGTAATTCTCGAAGCGAGCGCTCGATCGCTGCTTTACAATGTGTGACGACCTCAATATAATCCAGAATTTTTGCGAGCCTGTGCGGTGATTCGGAGACGTGGAGGGTCGTTGTCTCCAGCGGGGCGTGAGTGAGGAATGTGGTGGTGAGAACGTCACCAGTGAGGGGCTGGTGTGCAATCGGCGTGCGATCAAACGAGCTGAGCTTATTACGTATCGTGAGGAACCCATGATAATGATGTCGCCCCTGCCGTCCATCTCCATTTTGCACCAGAGGATTCCTCATTGGTGACCGGGCATGCCGTTTACAGATCCCGATCACTGCTGGTCGCGGCACTGTTGGTTTCTGTCTTCTTGGGTGGGCTCGATGTGTATGGGCAAGGCGTTGCGCCGAAGGTGGCTTCGATCGATATCCGGGGAGCCAAGCGGATCGAGGTGCCGGCTATTGTCGGTCGCCTCACCCTCAAACCGGATGATCCCTATACCTCAGAACATGTGCGTGGCCAGATTCGAATTCTGTACGACACAGGATTTTTCGAAGATGTGCAGGTGGAAACCGAGTCGGTCGCAACCGGTATGGCGGTGACCTTTGTTGTGCGAGAAAAGCCCTTCATCAGCGAGGTCGTTTTTGACGGAAATGAGCATCTGAGTGACGAGAAGCTCAAGGAAAAGACGACCATTAAGAGCCAGACGTTTCTGGACCAGCAACAGGTGAAGGAGAGTGCCGAGCGGCTGCGTCTCGCCTACCAGCAGGACGGGTACTACAGTGCGCAAGTCATTCCGGTGGTTCAGGCCATCGACGAAGATCGGATGCGCCTGATCTTTCATGTGACTGAGGGGGAGAAGGCGAGAGTCAAGACGGTGGTGTTTGAAGGGATTACTGGGGTGAGCAAGGCCGAATTGCTCAATGTCATGGCAACCAGGGAATGGATTCCTTGGTACGGACTCATGACACAGATGAAGCTCCCTTCCTTTTTTTCTGATGCCGGGGTGCTGAAACGCGAAGAGATGGGGAATGATGTCGAGCGGATCAAAGAGGTCTTGTTGAATAAGGGGTATTTCAATGCTCGAGTCAGCCAGCCGTCCGTTGAATTAACCGAAGATAAAAAGTGGTTCACTGTCCGTTATTCGATTTCCGAGGGAGAACCATTCACGGTCGGGGAAGTCGGGTTTCGTGGGCACACGGTGTTCGAGGATCCTGAGCTTCGTGCTGGGTTGAAGATCAAAGAGGGAGAGATCTTTCAACGGGCGAAAATCAGGGATGAGATGACGCGGTTGACCGATTTGTATGGGAGCAAGGGGTATTCCTTCGCTGAAGTAGTGCCCAGCGTCATTCCGAACAATGAAGAACGGATGGTCAGCATCATCCTCAACGTCAAAGAGGGCGAGATGATGCGTATCCGGCAAATCAACATCTATGGAAATGATAAGACGCGAGACAATGTCATTCGGCGTGAGATTCGGGTTGATGAACAGGATGTGATCGATACCGCCTCGCTGAAACGTAGTTTTCAGCGACTGAATAACCTGAACTTCTTCGAGACGGTCGAGATTCTGCCGAATCAAGTTGCACCGGACAAAGTCGATCTGAACGTACGGGTCAAGGAAAAGCCGACCGGCATGTTCAGCTTGGGTGGAGGCTTTAGCACCCTTGACCGGCTCGTGGCGATCGCTGATATTACGCAGGGAAATTTGGGCGGATATGGGTATCTTGGTCGCATCCGCGGGCAGCTCGGGCAGCGCCGAAGTCTCGGGTCCATCACCTTCCGTAATCCCTATCTCTATGACTCCTTGACGTCGCTCCAGGTCGACGGCTATCGCAGTCAGACGAACTATCTCTCCTATTTTGAGAACCGAACCGGCGGGAACATCACGCTTGGGCGTTGGCTCTCGGAGTATGTGACGGGAAGCATCAGTATGTTCGGGGAGCAAATTACATACAGAGATCCGCAATTCGGTATTTGTCCTGATTTGGTCCCTATCGTCTGTCGTCAATTGGGTACACGGTCGTCGACGGGATTTCGATTGGCGCTTTTTCGGGATACCAGAGACTATTACATCGATCCCAGGACTGGTTGGCGGATCGGCGGTGGGTTCGATATCGGCACGCCGCTGATGGGGGGGACGAACAACTTCATCAAGTACTATGCGGACGTCATTAAGGTCACGCCGCTTCCGTACGATCTACGAGTGTCGCTGCGGGCACGTTTTGGCGAGGTACGAGCACTCGGTGGCACGCAGATTCCGTTGAGTGAACGATTCTTCGTGGGCGGCATCAATACGATGCGTGGGTTTTCTTTTGGCCGTGCTGGTCCCACGGTCCCAACCACCCATGCCCCATTTGGTGCGGCAAAACAGCTGATCTTCAGCAGCGAGTTGATCTTTACGATCTCCGCGGAGGCTAAATTGAATGGTGTGCTCTTCTTCGATTACGGCAAAGGGTTTGATGACGACGAACCGCTGTCGATCAATCTCCGGCCTGCAGCCGGTCTAGAAGGACGGTGGATCTCGCCATTTGGTCCATTGCGTGTTGCCTATGGAATCAATCTAGATAAACGAACCGGTGAGCGATTCGGTGTGTTTGAATTTACGATCGGAACCTTGTTCTAAACGGAGTCTTATTGTGGCAGGTGTACTGTGAACTGGAAGTGGTCCTGGCGGGGAATCTCGCGGATCGGATGGCTGGCTGTGGGCGCTCTCGCGTACGTTGTCGGCGGCTGTGCGGGTACCGCGGTCAAGATAGAGAGCAAGGTTGGGGTGATCAATGCGCAGCGTCTTCTGAACGAAACGAACGTGGGGAAACGGGCAAAGGACAATCTGGCCTCTTTCTCCAAGAATCGACAGGCCTTGATGGAGTCAGAAGAACGGGAGTTGCGGCGGATGGAGGAGGATTTTTCGCGACAGGCGTCCATCCTCAGCCCGACGGGGAAGCGGGAGCGAGAGGAACAATTTCGTCGACGCATGCAGGAGTATCAACAAAAGGCCGCGGAATTGAATCGTGAGGTTCAGGAAAAACAAAAGGATGTTCTGGAAGGGTTTCGCGACAAGGTCGAAGCCGTGGTGGCAAAAGTTGCAAAGCGTCTGGGATTACAGGTCGTTGTCGATAGGAGTAAGGGAGGTCCAACTATCTATCACGAAGAGGGGTTGGATATTTCAAGCCAAGTGATTGAGGAGTTCAACCGAGAATATCCATAAGTGTCGGTGGGAGGTAGGTCATGATGAATCGTACGAACATGATCGGGTTGGCCGTTCTGTGGTGCATGGCCCAATGGACGACGCCGTTATATGCCGGAGACTCGGCCAGGGTCGGGGTGTTGGATCAACAGACCGTCATGGAGCGAAGCAAGGCGGGGAAGGCGGCGTTGGATGATATGGCGGGTTATGCCCAGACCAGGCAGAAGATTATCAATGCTGATGAGCAGGAGCTCAAGGAATTGCAGCAATCCTTGGAGGATCCGAATACCAA
The DNA here is from genome assembly GCA_019636915.1 of Nitrospira sp. Lineage (GTDB taxonomy): Bacteria > Nitrospirota > Nitrospiria > Nitrospirales > Nitrospiraceae > Nitrospira_D. Next base: position 942 of record JAHBWQ010000134.1, on the reverse strand, counting down.
GCTCACCGATGCGGTTCGGCAAGAGAAGGAGGAACAGCTTCGAAGCAAGGTAGAAGCCTATCAGCATCGAGTGCAAGAGTTTAATCGTGAGGTACAGCAGAAGCGAGGTGAAATGGTCGCAGACTATTCGCGAAAGATTGCGGCAGCGGCGCAATCTGTCGCTCAAAAAGAAGGTTATGCGGCCATTCTCGATAAGGGCAATGACGCGATGCTTCGCATCGTCCTCTATCACCAGGCTGCGTTGGATGTGACGGAGTTGGTCGTCAAAGAATTTGATCGGCAAAACCCTTAGATTCAGGGACAGAGAGGAGGCAGGGCAATGGCGTCGGTCGAGCAGGCTGAAATTCAAGCATTACTTCCCCACCGGTACCCTTTTCTGTTAGTAGATCGTGTGAAAGAGTTTGAGCCGCATAAGCGGATCGTCGGGATCAAGAATGTGACGGTCAATGAGCCGTTCTTCCAAGGTCATTTCCCAGGGCGCCCGGTTATGCCGGGGGTGTTGATTATCGAGGCCATGGCGCAGGTGGGGGGCGTGCTGGTTTTCAAGTCGGGAGGGACGGTCGGCAAAACCATCATGTATTTGACGGGTATTGAAGAAGCCAAATTCAGGAAACCGGTCGTTCCTGGTGATCAGCTCCGGTTTGAGATTGACGTGGTCAAAAAGCGTCCGCCGTTCTGGAAGATGCAGGGGAAGGCATTCGTCGACAATGAGGTGGTGTGCGAGGCCGTGGTGACGGCGATGGTGATGGAAGAAAAGACCGAAACGCAGTAATCAATCATCGTCATGTGTCAACCTCTACGCTGCAAGGTCGGATGAGCACAATGCGGATCTCGTGGTTGAAGGGGCGCAGTTGACGGCTGACGTATCTTAAAGGGGGAAGGTGTGAAGATACATCCATCAGCGATTGTCCATCCCAAGGCCACGCTCGATACTGATGTCGA
>JAHBWQ010000133.1 GCA_019636915.1 Nitrospira sp. | reverse complement strand
CGCAGAACCACCTCGACTGCACGTCGCTCTTCACGGCGGTCGAAGCGCAGGCTGTTGATCGCCGCATCATTTTCATAGCGACTAATGGCTTCCTGCGCGGCCTGCAGATACGTTGCTCGCAAGGTTTTGAGCGTGCTTTCTGAGAGAACCAACCCCTCGCTTGCCAGGTTGCGGAACAGCGACTTGGTGATGTCCACACACATTTTCAAGAGGCCGGCATCCGGATTATGCGTGGAGAGAGTTTGATGCTTATGCTCATACGCATCGGCGATATCGGCTTGGCAAATCCGCCGAAGTGCGCAATTCCGGTAGACCTCGGCCAACATGCCGACCTCGAGCCCCCAATCGCCGGGAATACGATTGATCCAGGCCAGATCCCGCACCATCGCAAACTCACCGGCCAGCGGATAGCGGAAACTATCCAGGAACGAAAGGAGGGGATGTGGCCCAACCAGCAATTGTAAACTGCGAATAAGCGGTGTAATGAAGAGCCGGGTCACACGCCCATGCATCCGGTCCGTCACACGGCTGTAGTAGCCTTTACAGAACTCGTAGGCGAGATTCGGATTGGCGATGGGGTAACAAAGGCGAGCAAGATACTGGCGATCGTAACTCACAATGTCACAATCATGGAGCGCGATGACCTGGCTCTGCCCGCGGGCCAGGACATAGCCGTAAGCCGTCCAACACCCGCGCCCTTTGCCTTGGTGTCCGATGTCGATCTCGTGTGAGACCAGCACATTCAGGATGGCTTGAATACGAGCACCGTCGTTCCAGATGACGCGGACTCGTTGAGGGAGTTGGGAAAAGAATTGCTTGGCCAGCCTGAATTCCAAGGCAGAGGCGTGATCCAAGGAGATGACAATTTCATTGATGTAGCGAACGTCGCTCAAAATCTCGACGATGCGTTTGAGCGCCGGGCGCTCCAGCTCCGCGTAGAGGGAAGGTAGGACCAGCGCGATCGGAGTTGTTTTCGCGTATCGTTCCAGTTCTTGCTCAAGTTGCTCGGTGTTCGGTTGGCCGAGCCGGTGGAGGACGGTGACGACGCCATTTTGATAAAAATCCGACAAGGTGTCCTCGTGATCAGTCTCTGATTATTACTGAAAGCTGATCCGGCGTAAAGGCGATAGGGCATGCCAATGTTTATTGTGCCTAGCCGACTCTTACAAAGCAATAGAACAAGTCTGCAGGGGGCGTGCCACTGCGTATTTGGGCGGATGGGCGCACCTGTGGGGACTTTGGGGCGAAATCGGGAGGTGACTCTCCAATAAGAAAATCAGGGTGTAGGGAAAAGCAGGCAGGCTGGATGGTTTTCCCTATGGCTTATCGGTGGACAGCTTCTTTCCCAGACGTCTGGCTAGGCGGACCATGCCGGGGGAGCGGTCGTTGGGGCTTAAGAGCACGTTCAGCAGATGGAGGTGATTCTGATCGGCAAATGCCGCGGCGAGATGCTGCTGGAATTCCCTCTGGGTACTCACGCGTACACCTTTCCCGCCTCCAATCAGGTCGCAGATTTTTTCGTATTGCCATTCATGCACGTCGTTAAAGGGGCCTTCCAAAATCTCTCGCTCAGTCGAATAGCCACGGTTATTCAAAAGGATGACAATCGGGGATTGCCCATAGCGGACACAGCTGGCCAGTTCTGATCCGGTCATTTGAAAGGCGCCATCTCCCACCAACACGATCGGTCGTAGACTCGGGTCGGCGAACGAGGCGCCTAAGGCTGCCGGGACGGCAAACCCCATCGAGGTATAGTAGGCCGGTGACAGGAACTCGAAGCGATGGCGGACATGCAGGTCCGCCGCAGCAAAGAGGGATTCACCCACGTCCGCGATCACGACGGTCTTCTCTGTGAGTACGGTATCCAGATGTCGGAAGAGCCCTTCCAATGTCACGGGGGCGTCTGGGTCCGGATCCGCTGGTGCCGGGACCGTTCTGGCTGGGAGTGTTCGCTGGGAACGCGAAAAAGAGGGGAGTGGCGATCGCACCAGACCTTGAACGAAATCCTGGAACTTGATGGATTCATAGCGGTGGTGTTTGATGGCGACTCGGTCGGCAGTCGCATGGATGGTCCGGCCTTCGGATAATAATGGGGACGTCGCATCCAGGTCTTCTACATCGGAGAGAACGGATCCCAAGATCAGCAGGCAGTCGGAATCGTTGATAAATTGCTGGACATCTTCTCGAGCGATGAGGCCGCCATACACACCGACATAGAGCGGATGGTCTTCCCGAATGATCGATTTCCCAAGCAGCGTTGAGGCAATAGGAATATTCAGTTGCTCGACGAGCCGGGTGAGATCATCCTGGAGGCCGAACCGACCGACTTCTGCCCCTACGAGCATGGCCGGGCGTTTGGCCGACGCCAGCATGAGCCGTACTTCACTGAGCGCTTCTTCCAACGCGGCCGGGTCACTTGGTGTATCCTCAATGCACATCGGTCGCATTCCGCCGGTGAGCGGACAATGGACCATGTCCCTGGGAATCTCGATATAAATAGGACGGCGGTAACGCAGCAGGGCGGCAAAGGCCCGGTCCATTTCGCGCTCGGCGGTCAAGGGATCGTCCAGCGTGACTGCGGCAACGGTCATCCGCTCAAAGACTTCCCGTTGCGTCCCGAAGTCGCGGACCATATGATGCAGATAGGGCGTGCGGGTTCGTTCGGACAGACCGGGGGAGCCGGTCAGGAGCACCACCGGCGACCGTTCCGCATAGGCGCAGGCAATGGCGTTGACGGTATTGAGCCCGCCGACGCAATAGGTGACACAGACTGCTCCGATGCCGTTAATGCGAGCATAGGCGTCCGCCGCAAACCCGGCGCAGTCTTCCCGTGTGGTTCCGATGTGCCTAATAGGGGAGGCCTCGATCAGTTGATAGAGGGAGAGGACATAGTCGCCGGGGATGCCGAAGATATGCCGGACACCGAGATGGTGCAATCGATCTAAGACGGCGGATCCAATCGTTGGTTTGTGACCCATGAGTTCGCTTTCTGTGGAGAGTGAGACGAGCTAGCTTCAAGAAAACATACTGACTTCGGTTCGTCAAGAACAACCGGCCGACACGCGATGTACAGATGTACTGTGGTCAGCGGGTGACCATTCACTTAATCAGATGAGAGGCAACCATAGTTATGGGAAACGATATGACACCGACCGCCCACGTTCGTCTCATGGCTGCACGTGGTGAAGAAAGTCGGCATCTGTGGCTCTATGCCGGGCATGTCGGATCGCTCGTCGGTCAGGCAGCCGCTGGAGACCTGGTTGATGTGCTGACCGCCGACGGGAAGTTCTATGGACGTGGTCTCTATAATCCCGCCTCAAAAATCCGTGTCCGTCTCCTCACATTTGAGGATGAGCCAATCGACGAAACGTTCTGGCGCGGTCGAATTCAGCAGGCGATCCGCCTCCGGCAGCAAGTCGTCACGCAGTCCAATGCGTACCGGCTGATTTATGCTGAGGGTGATCGACTGCCGGGGTTGATCGTGGATCGGTACGATCAGCTGCTGGTCATGCAGTGCCTTTCGTTCGGCATGGATAGCCGGAAGGAACTCATTGCCGACGTGCTAATGAAAGAATTGAATCTGACAAGGGTGTATCTGCGGAACGAGGCCAAGAGTCGACAACTTGAAGGATTGCCGCTTGAACGAAGGTTTCTCTCGGGCGGCGGCTCGACGCAAGTTGAGATTCAGGAAGGGCCTGCCAAGTTTCTCGTCGATGTCGAAAAGGGCCAGAAGACCGGCTGGTTTTGCGATCAACGAGAAAATCGATTGGCGGCGGCCAAACTCGCGGCGAGGGCCGAGGTGTTGGAAGTGTTCTGTCACACCGGTGCTTTCGGGATCCATGCCGCACTGGCCGGGGCTGTATCAGTGGAGGGGCTCGATGTCAGTCTAGACACATTGGCCATGGCCCGAACACATGCCACGATGAACAAAGTGGAAGATCGCTGTACCTATCGGCAGGCCGATGCCTTTGAAGACATGCGCAAGTTGGTGAAAGCAGGGCGACGTTATGATGTTGTGATGCTTGATCCGCCGGCTTTTGCTCGTAGCCAACAGGCCCTGGCCGGCGCGTTGACTGGATACAAGGATGTCAATCTACTGGGGTTGAAACTGCTCAAGCCGGAGGGGTTTCTCGTCACGAGCTCTTGCTCCCACCCGGTTTCTGAAGAGGATCTCTGGAAGAGTATTCGTCTCGCAGCACGCGATGCCAAGCGGGACATTCGCCTGATCGTGCAACGAGGCCAGAGCGCCGACCATCCCATCCTCGCCAGCATGCCGGAGACGAGATATCTTAAGTGTTTTATTGTGCAGGTGTGGTAGCGGTCGGTTATCCCTGACGTAGAGTGCGCGTCAACGGTCATCAGTCAATACGCAATCCATGGAAAGATAGGAGGGACTTTGTTATCCTCGGAGGGGTCGGCTCTGGTGACAGACGGGTGCTATTGTCCACGAAGCAGTACAATGCATGTGCTCTTGTGGCATGACCTGAATGCAAATAGGTGAGATACGAAATTGAAATACGCAAACGAGCCGAAAAAGATTTGGCATCGCTCCCCAAGGCCGACGCCCAACGTATTGTCGACGCCATGTTCCTGCTAGAAGAAGGACTGACAGGCGATATCAAAAAACTGGCCAGTGCGTTGCCCGAGTATCGTTTGCGGATCGGTGTGTGGCGGGTCTTGTTTGAAATCGTGGGGCGCAAAATCGTTGTTTATCGAATTCTCCATAGGAAGGAGGCCTATCGGTAGGACCATGAAAGCACAAATCATCGAAAAACACGGCAAGAAAGAATTTGCTGTCATACCGTATAAGGATTTTCTTCGACTGCAAGAAGAGGTCGAAGACTATCACGATCTTCGCGACCTGCGCAGAGCCAAGGCAGACCCCAAAAATCGACAGGGTCGACCACTGGATCTCGTTGCCACAACATTAGGATTAAAAAGAAAGTCCTGACCTTGCAGTCCACGAATGCTAGTCCGCTCATGGCCTATTGAGCAGTGCGTGGTACGGATCTACCGGTTTGATGAGCAAGGCTCAGCGGTCTACGACGCCAAGCGAGACATTCGCTTAATCGAACAGCGCGGCCATAGCGCCGAACATCCTATTCTCGCCAACATACCGGTGACCCGGTATCTTGAATTCAAGGTTGAAGTGCAACGCCTGGAGCCCGAGCAAAGACTTCGGCCGGAGTCCGATAGGCGAGGCATTTGCGAGGCCGATTATTCAATTCCGTCACGACGGATGCAAGCTGCTGAGCCGTGATCCTCGAGAAGTCCGTCTGTTTGGGGAAATAGTCGCGCAATAGCCCGTTGGTATTCTCATTCGTCCCGCGCTCCCACGCGGCATAGGGGGCGGCAAAGTAGACCTGAAGTCCCAGCGTTCGTTGAAGACGGCGAAACATCGCCCACTCACTCCCGTTATCCACGGTGAGCGTCTGTCGTACCTGTGAGGGAAGCGGGCACAGGAATTTCCGCGTGGCCTCTGTGACCTGTGCGGCAGTCCGACGTGACACCTTGGCTGCCAGAAGAAAGCGACTGCGCCGGTCCACATGTGTGGCCACGAAGCCACGCTGCCCTTGCCCGACCACGAGATCCCCGTCCCAGTCTCCCATGCGTCCTCGACGGTCGACAATGGCCGGGCGGTCTGCCAGCGACACGCGTCCTCTCATGCGCGGCGCCCGCGGCCCGCTGCCATAGCGCTTCCGACGCCGACGATGGTGGCGGAGGGACTGCGACCAGGCTCCGCCCATCTGGTGATCCTCAGCCAGCCACGTATAGATCATTTGATGGCTGATCCGCATGGCCGACGCGTGAGGATAGTCGAGCCGCACTCGGTGGGCAATCTGTTCGGGCGACCAGCGGGACTGCCGCTTCTCTTGCACATACGTTGCCAACACACCACGCGTCAGACGTGACGGACGACCAGCACGGCGGCGGCGCTGCGCATCACGATGAGCCCAGTAACCCGCATAGGCCCCGGTTCCATCACGGTTCCGGCGTAGCTCGCGACTGATGGTACTGGGAGCACGCCCCAATTGACTGGCAATGGACCGGATAGACCAGCCTAAAATCCGCATCGGAGCAATCATCAACCGCTCTTCGAGCGTGAGGTGGTGATAGGGCATGGCAGACTCCTCTTTGCTGGAGGTGATACGTCGGCCCCACTCTCTCGTACAGTCCCACCCAAATCTCCTCGTTGCTGTTAGCGGTGCACTTCGAATTTGAATCCATCCTTTAAGTAAGTGCCATTTATTCCCGACCCCTTTGACTCGACTCTTTAGCGTGCAACAGTGGCTTGAGCTTCACGCGCAGCCAGACTCTTCCGGCGATTATTGGAAATGGTGCGGTCGATCATGGCGCCGCAGTTGATGCATTTCCAGGCATAGAATACCAAAAAGAAATCCGAAAACCGCTCCAACATCATCATCCCTTTGCACTTCGGACATTCCATTGATCCCTCCCAAGGTGGTTGCGTTCACTGCTGCCGGAGAAGTGAAGCAAATGTTGCGCCAAAGTGTCAGACATTAATATTGCAGTGTTTTGATGTGTAAGTAGTTAACCTGTGCAGGCTATTGCGTCAAATTTGACGGTCTAAAAGGAATAATTCGTCAATGGTTTGTCATGGTGTCTTCACTATGAAAGGGGTCGGGAATCTTTATTGTGTGCCACGATGCCGAATGGAAATGAACTGAGTTCTAGATTGCTGCCCGGTGTCGTTCTCTTCGCTGTCCAAACCTGGGGCGCGGCTCAGCGCCGTGATTGGTGCACATCCGAAGATTCTTGTCGATATTGTGATTTTCTAGGCGAGAGATGACTCCCCATCCGGTGTTTCATCTTTCAATGACTCGAACAACGAAGCCTCAGTGCCGACCAATAGGCAGTATCTGAAGTGTTGTATTGTGCAGGTGTGGTAACGCACTATTTGTGCGCCATAGGCATGCTCATCTGCTGAACCATCATAATGAATTTCGTTTTAATCCTGTTCGGTTATCCATAAAGCCTTGGTCCATCAAGAATGGTTGCAGGGATTAGGAAAACGGTGTATGCCTTTCCGCCAGAGACCAGGCCTTTAGCCTTCTGTAAGTTGGAAAACAGCCATGCGGCAAGCACGAGTGAGTCGGGCGTTGGCCCAGAATGTGAAATCTGGACATTCCAGAGGATGCTGACCTATGGCCAGCTTCTTTCTTTCCTACCGACGGGATGACAGCGCCGGGTTTGCTGGGCGACTGGCGGATGACCTGGAAGCGACTTTTGGCGCTGACACGGTGTTCCGCGACGTGGACGATATCCGCCCCGGTGAGGATTTCGTGCAGGCCATCGAATCCCACATGAAGACGGTCGATGTCGTGCTGGTGATGATGGGCCCGCGTTGGCTGACGGCCGGAACTGATGGCACAAGACGGCTGAGCGATCCGCATGATTTTGTGCATCAGGAGGTTGCAGCGGCTCTTAGCTCAGGAAGACCAGTCATCCCTCTGTTGGTGGGCGGCGCCGTCATGCCTACCGAGACCGACTTGCCGGCTGCAATCGGTGGTCTGGCTCGTCGCCAAGCGGTAGCGTTGTTCGATGCCAGCTGGCGTGGTGACGTAGAACGGTTGGTGAAGAGTCTGCGAGAGCTGTTGCCTGATCAGGACATGCAGGCTGGTGCGGAACGACAGGCGAGCAAGCCAGGGTCTCTGAATCTTCAACTGATGTTGGCTGGGCTGGCAGCGATTGTCGTGCTGGGTGCCGTGATCATGCTGCAGAAGCCATCCACCGCGCCTGTGCCTTTCGAGCCTGCGGCAGTGACTAAACCAACCGTAGATGTCACGGGACGCTGGACGGCCCGAGTGCAGTACAGTTGGGGTGACCAGCACGCTGAGGTCTTTGAATTCAAATACCTGGGAAGCTCATTACACGGTACTGCCACCTATCTCAAGGGGCGTCTCACCATTGAGCAGGTCAAACTTGAAGGCGACTGGATCAGTTTCAATACTCGCAGCCAGGAGAGGGTAGGCGACGACAATCCCTGGAAGGAGGTCACCCATCACTACATAGGACAGGTCATGTCTGATACTATTCGGCTTACCCTTGAAACCAGCGGCGGCTATTCCGTTCACCCGCCGGTGGAGTTTACCGCTGAGCGGGTACGAACGTCCTGAGACCATTGTCTTTCCGTAGGAATTCCCCATATCTACCCATAGTTTTTCGTAACCCCACATGCGATAGGCCCGATCTTTTAGCTTGATGGCGGAGGAGTCGCTCGTATATATACTTGCACTCGGTTGCACGCGGGCAAGTGTCAAGGGCTGCTAGTCGGACTTCTTGCGAGGTTCGCTGTGGAACTGCCGCTGATTCTGTCCGGTCCCATCCTCCGCCGAGTTGAACCGAGCTTAGTCTCTGTGTGGGTTGCGCTGAGCAAGGCCTGTTCCGTGCAGCTCTCCTTGTTTGAGGGGCTCGCCAAGGCCGGCGACACGCCGAAGTTCAGCCGCGATACTGATAAATCCGACACGATCGCCATCGGTGACAAGCTGCACATCACGGTCGTGATGATGAAGCTCACCGGCATCGATGTTCTCAAGCCTGGGCAGCTCTACTCCTACAACCTCTCGCTGACTGAAACAACGGGCGGCGCCAAGCACGATCTGAAGTCGCTGGGCTTGCTTCAAGACAACGTGCTCAGTACGACGCCCCCTGAGAAGCGCCGACTTGCTCTGGGATATGCATTGAATCAACTGCCTGGTTTTGCTCTACCGCCGGACAAGCTCACCGATTTGAAAATCATCCATGGCTCCTGTCGCATTCAGGTATCGGGATTAACAGACGCACTTCCCTGGGTTGATGATCTGATCAAGGAGAAGGTCCAAGACCCGAACCAACGCATTCATCAATTGCTTCTTGCCGGCGATCAAATCTATGCGGATGATGTGGAACGACGGGTACTTCCCCAGATGATCGTCCTGGGCCAGGACCTGTTGGCTAAACGGGAGTTCCTGCCGACCAACGAACCCAATGGACTCGCGGCGAAGTTTAGTCCGGCCGACGAGAAGAACTTTCCTGCGGGAATGCGGAAGAATCTCGTGTTGTCGGAAACGCGGATGACGACGGTCGACAATCAATCGCACTTGTTGTCCTTCGGGGAATTCGCGGCGATGTATCTCTTTGCGTGGAATAACGAGGTGTGGCAGCCGGCCGCGATCAAGGATTTCGACGATACGATTGCAGAGTTCCGTGCCAACTACAATACCAAGGTCCCCGACACCGTGCTGCCGATCTTTCGCCGTCGAGATGACAAGAATCAGCCCAAGATCGCCGACGCGTTGCTGCGTCGATTCACTGACTTTGCATTCAAGACGCTCACTGCGGAGGAGCTGAAATCTTCCATTAAGAAGAAGGATGATTTTGATCCTATCGTGCGGGATCCAATCGATACGGAGACGCTGCAGTTTGGGAAGTTACCGGCACAAGGGTCCCCGGTGCGTACCGCGTTTCCCAAGATCTACACGTTTGCGGATGGACTCACGGCCGAGGAGATCGGCACGTTCAAAGATTTCATGCAGCAGCTATCGGACGATCTCGGTGGTTTGTACAAGCTAGCGATCGACCGGGGCCGGGACAATTGTCTTGAAGCCTTGAAGAACCAACACAAAGTCCGCCGCGCGATGGCCAACGTCCCCACCTACATGATGTGGGACGACCACGAGGTCACCGACGATTGGAACTTGAATCCAATGTGGCGCGATCGGGTGATGACCAATCCCTTGGGCCGCGCCTGCATCCGCAACGGCATGTTGGCGTTTGCCCTGTTTCAAGGTTGGGGCAATGATCCTGAGAAATATCTGCAAGGAAAACCCAAAAGGCTCTTGGAGCTTGCATCCACGCTCTACACCGCCACTTCAACGGCGGCGATGCAGCAAACAACCAACGATGAAATTGAGCAGCTGTTCGGCTTGAATCGCCGTACGGTCGACGTGACGAAGTTTGACGATCAATTGTCCTGGCATTTTTCAGTGCCGGGTACACGGCATCTCGTGCTGGCGCTCGACAACCGTACGCAACGGAACTGGATCACGCGCGGCGGGCCGCCGACCAACATTATTCTCGGCGCGATCGAAAAGCAGATCCCCGCCGGTCCGTTGCCGTCGGGAAAAGAAGTACTGATCGTCGTTGCACCGCTGCCGGTGCTCGGCCCACCGATGTTCGATGAGTTGATTGCGCCATTGGCCTATCGTGCGTTTGATGTCATCGAGGCGATCAAGAACGGCAATGAAAACCTGCGCGGCATGCCCGGTACGAATCCCGATGCGATTGAGGCGTGGGCATTTGATCCGAAAGCGACTGAGTCGTTGCTCAAGCGGTTGGAACCCTACCGCAAAGTCGTCTTGCTATCCGGAGACGTACACTATGGCTCGGCGCAGGTAATGAGTTACTGGAAACGGACGGACCCTGATACAGATCCTTCCCGTTTCGTCCAATTCACCTCCAGCGGATTCAAGAAAGTGCTTCCGGAATATTTGCGCGATATCGATTTGCGCCTTTCTCGAGCGCAGCAACTGATCCGTGCCCACATCAACGCCGAGCGTCTGGCCTGGAATGCGAAAGCCGACGTGCTCAATGACAAGGCGAAGCAGGCGGTTCCCGCATTGCGGGCGCGGCTTGAAGAAGAGCCGATGTTGCTTCCCGCCTACGGGTGGCCGGAGGGCATCGCCGTGAAGCAAACCACGCCGCCCGATTGGTCGTGGCGGATAAAAGTACTACTGGACGAACGGCCTGAATTCAACGGGCAGCCCTATGAGCCTGACAAAGAACGTCCCGAAGCTGCAAAGCCTCCGTCGGCGGGGATCGATATTGTCTCCGCGCCTGGTCCGAATCCCAGCTTCCTGGCCGTTTTTGCCGATGCCTACCGCCGCCTCATCTCGCGCCACCACCGAAGCTTCGATATCATGCGCAACGGCAGACAGCTCTGTATCGGCAGCAATCTGGGACTGATCCATTTCAAGATCCTCAAGGACGCGCAGAATCAAGATGTGCTGCACGCCATTCAGGAATTGCACACGGTCTTTCCGTATGAATTGCCGAATGCTTCGGAAGATCACCAGCCGTTCACCACTCACAAGGCGAGACTCACGGGTGACCCTTCCGAGAAGCGGCCCCTATTGCGAGGGCAACCATGAGCGCCGAGAACATCTTACAGACCGTCGTCGGCAAGGTGGGAGAATTCTACGAGTGGTTGGCCGACCGGCTGAACGACGATGCGGCGCGTGCAGAGGTGCTCATCGATTTGGGACTGCCGCCGACCATCACCGTCGGACAACCGTTCCCTCAACATCAGATCAAAGGCATCAATGAGTATCGCAAGACGATCAGCATCGAGACTGAAGTATCCGCCGGACAAGCCCAGGACCTCGGTAAAGTGCTGGGTCTGTCGTCGAGCAAAGCGGCAAAGCTGGTGCTGCCGGAGAAGAATCTCGCCAATATCCGCGCCTATCGTGATGCCAAGGATCCGGGCTTCGACGATTTCAAGAAGGCCCTCGGGGATATCAAGGAAGTCTTCACCACCCTGACGAACTTCGTGAAAGCACTGGATGTCGAGGGTATCCACAACATTCCTGAGTTGGTTCACCGATTGATCGATATCTTGATGGTGGACTATCTGCGCCTGCACTTCGTGCCGTACGGTCCCATCATTTATTGGTTAGCACAGCCGCTCGGCTTTTTGGAGGAGCCGCTTACTGCCACGATTCCACATGTGGTGTGGAGCCGTTTTGTCACGATCTTTAGAAAGCGCGGTTGGCTGCTCGACGATGAAGAACAAGCGCGCACGTTTTCAGACAATGTGTTCATTCCGCTCGCGGCCGCGCTCGTCATTTTGGAGTTCAAGGGGTTGACGTCTTCCACGTCTCGTGAGGAAGACGGCGATCTTTCGACGTTGGCTATTGAGCCGCTCTATGGCTGGGAATCAGCACCCGGTTCAGCCACGCCGCTCCTCGACAAGATGTCCGAGCGTACGCTCTCGCTCCGCTTCAATTGGAAGGAGCGCAGTCCCACTGACCCAAAGAAGGCCGTCGATAAGAACGGCACACTCACATTGCTGTTCGTCCCGAAGATTCACGGCGGACCCGGCTTGATGGTCTCGTTCGAGTTCGGCGCGAACATCAATGTTCCCATCAACAAAGACTGGCGCTTCAAAGTCACACCGTCAGTAACGGCTGCGGACTTATTCTTTCATCTCGACGAGTTTTCCAAGTCCAGTGTGGGTGGGCCAGGACAGCCGAGCATCAAGTTCGGCTTTGAGGGAGGGAGTGCCGAAGCGCCGCTCTATCGGCTCGGCAAGGAAGACGGCTCGCATCTGCAATTCGGTAAATTGGAAACGGAATTTGAATTGTCTCCCGCCGTGGCAGGCGTGCGGGCCCTCTCGCGCGAGAGCGAGTTGGTGCTGATTCTCGACAAGTCCGGCAACGGATTTCTCTCACAAATTCTGCCGGGCGAGAAGAAGATTCCGTTGAATCTGGGGCTGGGGTGGTCGACTGAGCGGGGCTTTTTTCTCGAAGGGGGAAAGGGCAACGTTTTGAAACAAACCAATCCGCCGCCTCCTCCCTCTTCGTCACCGAGGCTGGCCGGA
>JAHBWQ010000132.1 GCA_019636915.1 Nitrospira sp. | reverse complement strand
GACGACATCTATGCCACCGTGCTACGGCAAGCCTATTTCGTTCGGTTTGAAAAACTGGCGCATCAAATGGTCGCGGATGGCGCTACGGCCGCTCAATTAGCGAAGACCTATGGACAGGAGCTTCGGCAACAGTTCGGCAAGGCCGTGACAGTACCGGATGAATTTCAATGGGAGTGGCTGACCATTCCCCATATTTTTTCCAGCCCATTCTATTGTTACGCCTACAGCTTTGGAAACTTGCTCGTGTTGGCACTGTACCGTATGTACAAGGAACAGGGAACCTCCTTTGTACCCAAGTATTTGGATCTTCTCGCCACGGGCGGCTCGCAGTCGCCACAGCAGATCCTCGCCACCGTCGGCGTCGATATGACCTCCGAAGCCTTCTGGCAATCAGGATTCGATACGATCCGAGAGATGGTGGAACAGCTGGAAGAAACGATGTAAATCGCTGGATGACTGGTTAATGAAACCGGCTCATGCGTCAGCTGAGGGGGAGTGATGCCACCTGCGAAGAGACGTAATGTCATCCTCTCTCAAATCCCGCCATTCACCCGGCCGGAGATCACCGAGACAAACTGCGCCAATGGCGATGCGCACCAACCGCAAGGTGGGATGACCTACCGCTGCCGTCATGCGACGCACTTGACGATTCATTCCCTCATGAATCGTGATCTCCAGCCAGGCCGTTGAAACATTTTTCCGAAACCTGATAGGCACCGGCCGCTCGGGTAGCAACGGCTCCTCGACCAACAGCCTCACCCTCGCCGGCCTCGTTCGCCTTCCGCCAAGTACCACCCCCTGACAGAGTTGTGCCATCGCACGTGCATCTGGGATCCGTTCAACCTGTACCAGATACACTTTCGGCAGTTTATGCTGAGGGTCGGTAATCCGATGGGCAAGAGTACCATCCGAGGTCAAGATCAGCAGTCCCTCGCTGTCCTGATCAAGACGCCCTGCCGCATAGACATCGGGTACGGTGACATAGTCCGCTAATGTCGGTCTTCCTCCCGGATCGGTAAAACAGGGCAACACCCCGTATGGCTTATGAAATGCGATGGTCCGTAGAGACATGCCCCCTCAAATCCTACCGTGATCCATCCATCCTACGTGTTTCAAGTATCTGTCAAACAAGGGGAAAGTCATGATCCTGCCAAGCCTCTGGACGATGTTCCGTATGGGTTGACAGAACGCCTACCTTCTGGCACACTGAGAATGCTTCTCATAATCGCCGAAGGGAGAATTCCATGTACATGTGCTTGTGCAAAGGAATCACCGAGTCAGAGGTCCGAGCCGCGGGGCGGGACGGAGTTGTGATGCCAAGCCAACTCAAGGCCAAGTTTGACCTCAAGTGTCACGGCTGTTGCGGGCGTTGCGCCAAGAATATCCATGAATTTGTCGAAGTCGCAGTTCAAGGGGCCGCAGCCTCCTGCCCCAGACGATAGAGCTGTCTTTTTCCTGAAACCTCGCTGAGACGTTCACAACCCAGCGCGCAGCGTTCCCCCACCGGATCAGACCCATCCGATCGTTTCGTCATCGCTGTCCATGTAACGCTTCTATGCGAGGACACACTTATTTGGAGGAGGCTCTACTGATCAATGTGGCCACGTCCGCGACTCGCTGCCCGAGAGCCCTCGCATCGGTAAGTTCCTTCTTATCAATACCCGGGCTGTCGTTTTCTGTCGTGGCGGATGCTCCGAATGCACCCCCGCCGCTCACCACAATCATCTGATTCCCCAGCATCGCGGCGAGAATCGTCAGCATCGTCACTTCCTTGCCGCTGGAGACCTGCCCTCCAGTCGCAAAGGCCGCACCGACTTTGTTCCTCATTTTGAACTCGGGGAACACCCCGAACTTGAATTGCCAATTGTCGAAGAACGTCTTGACCTCTCCGGACATGTTGGACCAGTACACCGGAGACCCGACGATCACTGCGTCGGAAGAGAACAGGTCCTCCGCCGTTACCAGTCCTACACGTTTGAGTACTACCAGAGTGTTCGGCACGGACTTGGCTCCCTCGACGACCGCCTCGGCCATCCGTTCCGTATTGCCGGAAAGAGAGTGATAGGTCACAAGAATCTTCACGCCCGGCAAATCTTCGTCCGCCCAGGACCGCACGGCACAGCCAGTGGATAGGATCACCGACATGAGGACGACGGCGAAAAAAGACAGCAGGGAGTTTGAGGAGGATCGTTGCGTACGGGGTGTCACCACGGGGTGATGGTCCAGATAGAACAAAGCCAGAGGATTAGCGTCGGAACGTCTCTTCCTCCATATGCTCTTCAACCGACACTTCTGTCAGCGTCCCTCGGTAGGTACAACGGTGACAGCGAATCCGCCACTCTTCAATCCATTTCTCCTGGACGTAGGACTGGCGACAGCCAGGACAGACGAACACGCCTTTTTTGTACAACACCCGCCGCTTCTCTTGCATGGGCTCCTCGCTTGATTCGGCTGGAGAATCGCATAGGACGCAACAGAATTGCAACATAACGCTGTCTCTCGTCATCACCACGAAGGCCGCCTCCTTGACTGGAGATGATCTCGATCATTAGGATGCGCGGATGCGACACACGCTCTCGATGTGGTTTTTCCCCTATATCGTGCTCACTGGAGGATTTCTCGCCGGCGATGTGCAGACAGCTCGCGCCACGGGATCTGATCTTGTCTCCATTCAAACGCCTTCGGGAGTCACGATCAAGGCCGAAGTCGCCGATACGCCGCTCAAACGTTCGGTGGGCCTCATGTATCGAGATCATCTCAAGAAAGACCACGGCATGCTGTTTTTCTTCGGTCAACCCCAGGCCTGGAACTTCTGGATGAAGAACACCAAGATGGCGCTGGATCTCATCTGGATTGACGGAAAAAAACGTGTGACGCATATCGAACGCAATGTGCCGATTTGCACGAAGAGTGATGATTCCTGTCCGCAGTATCGCCCGAACACTGATGACGCGCTGTACGTCCTTGAGATCGCAGGGGGGACCGTTGACGGGTACAAGATCGAGAAAGGGGCTAAGTTGCAGTTCGGCCAACCGTAGTGTTGGGTCGCAAATCGGTTGCGAGAAAACCCAGTCGGGCAAGGTCTCCCCGCCTGAAAAAAACGAATCGTACGTCGCTACCCAGGGTTCCTCTCTAGATCGCCCCCACAGGAAACTAGACGATCGTTCCATAACCAGACTTACAGCGATTCTCAACACATATCCAGCCTGATCAGTGCTGCCAGGATCGAACCCGTCGTGCCGTAATGACACCATCGATCCGCTCAATAGTTTTCAGCACGCGATTCAGATGAGCCGTGTCGGCGATCTCCACAATAAAATCCAACTCAGCCTTACGGTCTTCTCGCGTAATGATTTCGGCACGGCTGATATTCGCCTTGCATTCGGCGATCGCCGAAGAAACATTCGCCAGCACACCGGTCTTATCTTCGGCAATGACGGCAACTTTGACGGCATGGAGACTGGGAGCAGCCGTATCCCATTCCACCTCCACCAACCGAGCGCGGTCGTAATCCAATGCCTCCAGATTCGGACAATCAACGGAGTGGATCGTCAGTCCTCTTCCTCGCGTGATGTAGCCTAAGATTCGATCGCCGGGAACGGGATTACAACAGCGGGACAACTGCATCAGCAAATCACGCCCGCCTTTGACCTGAACCCCCGGTTCCTCCCCTCGACCACTCGATACCCTCTGGGGTGTTGCCGGTTCGTGCGAAACCGGCGTTGCCTCGGATGCCGGGGCAACCAGCCGATTGACAATTTGCGCGGTCGCAATATGCCCAAACCCAACGGCGATCGTCAGCTCGTCGGTCGTTTCGTACCCCTCTAGTTTGGCGACCTCTGCCAACTCACTCGATTTCAACACTTGAGCAGGAGCCAATCCATGTCGCCGCAACTCTGTCTCCAGCAATCGCCGCCCGATCTCCAAACTTCGCTTCTGCTCCTCGGCCTTAATCCAATGTTTGATTTTTGTCTTGGCTCGTGATGTGCGGACAAACTTGAGCCAATCCTTATGCGGCGTCTGATTCGGCGAGGTCAGGATTTCAACCGTATCGCCGCTCTCCAGCTCGTATTTGAGCGGCACGATTTTGCCGTTCACCTTCGCTCCCACGCAATGATCACCGACCTCAGTATGGATCGCATAGGCAAAATCAATCGGCGTCGAGTCTTTCGGTAACTCTTTAACCGTTCCTTTGGGGGTGAAGACATACACGACGTCATGGAATAATTCGAGTTTGACTGAATCCATGAACTGACGATTGTCCGGCAGATCGCTTTGCCATTCGATGAACTGCCTCAGCCATCCAAAGGCTTTGCTGTCCTTATCCTGAACACGCCCCTGTTCCTTATACTTCCAATGCGCCGCAATCCCGTATTCCGCCACTCGATGCATTTCTTCCGTTCGAATCTGGAACTCGACATGCTCGCCTTTGGGTCCCACCACAGTAGTGTGGAGCGACTGATACAGATTCGACTTTGGAATGGCGATGTAGTCCTTGAAACGACCGGGAAGCGGGCGCCACAGCGAGTGGATCACCCCGAGCATGGCGTAGCAGTTCATCTTCGTGTCGGTAATGATCCGCAAGGCGGTGAGATCGTAGACCTCCTCAAAGGAGATCGACTGTTTGTTCATCTTTTGATAGACGCCGTAGAGATGCTTCGGTCGACCATAGACCGCGCCGGAGAGGCCGTGTTCTGCCAAGGCTTTCTCCACCAGCTCCCGCACCTCTTGAATGTACTGTTGGCGATCTTCATCCCGCTTCGCGACACGCACCCGTAACATCTCATACACATCCGGCTTCAGATGTTTGAGGCAGAGATCTTCCAGTTCGTTCTTCACCCATCCGACGCCGATCCGATTGGCCAAGGGAGCATAGATTTCCAGGGTCTCCTGTGCGATCTCAAGTCGCTTCTTCTCGCTGAGATGCTCGAGGGTGCGCATATTGTGCAGTCGATCGGCGAGCTTAATGATCACCACGCGGATATCGTCCGCCATCGACAGCACCATTTTGCGAAAGTTCTCGGCCTGCTTCTCCTCGGAACTCTTGAACGTAATCTTCCCGATCTTTGTGACCCCATCGACAAGATGCACGACATCCTTGCCGAACTCTCGCTCCAACTCGCCGGCCGTCGCAACCGTATCCTCCAGGGTATCGTGCAGCAACCCGGCGACAATCGCCGTCACATCGGTTTTCAGTGAGGTCAGCACACCGGCCACGGCGATGGGATGTTTGACATAGGGCTCTCCGGAACGACGGACCTGTCCTTCATGCGCTTTCGCAGAAAATTCGTAGGCTTTGCGCACCATCCCAAGATCAGCATCAGGCTGATAGGATTGCACCCGCTCCAGCAGTTGATCGATGTTCGTCACCGTTTCGTACTTCATCAGTTACTCGATTCCTGCCGCCCGTATGTCCCGAATGCGCAATTGGATTCGATCGTAGCCGTTCCAGTGATTGAGTTCCGGCGTAAATGCGACGTCGATCGGTGTATTGATTGACAATCCCTGCTCCTCCAGGGGCGGCATCCCAAATCCGATGCTATCAAACGGCACTGACCCTCCCTGCCGGACCGTCATCTTCAAATGCTTGTCCCCCACGACGCGGGCTTGTACGACATTCAATCCCCTTACGGCAAAAGTCGGTTCTGGATTGCCCGCGCCGAACGGATGCAGGGTCCCAATCTCTCGGATCAGTTTGAGCGTGACCTCGTCCAGCCGCAGTTCAGAGTCGAGATGCAACATCGGCACACTGTGCGTACTCCGCATCCAGGCTTCCGCCGTGGCAGCAAAGCGTTCGGCGAACTCGGGCAATCGCTCCTCCTTGAGCGTCACCCCCGCTGCGCTGGGATGGCCTCCGAACGCAAGCAGGACATCTCGGCAGCCGGCCAATGCCTGATACAGATCGAAACCCGGCACCGTCCGCGCCGAGCCTTTTCCGATACCGTCTTCATTGACGGCGATGACGATCGTCGGACGATGAAAACGTTCCATGATACGGGCAGCCACA
Organism: Nitrospira sp.; assembly: GCA_019636915.1. GTDB lineage: Bacteria > Nitrospirota > Nitrospiria > Nitrospirales > Nitrospiraceae > Nitrospira_D. Next base: position 6,742 of record JAHBWQ010000132.1, on the reverse strand, counting down.
ATACCGACGACCCCAAGATGCCATCCCCGCGCATATAACACGATCCCACCAGGCAACTGTCTCGACTCGACTTGAGCCAATGCCTCGTCGAGTATCGTCGCCTCAAGGTCACGGCGCCTATGATTCAGCTGATCCAGCTCCTCAGCCAATCTTTGCGCTTCTTGTTCAGAGTCCGTCGTTAACAGCCTGACCCCTTTGATCGCCTCATCCAACCGCCCTGCGGCATTGAGCCGAGGGGCGAGCTTAAACGCGATTGTATCCGCCGCACAGTCACGAGTCACGCCGGCGACCTGCTTCAAGGCCCGCAGCCCGCAGCGTGCACCGCGCGAAATCTGAGCCAGGCCTTCGCGAACAAAGAGTCGATTTTCATCCTGTAGTGGAACCACGTCGGCGATCGTCGCCAGCGCCACCAAATCCAACAGTGACTCTACACACACCGTCCCAGAGCCGTATTTCGTCTCATACGCCTGCACGACTTTATACGCGAGACCACCGGAACAAAGTCCATGAAACGGATACCGTGCATCCTGTCGATGGGGATTCATCACCGCCAACGCTGGGACCAGCGCCATGTCGCTCTGATGGTGATCCGTCACGATGACATCCATCCCCAGTTGACTGGCGAGAGCAATCTCACGATGCGATGTCGTCCCGCAATCCGACGTCACTAATAATGTAATGCCGTCCTGCGCCAGGGTTCGAACCGCCTGCTCATTGAGTCCATATCCTTCGCGCAACCGATGCGGGACGTAGGCTCGGACCTGTGCCCCAAGGCCACGAAAAAACGATACGTACACACTCGTCGCGGACATGCCGTCCACATCATAGTCGCCATAAAAGCAGACGCGCTCCTGCCGTTGCATGGCTTGATGCAAACGGTCAACGGCCCGCTCGATGTCGGGGATCAAGAAGGGATCATGCGTTCGGAGTGGAGACATCCAGGCCAACGCCTGGTCGACATTCATCACACCCCGGTTGAGCAGCAACGAGGCGGTTGCGGAAGAAATGGATAAGGCCTGTGAGAGGCGGCCTCGTTGGATTGGGTCGACCTGCCGAAAGACCCAGAGCTTAGACTTCACCGTTGCCTCCTTATCAATCTGGGCCTGGGCATCATTCAAGATATGATACTCAGAGAAAAGTGCCTGACTCTAATAAGTCGCTGCTTCTTTGTCAAACAACGACAGGAGGGAAACACCGACGGGGTACACAGAAGAGGGAACCAGAGAGACGTGAAGAGAATCGATCGCCTACTCGCCTCCTTTTTGCACGTAGTTCTTCACAAATTCCTCGGCGTTCTTTTCAAGGACATCGTCGATTTCATCAACCAGCTTATCGATATCTTCCTTCAGCTTCTTCCCGGCCTCCACCACCTTCGGGTTGGCTTTGACCTCTTCTTTACCTTGTGGTTCTCGTCTCGGCTCTTGCTTTCGTTCCTGCTTTTCCATTCGAGCACCTCCTGTCGGCCAGGGAAATCCTCGCGATCAGCCCGCAACTGCCGGTCATATGTTCACCATACTCTAGGGAACAGAAACCCGTCAAGGCAAGGGGGAGAAACGAAAAAGCGACGTGCCCGGATCGGACACGGCGCTTCATCATTGGAATCAGGATGATATCGGAACGAGCCTACCCCGCGATGAGCGACACAATGAGCAATGCCACGATATTGATGACTTTGATCATCGGGTTCACTGCCGGTCCAGCCGTGTCCTTATAGGGATCGCCGACCGTATCACCGGTCACCGCCGCTTTGTGCGTATCAGTACCTTTTAGACCTTGCTCTTCGATAAACTTCTTTGCATTGTCCCAGGCGCCGCCGCCACTCGTCATGGAAATCGCGACAAACAAACCGGTCACGATACTGCCGACCAACACCCCACCAAGTGCCTGTGGCCCAAGTACCAGACCGATGACCACCGGGGACGCCACCGGAATCAAGCCTGGGATCATCATCTTCTGGATGGCCGCCTGCGTCACAATATCGACACAGGTGCCATACTCCGGCTTGCCCGTCCCTTCCATAATTCCCTTGATCGTTCTAAATTGACGCCGCACCTCTTCTACGATCAACCCGCCCGCTTCACCGACGGCCCGCATACACAGTGAGCCAAAGATGAACGGCAACATGCCGCCGAGGAACAACCCGACCAACACTTTTGGATTGGAGAGATCGAATGCCGCCAGCGCTGGATTATGCGCAGCAACTTCGCGCGAGTATTCGGCAAAGAGGACTACTGCCGCCAATCCTGCGGACCCGATGGCATAGCCCTTGGTGACTGCCTTGGTCGTATTACCCACGGCATCCAATGGATCGGTGATGTCTCGAACTTCCTTGCCCAAATGAGACATTTCGGCGATACCGCCGGCATTGTCTGTGATCGGGCCAAAGGCATCGATCGCCACCACGATCCCGGCCATCGAGAGCATGGCCACAGCCGCCACGGCCACACCATACAGACCACCTGACTCGGCACCGCCACAGACCCAGTAGCTGCCGAGAATCGCCATGGAAATCACCACGACCGGAGCCGCCGTCGATTGCATGCCCACGGCTAAACCGGCGATGATATTCGTCGCATGGCCGGTTTCGCTTGCTTTCGAAATGTACTGCACCGGCTCGTACTCTTTTGAGGTGTAGTAATCGGTGATGAACACAAGCGCCAGCGTCACACCCAGACCGAGCAACGAGGCGATGTAGTAGCTGAATCCACCGACACCACCAACACCCCCCATAATCATGAATGTAAACGGGAGAAACGCCACTGCAGCAATCCCCCCGGCTACAAACAATCCTTTGTATAGAGCGGGCATAATTTCTCCACCCGGAGCGACCTTGACGAAAAGAATCCCGGCAATCGTCGCAAAGATCGTAATCCCCCCCAATGCGAGCGGATACAGAATAGGTGCCGTCACACCCTTGAACATCGTAAAGGCCAGAACCATCGCCGCGACCGTCGTGACCGCATAGGTTTCAAAGAGATCCGCCGCCATACCGGCACAATCACCGACATTGTCACCCACGTTATCCGCGATGACCGCTGGATTACGCGGATCGTCCTCAGGGATCCCCGCCTCCACTTTTCCGACTAAGTCTGCCCCGACGTCCGCGGCCTTTGTATAAATTCCGCCGCCGACCCGTGCGAATACGGAGATCAAGCTCCCCCCGAACCCGAGACTGAGCAACGCATGGATGGCTTTTTCCTGACCGGCCATCGATTCAGCGATCGAATAAAATCCGGTAATGGCCAGCAGCCCAAGACCGATCAGCAGAAGACCTGTCACCGCGCCACCACGAAAGGCCACGACCAAGGCCGCATTCATTCCGTTATGGGCAGCTTGTGCCGTCCGCACGTTGGCCCGAACCGCGATGATCATGCCCACATAGCCGGCAATCGCCGACGCACCCGCGCCGACCAAGAACCCTGTCGCCGTGAGCAGACCAAACTTATCCGAGACCACGCCGGCGAGGGCCAACACCACGAACAATCCCGCCGCGACATAACCAACGGTCTTATACTGCCGATTCATGTAGGCACTGGCGCCTTCCTGAATGGCCTTTGCAATTTCCTGCATCTTCGCATTACCGGCATCGAGCTTGAACACCCACATCGCCAGGTACAACCCATAGCCAATGCCTGCCACGGCCGCGATGAGGGCAAATGTGATAATCGCTGAGTCACTCACGGGAAACCCTCCTACTGGTTAAACGGATTCCTGATGTCACACGGCTCTCCGTGGCTTCAACCCATCCTACAAGTACATGCGCGAGTGGGTAAATCCTAAGGTGGGCAGTGTCGAATTCGAAGCGAGCCACCCGAAAAGCTTGGCTATTCTATAGAGTCCCACAGGTGGGATCAAGACCAAATGCGGCCCACTTGCAAACACCTCCCCAGCCTGGTTCATACTGGCACACATCGAATTGGATGTGCCATCCCTGACCGGCACAGTAGTCTCCCCTTACAATAATGGGGCAAAAGGGGTGCTGCCGGGTTGAGGAACACAGATCCAGACTATCTCCATAGAGAACAGTGGGTTACAAATGAGACTCTTCATCATTCAGATGATCCAGTTCATGTGCTTGGCCTGCCTCCTCACGGCCTGCAACAGCGGAAGCACCACAAGGAATCCTACCTCTACGCTGACCAGTCTCACGCTCCAAACGGTGACGAGCGATCTGAGTGCCCCCGTTTTCTTGACTGCACCTCCCGGGGATGCCGATCGCCTGTTTGTCGTGGAACAAGGAGGGACGATCAAGGTTCTCGAGAGGATGACCGGCACCAAGCTGGGGACGTTGCTGACCTTGACGGGGATCACCAGCGGAGGAGAACAAGGATTACTGGGGCTCGCCTTCGATCCTCACTACAATACCAACAGCCGATTCTATGTCTACTATACAGACAGTACTGGCGCGATCACCATCGCTCGCTTTGTGACCTCGGCAACGAATCCAAACATCGCTGATCCGGCTTCGCAAGCCATCCTCGTCTCTATTCCCCATCCGACCTTTCGCAACCACAACGGAGGGATGTTGGCGTTCGGACCGGATGGTTGTCTGTATGCAGGAATCGGGGATGGTGGTGGTGCAGGGGACCCGAACAATCATGCGCAAACTCTCACAAGTCAACTGGGGAAACTCCTCCGAATCGATCCAGCGACTGGAACGGCTTGCACCAGTGGAACCCTGAACCCATTTGTCTCGGGCAACGGTCATCCGCTCGTGTGGAGCTACGGGCTGCGGAATCCCTGGCGATTTTCGTTTGATGGCGATGATCTCTACGTCGGCGATGTCGGCCAAAGTGCCCGAGAGGAGATCAATATATCGACAGGTCCTCACGCGGGACGCGGACTGAACTACGGCTGGCGGCTCATGGAAGGGGCAGCCTGTTTCAATCCTACGTCGAACTGCGATTCTGGCACCCTCACCCTCCCGATCGTTGAATACACCCACGACAAGGGAGCCTGCTCCGTCATCGGCGGATACGTGTATCGGGGCCAGGCCATACCAGCCATCCACGAGACATACTTCTACGGGGATTTCTGTGCCGGTTTTGTCCGTAGTTTCCGTTTCAGGAACGGCGCCGCTACCGAGCGACAAAACTGGCCACTCCTCGTCACTCCCGCCATCTCAAGTTTTGGCCAAGACGGCCTGGGAGAACTCTACCTAACCACTCTGAGAGGGACGGTGTTTCGGATTGTCCAGAATTAGAGCCCTTCCCGCGAGCGCGTAACGGGACAACTCGCAGGCTGGTTTACGACTCGTGTTGACTTTGCTATAGTTCGCCAACCTGATCACTATGGGACTTGAACCGAACTATATCGTGATCGACGGGCAGACCTTCTCAAAAGCGAAACTCGCCCTAGATAATCACGTCTACAAGAACTGTCAGATCGACGACTGCGATCTCTATTACAGCGGCGGACAATATGAGCTGCTCGACACCCATATCACCAATTCTCGCCTGATCCTAAACCATCCCGCAAAAGGCATTTACAACGCCTTGCAGATCTTTAAGATGAAGTCCCCGGGCTCCCGCATCGTCTTCGAGTGATCGTTTCCTCCATGCCCTACACCTACGACTACACCAGCGCCGCTCCCGGCACCGAGCGCGCGTCCGCACGTTATTGGCGCGCCATGAAAATGGCCTTGACCCGCTGTGTGCGAGACAAGACATTCCGATTCAATGGCCGTGAGTACGAGTACCTGTACCATCCCTATAATCGAACATGGAAAAACGAGCGTGGGGTCGAAATCCCCATCTTCCGCGAACTGCTGCTCCAACATGAAGGCAAGCGGGTGCTCGAAGTGGGCAACGTCTTGTCTCATTACTTTTCCATTCAGCATGAGGTCGTCGACAAATACGAGGTCAGCCCCGGCGTGATGAACCAGGATATCATCGACCTGGTCCCTCAACAGCCATACGATTTAATCGTGAGCATCTCGACACTGGAACATGTCGGATGGGATGAACAACCAAGGGAACCAGCCAAATTGCTCCACGTGCTTGCGCATCTGCGATCGACCTGCCTGGCTCCGTGCGGTAAGATCGTGGCAAGCCTCCCGATCGGATACAACCACTATTTTGACGGTTTACTGAACAGCGGGAGAAGTCCGTTCTCGACCCAGCTCTTCCTGAAACGCATTTCCAAACAGAACTACTGGATCGAGTCAGATTGGGAGCAATGCCGCGACGTACCCTACGGCCGGTTCGTCGCCCATGCCATTGTGATCGGAACGATTCAATAGTCGCCACGCGACAGCCCCTGCCCTCAGATCATGATCCTCCCTGTTCGGCTGACTCAGCACACACCAGACTGATCAATCCGATTTGGTTACAGGTGGACACCATGTATGCAGCAACAACTCGTCGAATGCCTTTTCGATCGCTGCGCCTATTCCTGACAGAGACAATCTTCTCTCAACAGCGAGGCTGCTCATTCCCTCACGTCATGTTCACCGGTCTGTCAGCCCGCAGTCTCATCGATCGAAACATCCTTTAGAAGAGGGACAGATCTTCCGATAAGGAAATGACAGCCGGCAGGCACTCCTGTCATGGGTATACTGCCGAATCGATTGGCACACGATCGGATATGCCCTCAATATCAAGGACATCAGATAGATGAAACGCGTGGTTGTGTACGAACTCCTGCCCGATATGGTCCTTGCACGACCAATCACCAATGCCAACGGACTCCCCATTGTGGCAGCAGGAACGATCTTGGACGCGGCCTTGATCGAACGGCTCCA
>JAHBWQ010000131.1 GCA_019636915.1 Nitrospira sp. | reverse complement strand
CGTTACCATCCGGATGTGAGACTCGGTGAAGTGGCCGCCCTGGCCATGTGGATGACATGGAAATGTGCGCTCGCCGGTCTTCCCTATGGCGGAGCAAAAGGCGGGGTGCAAGTGACTCCACGGAGCCTCTCACCCGGCGAACTTCAACGGTTGACGAGACGTTATGCCGCGGAAATTTTTCCACTGATTGGTCCGGACAAGGACGTTCCGGCTCCGGATGTCGGCACCGATGCGCAGATCATGGCCTGGATGATGGATACCTATAGCCAGCAGGTCGGCTACGCGGTTCCAGGAGTCGTGACCGGCAAACCACTCTCTATTGGCGGCAGCCTCGGTCGTGAGGAAGCCACCGGCCGAGGAGTGGTGTATGTCACACTGGAGGCCTTGCGCCATCTAAAGCTGTCGGTCGAGGCCGCAACCGTGGTCGTGCAAGGGTTTGGTAATGTCGGTTCGCATACGGCGCGCATCATGCGAGAACAGGGGGCACGTGTGGTAGCCGTGAGCGATGTCTCAGGTGGAATCTATAATCCAAAGGGATTGGACATCGCACAGTTGATACGGCGCGACCCCGGTCAGCCACTGCATCAGACCAAGCTCGGGGACGCCATCACAAACGAGGAATTACTACAACTGGAATGTACCGTGCTGATTCCCGCCGCCCTCTCTGAACAAATCACGGGAAAGAATGCCGATCGCCTGAAGTGCCGTATCCTTTCCGAAGGCGCAAACGGTCCGACGACGCTGGAGGCCGACCGTATCCTGGCCGACAAGGGTATCTTTGTGATCCCGGATATTCTTGCCAATTCGGGCGGCGTCATCGTCTCGTACTTTGAGTGGGTGCAGGACCTCCAGCGCTTTTTCTGGAGCGCCGCCGATATTCAGAGCCGCCTACAGAATATCATTACCTCTGCCTTTCACCGCACCCTGCGGTTCTCCGGCGAACGTCACGTTTCGATGAGGATGGCAGCACTTATGAGCGGAATTGACCAGGTCGCCCAAGCACATCTCCAACGGGGTCTCTACCCCTGAGTCACTCAACTGTTGAGGACATACCTTTTCATCTCCTCACGTGAGGCTTGCTCACCGGCCTCACTGTACGTTAGGGTGTGGACCTACGGTGAGCTGATCGACCAAGGAGCCGCTCATGGAGCGTGACATGATTGTCACTGCGTGGGAGCATCATTGCGCCGATGGCTGGCCCCAGTTTTCAAGCCCACATCAAGGGCCATTGATGACCATCGACACCGTGATCGGTGGTTGTGTTGTCTTCTATCTCGACAGCCCTGATGGTCTCGATGATCAACGACGTGCCATTCTCAAGGACTGCTTGCATGATTTGGAAGACTTGACCGACGAGATCGATCTTGAGTGCCGACCTTACTTTCTCCGACTTGGACGCCTTGGAAGTATGTTGCTGGACACAAAACCTCCTCTAGCTTGCCCCACAGAGTCAGCAGGACGCCCTCTTTCAATTGAGTAGAAACTTCGCACTGTACCTTGGGGTTTTCTTGCAGGTCCGACAGATGATTCGCTACAATTCACCAGAGAGATTTCTCCAGTCTATCTTCTGACGACAGTTGACATTGCATTCAGAATAGACCACCTAATTCCACGATAGAGAGTGATGACACCATGCACAGGACTCCCCTTCACTTCGCATTCGTCGTACTCATCAGCCTTCTCTCCATTTCCAGCTTCACTTCGGCTGAACCTTATGAATTGAGCGAGCACGACGTCACGGAACCGAAGGCCATTTCCAGCAACACCGTGTCCCTCTTTGGGGTCAAACTCGGTGATCCAGAAAACAAAGCCGTCGAAACCCTTGAGACGCTGGTGAATCGAAAACCACTTGGCATTAAAGTCGAACAGGAAGCCACGTTCATCTTCCTGCTTGATCAGCGGAAACCAACTGGGCCAATGGCCGGTGTACGGATCCAAGACGGCAAGGTCGACCTGCTATTCATCAATAACCGATTTGCCCATCGAACAAGAGGAATCTTCCGCAATGTTCTCAATAGCGAAAGCCCTGATGACATCAGGAAGTTACTGGGCAAAGAAGAATACGGCGATGAAAACGTGATGGGAGCCGTCATGGCCTACGACTCGCAAGGTTTCCAAGTAAACTACCTCGGCAAAGACATCAATATCGAGTTTGCCGCCCCACGCTAACTCCCACTGTGCGGTTCGGCTTCCTCCGCTTCAGGCCTAGAGACACCCTTCTTCCTATTCGCCTACAGATTGCCGTCGCCTGAAGAGGCTATTAGATCGGATTGGTGAGACGAAGGCCGTAATCAATCAAGCTCTTTGCGGTCGTCCACCGACGATTGGAGTTCAGAATAACCAGCAACAGATCGCTGCCGTTTTGTGAAACCTTTGCTATGAGACACCGACCCGCCTTCGAGGTAAAGCCTGTCTTCACACCTTCCACACCGGGGATTCGACCGAGCAGTCGGTTGGTATTGTGCAAAACATAGGCGCGATAGCCACTGACCGGCGTGATGATCTCCCGTTCGGCTTTGACCAGGTTTCGGAAGGTTGCATTTCGCATGGCCACTTCACTGAGTTTGGCGAGATCTTCGGCCGTTGAGTAGTGATCGGGACTATCGAATCCACATCCGTTACTAAAATGTGTATCGGCCAATCCAAGCGCCGCCGCCTTGGCATTCATTAACGTGACAAATTGTGCTTCATCACCGCCGACATGCTCGACAGCCGCTAAGCATGCGTCGTTCGCCGATACCATCATCATGGCCTTCAGCAGATCGCCCAAGCGGAACACCTCACCGACTTTGATCCGCAAGTGCGTCTTCGGCGCCCGTGCGGCATTTTTGCTCACGGTTGCCAGTTCATCAAGCCGGGCTTTCTCCAGAATCACCAATGCCGACATGATCTTGGTCAAACTGGCTGGGGAAAGACGCTTCTCAGTGTCATGTTCGAAGAGTACGCGTCCCGATCGTAGTTCTTTGAGAAGAATGCTGTGGGCAGGGATGCGCTTCCAGTGAAGCACGTGAGGAACATAGTTGACGGATCGAACTGCATCCTGAGGGTTATGTGGAGTTCTTGCCGATACTGGGAGCGCGTCAATGGCATTCCATAGGAATGCGTACGCTACCAGGAGAATGACATGATATAGGTTCCGTCTGCCGTTCCACAGACGATGAAGAGGCCGGATATGATCCGCTGTTACCAAATACCACCGCCTCGCTAAAACATGAATGATTCCCGAACCTTGCCACCTTTGCTCCCGCTATCGATGACTTTGTGAAAGAAACGAAGAAGGTCGGCCAGATCAATCCAGAATCCACAGTTGAGGCATCGGGCATAGATTCGGCGATTCAGGAGGGTGTAGTGGCGTTCGACCATCATAAACCCTCTGCACTTGAGGCATTGCATATACGTCCTGCTCTCTCTAACAGACTGGGGAACCACTACTTCGACCTGCCTAAAATGGGCGACGATAGAGCGCCATCAATCGATTCACGCACACCCGCAGGATGGTCAAAAAGGCCGTCCAGCAAGGCCATAGCGAGTGAAGAGGCGAGAAGGTACATACCAAACTTCGCTTAACCCGCTTACCCATGATCGACGCAAACGGATCAACACCTTACGTCCCCTCCTCCGCATTGAGCCTCTGTGCGATGCGAGAACACCGTTGATGGGCTTTTCCGCATCCTTCTAAATTATCGAATACGATTCATGATTAGTGCGACACAGCCGGCGAGTAGCCCCCCACCGATGAGCGTTGTACCAAAATAGACGAACACATTCGTCCCCCCGGAAGGCTGGGTCCCTTCCCATAAGTCACGAACCCCCCCCTGGACCATCAGGACTGAGAGGGTCAGCAGAGCCCCTATCATGAACCACCAGGTGAAGGATCGAAACGCCATTCTTCTGCTCGTAAATCCTGCTCTTTCCAGCTTTTTTCAACTCTAGCGAAGGGGGCCTAAGCTGTCAAGAAATAGCCTGGGATCACTCGTGGTTATCCCTTCGGATCAGACCGTGCAAGGGACTTAAGCCCACGGTGGAGAAAGATAGAGACGCTGCCGCTTCCATTGTCTGCAATGGCGAGTCCCGGTTCTTCTCCCCCTGTCGTGGTGACACGGAAGGAGGAGAGCGCAAACGGACCGGACTTCGTTCGATAGTTCCTCGGGGGATAGTGAAAGGTCCCATCACCTTTCCCGAATAGAATCGACAGGTCGCTCGATTGGAGATTCACGATCGCCACATCAACGAGCTGATCGCCATTAAAATCTCGGGCCAGGCCGAAATTGGGGCCGGCATCCGCACCGGCGTCTTTCCCTGGCCGAAACGTCGCATTGCCGTTTCCTAAAAATGTCGTAAAGCTATCCTTTTCCCCATTGATAACCAGCAGATCGCTATTGTGGTCGTTGTTGAAATCTCCGAAACTCACACCCAAGGGTCGCCGGCCAGTAGGATAGTCCTTGGGATCGCGAAAGGTCCCGTCCCCGTTGCCGAGCCAGATCGATACGGCATTGGACATCGGCCCTCCGTTGGTGACGACAAGATCGACCTTGCCATCGCCATTGAGGTCGGACAGAGCCACGGACGTTGGCGTGTCTCCATGTTCATATTGCACACCGTGTTGTAACTCACCCTTTCCATTTCCAAGAAATACCTTGACCTTATCGTTCCGAAGAGCTACGGCCAGATCGACGTGATGATCGCCATTCACATCTTCGGCCGCCAGTGACACTGGACTTCGATGGACGGGATAGCGGGGCCCTTCTTCAAACTTTCCGTTCCCGCGGCCAACCAGGAGGGCCACTTCATCTCCGCCAGAACAAGCCAGAACGACATCAGCATGTCCGTCTTCATTAAAATCATTCATGGCAAGGGCACGAGGCTCCTGGCAGACATGAAGCTGCGTTTGTGCCTTAAATGTCCCGTCGCCATTGCCGAGTAGGATAGAAACGGTGTTGCTAGAAATATTCGTCGTAATGAGATCGGTAAACGAATCGTGATTGAAATCACCGGTGGTAATGGTCGTTGGGTTCTTGCCGACCGGATAACTGGCAAAATAATAAAACGGATCAGGTGGTAGATAGGGCTCTGTCTTGGAACAGGCCAATACACCGGTCCCAAGGAGGAGACCGAACCCCAGCATACCGAAGATAAACCTACTCCAATCACATGTCATTTTCGTGCAGAGCGCGTGACGAACATCGTGTCGGACCGTTCAGAACTCCAAGGAGATTGACCATAAGCTATTTCTCCCCTTCAGTTATCAGTGCTCTCAAGCTCTCAGAAACAGCACTTCTCGTTCTCTCCTGATCGTCAGCAAGGCTATCGCATCTCCTCAGCCCACCGGCTTTGTTGCACAGGCCAAGTGTCCACAATGAACCTCTGTTGTGCATTCCTCCTCAACTGGCGATCCACGGCTCCCTGCTCAGGCAGGAAAAAGGCACCGCACATCGATTCCCATCCTCGTGAAACTGCTCACAGGGATCAGAGACAAGTAGAAGACGCACTTGCCTTCTCTGCACGACAACCATGAGGGCAAAGGCAGATGAACCGCAGGAAAATCTGTTCACCAACCAGGCACCCGGCCAGAAGACCTAGTATACAGATGCCCTATTCAGACCCGCAATCGACAATGCACCACCATCAGGGCTTTGAATTTCAGCAGCGGTTTACGTTATGATTCATAGATATTCTTTGGAGGATCTTATGAGCAAGATGGTGAATGTCGATATCACAATGTATGGAATTGCTGAAGTTCTGAACTGGTGCCATGATCGAAACAAGGGGCGAGTTCCTGGCGTTGATACGGCTGGCTTTAAAAAAATGCAAGAGTTATTGGCCCAGAAACCTCAATCAGCCGACTATTTCACTCTCGACCAATTCTGGAAAAAGAAGGTCAGCTTGCCCTTGACTGAAGACGAAGTGGCGACGATTGATCGGTGTCTCTACGACATCCCCAATTTCGACAATGAGCCGCTGCCTCAAATCCGTCATAAATTCTGGCCCCAGGAAACGGCGGCACACTAGGGACGTCAGAGTCATGGAGCGAATCAGGGCGCCACTCCTGTGGCGCCTAGCCTCAACAATCTGCCCCCTGACTGGATAGCATAACTACTGCCTCTCCCCTTATTCAGCGGGCTGTTTCATCGAGAGCCTCAAAGATCCTCCTTGTCGGCTATCAATCCCTTCCTGCTCATTCAAGAAAACCATCCGGTACTGATGGAAATCCCAACGACTTAAATACAGACTCTTCACTGACATGAAATCTACATAGGCGAGCGAAAGGGACCCGTTTCAAGCGACAAGCCGTCTGGGAAAGTTACGGTGAGAAAAATAGGCGCGGCCTAATTCTTAGCGGGATACTCAGCATGAAAAGATTGGAAGGCCAAGGAAGGTATCTATTTGAAATATCCCGCAGGCTAGAGAGTGCCTTCCCCTTTGAGATATCTCCGAAACCGATCCATGAGCTCAGCTCCCAGCGTGCCCCCCTCAGGCTTCTTGGTTGCGGGGTCGGCAAAGTGATTACGGATCTCCTGAAGACGCTTTTCGGCTTGGTCGTTGCTCTGTAGACGTTTCGTTTTCTTCAGCGCCGTCTCAAAGGCGTCAAATGTCAGCTCTTGATAACCGAATGAGCGGATACGTTTCACAGCTTTCATCATCGCCTGGTTTCGAAATGTCGTTAAATGGTCGGAGTCGATCTCCTTCAATCCCAGCCTCCGAGCCCGCCGTTCGGCCGCTTTCCTGATTCCACTCCTGACAAAATCCGGAGATGTTTGCAGCCGTTTCCATGCCTCATCCGTCCAGCCGATGTTCGCCTGAGGGGTATTCCAGACAGCGCGGAGGGTTGATTCATCGATAAGCGTCAGCTGTTTCTCTCTGGCCAGATCCTCGGTATCCCGCTTGAGCATATCCGTCACGAAGTCTACCGCAATTGGGGGAGACTCCTTGATCTTGTCTTGAAGTAAAGCCAAGGCTCCTTCCGTCCACTCCATCGAAGGCTGGTCCTCTTCACGCAGGTCTCCGAGTGCCTCCACCTTTTCAAACAACTCGACGTTCACTTCAAGATGCCCACGCTCCTTGGCAACCTCCTCCGCAATCTGTTTGATCATGGTCTGCATGAATCCCGGTACGGTGGCCAACCGCTCTTTTGCTGCAGCCGTCCATGGAAGCTGCCCTTTCACCATTTCTTCAGCGGCAGCTGCCATTCCAGATTCGCCGCCCATTCCTCCCATCATCTGTCCCTTAAACCGATCAAGGATCTCCTCAGTAATTTCTTCATATCCCAGTTCCCGCGCTTTTTTTTCAGCCAACCGACGCACCATGCCGCGGAGAAAGATGGGAGCACGTTCCATGCGCCTCAGCGCGCCGTCGGTCCACCGAATATCGGTTGCTGCAAACTGAGATGAGTCTGACATGGATCTGGGTCCTTGTAAAAACACTGCGTCGTTATTGATTCAGTAACTCTTTGAGCTCCTTGCCGGCCTTAAAAAATGGGACCCGCTTGGCCGGAACTGCAACGGTCTCTCCGGTTTTGGGGTTCCGCCCTTCCTTCATGCGACGAGCTCGTAAACGAAAACTGCCGAACCCTCGAATTTCCGTCTTGTCTCCGTTTTTCAGCGAGTCTCGCACGCAATCAAAGATCGTATTGACGACGACCTCCGCCTGCCTCTTGGTCAATGTGGTCACTTGTTCCGAGACTTTCTCGATGATTTGTGCTTTCGTCATAGGCCCTTCCCTCCGTTCGATGATCACCGCATCGTTGATGACGTCGTTAAAACGCCATCAGATATTTCAGGCTGACACCTGGGTGCATATCCAATTTCGGGAACATCATGCTCAATTTCGAGTCCAGCATTTCACGAAGGGAAAACCGGCGGCGCGGCTCAACGATTTTTGGCTCTCCCTGGATCCCTACCACATCCGCAGCCAGTTGGATGGCATCGTCCAGGTCTCCAAGTTCATCAACGAGCTTCGCGTCTTTGGCCTGACGACCGGTGAAGATCCGTCCATCCGCCAGCGCTTGAGCCGTCCGCAGTTCCAGTGAGCGGCCTTCTGCCACAGCTTCGATAAATTGTCTGTGGACGTCATCCATCACCCCTTGCAGTAAGCCTCTCTCCTCGGAGCTCATCTTGCGAAGCGGAGACCCCACATCCTTAAATTTCCCGCTTTTGATGACAACCCCTTCCACACCGATTTTCTGAAGCAACCCCTCCACATTGGCGGTCTCCATGATGACGCCGATGCTCCCGGTCAAGGTCCCCGGATTCGCCACGATCCGATCCGTGGCCGCGGCAATGTAGTATCCTCCCGATGCCGCCACACTCCCCATCGACGCAATCACCGCCTTATTGGACTTGTTCCGCACTCGCTTGACCGCATCATGGATTTCCTGAGATGGCACCACACCACCCCCTGGCGTATCAATCCGAAGGACGATAGCCTTGATAGAAGGGTTTTCGCTGAAACGTTTCAGTTCACTGACCGTCGTTTGGGAATCCATGATGACGCCTTCAACACGGATCAAGGCAATCCGATCCTCACTTGACAAGTCGAGGTCAGGATAAAGGAGATTCACCAGCACCATCGCACCCACCCCTGCCGCAAAGAGCCAAACGACTTTGCGAAGCAGATGGCGTTTGGGTGGGCGCACATCCTGTGTCACATCATCCGCCATAGTACCAACCGGTCCGGTTCAGGAATCCCCTATTCTTGATCGTCGGCTTGCGCTCGCTTCCGGCTCTGCTTAACAGCCCGACCAAGGCTCTGATCAATAGCACCCTGCGACGAATGATAGTCGTCGACCTGCTTGCGCTCCCAGTCGAGTTGATGATCGCGAAGACTGAGTGCGATCTTGCGTTCCTCTCGATCGACTTTGATTATCTTCGCCGTCAGGTCCTCCTGCAACTTAAACTTTTCTTCCAGCTTCTGGGAAGAATCAAGACCGGATTCGCTGACATGGATCAACCCTTCCACACCACCGTCCAGTTCAACGAAAATCCCGAAATCGGCGACTTTCGACACCTTGCCGGTCACCGAATCGCCGACATGATACCGCGACGGGATTACCTCGTCCCACGGATCACGCGTCAGCTGCTTATAGCCAAGTGAGAGCCGTTCTTTTTCCTTGTCGATGCGCAGGACAATCGCCTCGACTTTTTGCGCTTTCTTAAAGAGTTCTGAAGGATGTTTGATATGCTTCGTCCAGGACATATCGGAAATATGGATCAGCCCATCAATCCCTTCTTCCAGTCCAACAAAGACCCCAAAATCCGTCAAACTCTTTACTTTTCCTTCGATACGGGTGCCGATCGGATATTTCCCCTCGATCATATCCCAAGGATTCGGGGCGGTTTGTTTCATGCCTAAAGAAATCTTCCGGCTCGCCGGATCCACATTAAGCACCGCCGCTTCGACTTGGTCGCCTACCGCCACAACCCGGGACGGATGCCGAACCTCATGTGTCCAAGACATCTCTGAGACGTGTACCAAGCCCTCTACACCTGGCTCGAGCTCTACAAATGCTCCGTAATCAGTCAAACTGACCACCCGACCACGGACTCTCGTCCCGATGGGATACTTGCCGGCGACATTGGTCCAGGGATCAGCACTCTTTTGCTTGAGACCCAGAGAAATACGTCCGGTCTCGCGATCGTACTTCAAGACCGTCACTTCCACTTTGTCACCAACCGTAAACAGTTCCGACGGATGTCCAACTCGTCCCCACGACATATCCGTAATGTGGAGCAATCCATCGATCCCACCGAGGTCAATAAATGATCCGTAATCGGTGATGTTTTTCACGGTTCCCTGAATCAGCTGACCTTCCTTGAGATTTGCCAAGGTTGTCTGCCGCTTCTTATCGCGAGTTTCTTCCAGTAATACCCGTCGCGACACCACCACGTTCCCTCGCCGGTGGTTGATCTTGATGATCTTGAGTGGGAACATCTTCCCAACGAGCCCGTCTAAATCACGCACCGGATGAAGATCGATCTGAGAGCCTGGCAGAAACGCTTTGACGCCGATGTCCACCATCATACCGCCCTTGATGCGAGACACAATCTTGCCCTCGATACTCTTCTCGTCCTTGTACATCTTCTCGAGCTCTTCCCAAATCTTCATCTTGTCGGCTTTTTCTTTGGAGAGCACGAGATTGCCGTCTGCGTCTTCGCATTCTTCGATATAGACTTGGAGCCGATCGCCGATCTTGAGATTCGCCAAGTCGTCCGACGAGAACTGATCGTTCGGGATCATGCCTTCCGACTTGTACCCGATATCAACAATGACCTTGTCCTTGGTCAGAGCCACCACTCGCCCCTCGGTAATGGTGCCTTCTTCCAGGTTACGGAAGGTTTCTTCATACAACGCCGCTAAGGCATTGCGGTCTAACTGCGCGTCGCTACTGTTGGATACCGTACCCATATGAACATCCTACTCTTCCGACTCTCGTCGGGTGCTGATGGTGAAATCGTCGAGCTCACTCAGCGTTGTGAGCGTCGGCGGTCGACCTGTTCGGCGAATCGCTTGCCATATCGTCCTTCCTTGTTGGAACGGGTACTTCCCCCAAGGCTGCGATATGTTCGATCACCGTACGGCTGACCTGTTGATAAAACTGCTTGGTTTCCGCTCTTTCTTTCTGCTTCCCCGTATCAAATGTGATCGGAGCTCCAAGTCGCACAGTCACAGGACGACATCGAGGCCAAGACGCCCCTGGCGGCAGCACGTCAAAGGTGCCTCTCAAATACGCTGGAACCACCGGACATCCCGTCTGCGACACAATCACTCCGATACCGGCCTTGGGCTGTCGAAGGTGTCCATCCTGCGTGCGTCCCCCCTCAGGAAAAATAACCACCACATGACCGGCTCGGATCAGATTAATAGCCTTCCCGAACGCCTCCCGATCCAGACGGCCTAGCTTCACCGGAATCCACCCAAGCGATTGCAACAGACCGTTCAACACCGGGACAGGAAACAAGTCGTGACGCCCCAAATACCAGGCCCTTCGATTCATCCCGCAGCCAAGGAGCGGAATGTCGAGGTAACTTGCATGGTTGGCCGCGACCAACATTCCTCCGGTGCGAGGAACCTGACCTTCAACACGGTACCGAAAACAGAGGCCGGCGACGCCTCGCGCCAGAACCCACAATAATCCGTAGACGATCCCGCTCACGACCCAGTCGACACAGCCATGATCATCTGCTCCACGACCTGATCGGGACTGAGAGTAGAGGTATCGATAAATCGCGCATCAACCGCAGGAACCAATGGATCGATCGAACGGGTACGATCTCGCTGATCTCGAGTCGACAGATCATGGGATGTCGTTTCAATCGAGTCCCCCCGCCCTGCAGCAACCAACTCACGGTGCCGTCGTGCCACTCGAACATCAGCATCGGCATCCAAGAAAAACTTGAACGAGGCTGCGGGAAACACTTTCGTGCCGATATCACGACCTTCTGCCACGACGGAGCCACCCTGGCCAATCTGTCGTTGAATCGGCAACAGCCATTCACGAACGGCCGGAATAGCGGACACAATAGAGGCAGCGGCAGTCACGTCGGGTGCACGCAGTTGTCCAGTCACGTCGCAGCCATCGACTAACACCTGCATCGCACCCTCGTGAAACTGCATATGAATCGAGGTGGTTGGCAAGAGGGTGGCCACGCGGGCATGGTCGGCAGGACGAATCCTCGACCGCAAGGTCTTCCATGCGACAGCCCGATAGAGTGCCCCGGTATCCAGATAGAGATACCCCAGCCGACTCGCCAGTAATTTGGCCACGGTGCTCTTTCCCACCCCAGCCGGCCCATCAATCGCAATAATCACTCATCCCTCGCCGAGTCAAACCGTCACACCGAATCGGTCAACAGCTCTGCCAACCTGCCTTCAAAATTTGGAAATGACGTCTCGATACAGCCGGTATCCGCAATCGTCATACTCTGCTCAGCCGTCAACCCACCAATGGCCAACGACATCGCCACGCGGTGATCCCCATGGCTCTGTGCGTTGCTGACAGCCTGCAATCGGCCGTTTTCTCCCCCTCGACCTAAGCCGCGAATCACCATCCCATCCGGTCGCTCTTCGATCAGAGCTCCCATGGCCGTCAACTCTCGACTCATCGTCGCAATCCGATCACTCTCTTTGACCCGCAATTCTTCAGCACCGGAAATGACGGTATCTCCCTCCGCAACCGCAGCCGCCACGCACAGGATCGGAAATTCATCGATTGTTTTGGGGATAAGGTCATGACCAATCGTCACTCCCTTCAAGACGGCTGACTGCACACGAAGGTCTCCAACCGGCTCCCCGGCCGCCTCGCGTAAACCTAATACCTGAATATCGGCCCCCATCTTTCTCATGATGTCGATAAGGCCCGTCCTGGTTTCATTCATCCCAACATTTCGAATGGTAATGTCTGATCCTGGGACGATCGTTGCGCCAACCAAAAAGAAGGCCGCTGCGGAGAAATCGCCGGGAATCGTCACGTCCACCCCTCGCCACCCAACCGATGGTCTCCCATCCAAGATCAACACTCCTTCTTCGCATCTGAGAGGGATACCAAAGAACTGGAACATCCGCTCTGTATGGTCCCGTGACAACCGAGGCTCTCGATATCGAGTCTGACCCTGAGCAAAAAGGCCGGCGAGAAGAAGCGACGACTTAATCTGGGCGCTCGCCACGGAGGAGCGATAGTCGATTCCGTGAAGACCTGCACCGGTAATCGCTAAGGGAGCCAATTCTCCTCCCTTGCGGCCTGCAATCACTGCACCCATCTCGCGTAGCGGTTT
>JAHBWQ010000130.1 GCA_019636915.1 Nitrospira sp. | reverse complement strand
GGTATTCCTTCAAACTCTTACCATTCATCGGCACGATCGTCGCCCGCGACCGTACCGGCGTCTATGAATACCTGCCCGCATCAATCCGGACGTTTCCTGATCAAGAGCGGTTGTGCCAGATCCTCCGCGATGCCGGATTTCGTCAGGTGTCGTATAAGAACCTCAGCGGCGGCATCGTCGCCATCCATATCGCCACAAAGTAGTCTGACACTGTGAACTCCATTCTCTATATCTTCCTCCCCTGCAAGAAGGTGTATCCGGTCGGAATCACCTACTTGGCGGACTTCATTCACCGGCGGAAGCCCGACGTTCGTCAGCGCATCCTTGATCTGTCGTTGTTTCCGGTCAACCAGCGCAGCCAGGCCATTCGTGACGCCGCGACGGAGTTCAAACCGGATCTGGTCTGCTTTTCATGGCGCGATATCCAGATTTTTTCGCCGCATGAAGGGGACTCTTCACTGGAACACGCCTTCAATTTTTATTTTGCGAGCAACCCGATCAAGCGCGTCGTCGCTTCGTTCGCCGGCATCAAACAGCTCTACCGCTACTACAGCCATATCTATACAATTCTGTCGTACCCAGCACTGATTCGCAGAGAATTCCCCAAAGCTCAGATTATGATCGGAGGGGGGGCTTTTACCGCATTCGCCGATCAGTTGATTGAAAAGCTTCCGGAAGGCACCATCGGCATACTGGGCGAGGGAGAGGATGCAATTCTCAAGCTCCTCGAAGGACGGTCGATCGACGACGAACGCTATATCGTCAAAGAGGGCGGACGGATCAGAAAAGGCTCCCATGGTTCACCGGCGCTGCTTGATGCACCGGCCGTCGATCTCCCCTATTTGACCTCCATTTTTCCTCAGTGGCAGGAATACCAGGGCGAATCGATTGGGGTGCAGTCGAAACGAGGCTGTCCCTATGATTGCGCCTTCTGTCTGTATCCCTACATTGAGGGCAAGCGCGTGCGCTACCGGCCACCGGAGATGGTCGTGAAAGACATCTCCCAACATTATCATCAGTGGGGCGCCCGGCGGTTTTGGTTTACCGATGCCCAATTCATTACGGGCAAGGAAGCCTATCCACAATGTACCGAAATCATGGAACGCATCATCAGCGAGAAGCTGGAGATCGAATGGTCCGGCTATATCCGAACCTCGTTGATCACGCCCGACTTCGCCAAACTGATGGTCCGTTCAGGAGTCGGCGACTTGGAGGTCGCTATCACCTCCGGCTCGCAAGAAGTCCTGAATAATCTGCACATGGGATTCAAGCTGGAGCGACTGTACGACGGATGTCAGCACCTCGCAGAAGCAGGGTTTAAGGGCAAGGTTATCCTCAACTATTCATTGAACAGCCCAAAGGAGACTGAAGAAACCCTGCTCCAGAGCATCGAATCGTACAAAGTGGTGGCCTCGATTCTCGGTGAAGAACGAGTCTTCCCCTTGATGTTTTTCTTGGGCATCCAGCCCAATACCGATCTTGAACAGCGATTATTGGAAGAGGGTTATCTGTCCGCAGGCTATAACCCCTTGATGTTGACACCGACCAGCATCCGAAAGCTCCTCTATAACCCAGCGCCATTGAATTCATTCATCGCCAAAGCATGCCTGCGTGCCTGGGAACGAAAACAAGGAAGCCGTGATCCCCGCAAGTGGACAGGCTCCCTCTCGCAGACCACCGACCAGTCAGCCTCCTATGCGGATAAAAGCTTGAGCAAGGGGATTGAAGGCAACTCCGGTCGAGATGCCCTCCTCTCCCTAGAAGAAATCCTTCGTTCCCGCCGACCGGCTTCATCCCCTTCTCAGACAACTGAGCCAAAAACAAGCTCCGTTGGTTAACTTCGTCACTTAGTCCTGAGACAATGACCATGAGACCTGGGTGGCCGTCGTGCTTGCTCATGACCTAATGACCGCTCCGTGTCTTGCATTCCAGTTTAAGCCGATGCTATCATCCCGCTTCTCCAGAGGCTGGGGCAGCGCTTCAATCATCTAGTTTTTCAGGCCATTGCGACGCTGAACCTCTGTTAACTCGCGCCTTAAGGAGGCGCCTCAATGTATAAGACGATCTATATTCCGGTCGACAATTCCGACCATTCCAATACAGCGGTGGATATGGGTGTCCACCTGGCAAAAACCTTCGGCTCCAAAATTGTGGGAAGCCATGTCTATGCCGCAAAAATGCACGACAAGCGCTTTAAGCAGATGGAAGCCGGATTGCCAGAGGAATATCATGATGAAACGGAGCTCGACCGTCAGCGCCAGATCCATGATTCGCTGATCACGCGTGGCCTCCAAATTATCACCGATTCCTACCTCGATTACGTCGATAAGAAGTGTACCGAGGCCAATCTGCCCATTGAACGGCGCTCGCTTGAAGGGCGAAACTGGAAGGTGCTGGCCGAGGATATTAATACCAACGGATACGACCTCGTCATCATGGGCGCCTTGGGCGTCGGAGCCGTCAAGGACAGCGTCATCGGAAGCAATACGGAACGCGTCGTGCGCCGTGTTCGCAACTCCGATATGCTGATCATCAAGAACACCCAACCGATCACGGGCGGCAAGATTGTTGTGGCAGTGGACGGAAGCCCTTATTCGTTCGGCGGATTGATGACCGGCCTCGCACTGGGTAAAGCGCTCGGCATCCCAGTTGAGGCGATTTCAGCCTTTGATCCCTACTTCCACTATGCGGCCTTCCACAGTATTTCCGGTGTGCTCAATGAAGAAGCGGGAAAGGTTTTCCGGTTTAAGGAACAGGAAAAACTCCACGAAGAGATCATCGATAGCGGCTTGGCCAAGATCTATCAATCACATCTGGACATTTCCCGTGAAATTGCGCAAGCCGAACAGACCGACCTCAAAACCACGCTGCTGGACGGTAAGGCCTTTGAAAAAATCATCCAGTATGTCCGCAAGGATGTCCCGGCCTTGCTGATCGTCGGACGCATTGGTGTCCACAGCGACGAGGATATGGACGTCGGCAGCAACACTGAGAATCTGTTGCGGAGTGCACCCTGCAATGTCCTCATCTCGAACCGTAAATATGTTCCCCCGATCGATACGCAGGCAGAGTACACCATCGCCTGGACGGAAGAGGCGTTGCGACGGATGGAAAAGATTCCTGTCTTTGCCCGTGGCGTGGCGAAAACAGCGATTCATCGGTATGCCATCGAGAAGGGTCATACGATTATCAGCAACACGGTCGTCGATGCCGCAGTAGGACACATTCTTCCGAAAGGCGCCATGGATGCAATGCGAGCGCTTGGTGGAAGCTTGGATGCCGCAGGGATCGATCGTGACAGAATGCAAGCGGACGAAGGTGTGACGAAAGACCTCATGGGGCCGACCTTGAGCGGCATCATGACCCAGATCGTGGAGGAAAGGCCGAAGGAAATCAGTGTTTCGACACAGGCCTACCTTGACCGTATGGCACAGACCTATTTCGTGTGTGACGGGTGTGGGTATATCGGAAAAGGTGATACGCCCGTTAAGTGCCCCGTGTGCAGTGCTGAGGGCACCAAATTCAAGCAGGTCGATAAGAAGATTTTTGAAGTGGCGGCAACGACGGAAGGGGAACTGGAAACTGATGTCGCCTACGACGATGTGCCGATGCAATGGACTAAAGATGCGAAAGAAGCGATCCGTGCTGTACCGGCCGGATTCCAACGGAGACGAGCGAAGGCGAGGATTGAAAAGACCGCGCGAAAATTGGGGATGACGACCATCACCCTCGAATACGCGGCCCCGATGATCAAAGAAGCGGCATCCGAGGACTACACACCGATTTTTTCGAACAAGGGCACCGGCACGGCCCCGGCAGCGGAAGGGATGCTGGCTGCAGCCAATGAAAATGGAACGAACGGCCATGCTGAAAGCGCATCCCCCTACACCTGGACGAGCGATGCACAAGCCAGGTTGGATCGGGCGCCGGAAGGTTTCATGCGTGACTGCACCAAAGCGTTGATTCTCAAGCATGCTGAGAAAATCGGCGCGACCGTGATCACACTCGAGGTCGCGAACGAAGGCATCGAACAAGCAAAGGGCTATATGGCGGAAGCCATGAAGACCGGCAACCTCAAAGACATGATCGCCGACCTCACCGGAAAGGGACGCGCATAAGTTACGCGTGCTGAGTTTTTGGTGCTGTCCCTCAGCGCCTTCCGCTAACGAGTCTTCAACCTCAGCACCCCGCGCCATACGTCATGGGTAAATCGCTTCCCATTTTTAACGGTGTTTCAGGAACACTGGGCTCCTTGCAACAACAAGTCGCCCGCTTCTTTCCCCCGACCCCCGACAAGAGCGACGGGCCTTTCGACGGACGAACCGTCGATGACTTCAAGCCCTATCTCGTTGCGCTCAATCTCACCAAGCGCTGTAATCTCAAGTGCGATCACTGCTACCTCGACGCCACGACAAAGGCTGCGGGTGGTGACGACGAACTCACCACCGAGGAATGCTACCGGTTGATTGATCAGATCGCCCAGGTCAACCAAGGATGTCTCTTGGTGATTACCGGCGGAGAGCCGCTGGTCCGACCCGATATTCTCGACATTGCGCGCTACGCCGTGAAACTCGGCTTCATGGTGGTCTTTGGGACCAACGGCATGCTGATCGATGATCAGATGGCCAAAACTCTGGTGGAGATCGGCGTCATGGGCGTGGGAATCAGCATCGATTCATTGAATGCCGCCAAGCATAATGCATTTCGTGGTGTCCCCGGCGCGTGGGAGGCTGCGGTGGCAGGCATCGAAGCGAGTAAACGAAACGGCCTGCAGTTCCAAATCCATTTCAGTGCACAGCCGATGAATTACAAGGAATTGCCGGAGGTCATCACCTGGGCTCATCAACTTGGAGCCCGTGTGCTCAACGTCTTCTTCATGGTGTGTACAGGCCGCGGGGAAGAACTGACGGATATCACCCCAGCCCAGTATGAAGAGGTGCTTGGCTATCTGATTGACTGCCAAGACGATTACAAAGGGATGCTGATTCGCGCCCGTTGCGCCCCACACTTTAAACGGCTGGCCTACGAAAAAGATCCCAACTCTCCGATCACGAAGGCAACCGGGTACATGGGAGGCGGATGCCTCGCCGGGACGAATTATGCCCGAGTGACACCGAACGGCGAGCTCACTCCTTGTCCCTATATGCCGCTGTCGGCGGGGAACTTGCGGCAACACAGTTTCGTCGATCTGTGGGAGCGTTCGGATATCTTCAATTCGTTCCGTTATCCTCAGTTGAAGGGAAAATGCGGCGACTGTGAATACAGCGACATCTGCGGTGGTTGCCGTGCCCGGCCCTATGTCGACCATGGAGACTGGCTGGATGAGGACCAGTGGTGTCTCTACACACCGAAGGGCGGCGAGAAAATTAAAGTGGCTTTCAATGTCTTGGAAGAAACGGAAATCACATGGGATGACGCATCGGCACTCAGGCTGAGTCGGATCCCCTATTTCCTCCGTGCCATGGTGAAAAAGGGTGTGGAAAAGCACGCTCGTGAAAACAATATCTCACTGGTTACCGTCGAATTGATGGAAGAATTGCGAAAAAAACGGTTCGGCAACGACGCACCGGTCTTCAAGTTCTAAGCGAGAAGTGAGTAGTTAGAAGTGAAATGTAAAAGATTTCGACGATTAGATTCTTTTCTTCTCCCCTACCCCTCACCTTTCACCGGTTACCTTTCACAGCATTGACCATGGACACCTTCGAAAGTATTGCGACTGATCTTAATATCCTGATCCCAATCATCAATCATTGGTTTCATTTACTCTCTGCAGTCATTTGGATTGGGGGGCTGGCATTTCTCGTAATGGCGGTCACCCCAGGACTGGAGAAAGCTGTGCCCAAAGATCAGATCAAGCCCATCACGGATATTTTTTATCGACACTATAAAAAAGTCGCCGGTATTTTACTCGTTGTCTTGCTGTTTACAGGGGGAGTCAATCTCCACTACGTCAATCAAGTCCTCGTGTCGCAAACGGGTAACGGGGTTCAGCACCACTCCAAGTATCTCATGGTCTTCATGATCAAGTTACTGCTCGTGCTGGGCCTTCTGACGCTGTTTCTCTACACCGTGATTTTCAAGTCAGATGATGAGGCTGAAGAAGGGGAGTCCTATGAGGCTATTCCCTTCCAGCGAGCAGCCCTCTGGATGGGATTCTTCATCATCCTGTGTGCCGCCGCCATGAAACATCTTCATCAATAGGCCTTCTACACCGGCCCCTTCCAGTCCGAGACAATTCTCGCCGTCTCACATGAGACAGCTATTGTGTCAGTCAGATACAGTACTGCCTGTCACCCCTAAGGCAGAAACAACCGACACGACGAAGAATCAATCACTTACCATGTAGTCAGTCAGTGTCAGCCTGGGAATGGAGATTGCCTATGTCCTGAAGCAGAAACACAGCGGTTCATCCCTGAACCAATTACTTGAACGGAGCATACTATGATGCTGGCGGTCACCACAGCAGAACCAAAGAAGGCAATCCCCCTTGCAGCCTGTTGCCTCGACTCTAAAATGAGTCATCCACCGTGTGCAGTTTTGAATGCTCAGGAGTTGGTGGACTACACACACGACAGGCAGAAAGTTCGAACCGCACATTCCGCCTTGGTCATTGAAGATGACCCTGACATCTCATTGGCCCTTCAAGATTTGCTGGAATTCGAAGGATTCCGAGTCGATTGTGCATCGACCTGTCGCCAAGCTTTCGCCTCGATCACACAGAATACCTACGATGTGGTCCTTCTTGATCTCGGCCTACCCGACGGAGACGGCAGCTCGATCTTGGAGGACCTCCGCGTCTCCCGTCCTGCACTTCCCGTGATCGTCTTAACAGCCTCGAATAGAGACCTGGGATCCTTGCCTGCATTTGCCCGTATCACGAAACCCTGGGTGAGAAGAGACCTCTGCAACATCCTCCGTCGGGCTCTCGGTACTACGTCAACGCCGGTCGTATAGTAAATCAGGGGGGCGATATCGTCACTTGGAGCGGTTGAGCCCTAGTGCCCGCTTGAAAACCGTGGCAAATCCGAAATAACCGAAGGAGTCTTTGAGGTTCGAATACAACCGCTTGACTGTCCCCATCTCAGGATTCGTGACATATTCCATCGTCAGGGCAATCCTCTCCTCCCCCTCTCCAAGCGGAGTCACCGCATGCCAGAGCTTGTCCCCGTTGAAAATCACCATATCCCCCGGTTCAGTGATCAACTCAAGATGGCGAGGCTGCTTAGTCGGATGGTCTTTGAAGAGCTCGCAGACGAGCTTGCACTGGGTCGATCGATCCACCAGGCCCATGAGAATGGTATAGCGCGCGCCTTTGTAGTAGGACGTATCGTAATGGAAGCCGATGTGGTCGCCCGGTTCCGTATAGTAGTACAAAGCACAGGAGTGGGGATCGTTGTCCGGGCAGAACATCAGCTTGGCATTGACGAGGCGATCTAAGAATCCTCTGAATGAAGCGGCCCGGTAGAGATCAAGAAAGCGGGGAGCCTTTTCCTGCACCGTATAGTAGCTGACACTCCCGCCTTTCTTATGGCCGGGAATGTAATTACGGTTTAGCTCTGCCTTGACGCCTTGGGCTTGGGGAACAAAGACCTCCTCGACAAAGGTTCGGGGCAAGAATTGCTTGATGACGAGGAACTCGTTTTGCTCCCAATACTCCTGGTGGAGACGGTCGAAATCCAACCGCGCCACTGCTTGATCAATCACTTCGGTCACGCTGCTCATGAGATTTGTCACTGGCTGCATTCCCCCAGCTCACGCAGTACAAGTCATGAGTCAATGGTCATTCGTCATCCGAGCGCATCATGACGGTCAATGACGATTGATCAGTCGCTCATGCCTGTTTACGGCCCATTCAATACCGGAGCCTTCACTACTTCGGCATCCGGAGGTGCTTTAAAATCAAACACCTCATTTCCTAATCCGAGATTGGGTTTCAGATTCGAAAACTCAAAGACAGCAACGTTCCCGCTGATTTCATAGAGAGACACAGTTCGAATGTAATACGTCTTGGGAAATACTTCGACGACAATCTTTTGGAGACTCTGCGTCGATTCATGTTCCTTGGCCTTAGGAATCAGAGTCAGAAGCGGCAATCCAGTTGCCCCACGCTCCCTCCCCTTCGATGGTTCAATGTCAAACGACTCATCTAATTTGGCCGCACCTTGTAAGAGCTCCAACGGTGCCTTAGAGGCAGCCATGTGCGTCAGTTTCCCAATGAGTACCTGCTTGTGTTCCGGCACATAGACTTTCACATCGTCTTGATTCACATAGATCTGCTCAGTCGCAGGATCAAGATAGTCCCATCTCAGTCGGCCAGGTTTTTTGATGTAGACCTTGCCGGACGATGTTACCGGACGTTCGAACCCTTCGATCTTCGTCTTTTGTGAAAAGTCGGCTTGAAGATCAGTGGTCTTCTCATACCGCATCTGCAACTGTCTGACGACGTCGCGAACCTCCTGTGCTACCTTCTCGTCCTTTGATCCATCGGCTGCCCAGACGGGCAACACAAAGATCACAGAAACCGTTGTCGCCACCCACCAATGCATCATGCTTCCGCCGCCCCGACGGGGCCTCGCCGCCCAAGTACTTCCCGTCGCCCATCACGCCCCGCCGCCCCGACGATCCCCTCTGCTTCCATCTGCTCAATCATGCGAGCCGCCCGAGGATAGCCGACTCGTAGCCGACGTTGGATCAATGATGCCGACGCCTGACCACTCGACAAGACCAGTTCTTTCGCTTGCTCATACACTTCGTCTTTGGACTCCTCTTCTGCCGCTTCGTCCAATTTGAGAGACTGTAACTCAGGATTATAAACCGGCAGAGCCTGTTTCTTCACAAACTCTACGACCGAACGAACATCCTCGTCCGAGACAAACGAGCCATGCAGGCGGGCAAGCCGGCCGGTTCCAGAGGCCAGGTAGAGCATGTCACCACGCCCCAGAAGCGCCTCAGCCCCATTCGCATCCAAAATAGTGCGCGAATCGGTCTTGGAGGATACTTGAAACGCAATCCGAGCCGGAAAATTCGCTTTAATCAGGCCGGTCAATACATCAACTGATGGGCGCTGGGTCGCAAGAACAAGATGAATCCCCGAGGCTCGCGCCATCTGGGCCAGACGGGCGATCTTGTCCTCCACATCTTTGGGAGCGACCATCATGAGATCCGCCAATTCGTCGATCATAACCACAATAAAGGGGAGGGGTTCCGGTGGTGTGGGCTTCGGCTGCATACACCCCCGCTCCCCTTCGGCAATCAACGTCTCTCCAGCTGACAGACGCGCCTCTTCTGAGAGAAACGCCATTGGACGTTCTGTCGGTTCCTCAAGGGACGGATCCTGCTCGGCGAACGTCTCATGCAGATCGGCGACCTTTCGATTATAGGCCTCAATATTCCGCACTCCAGCTTCCGCCAAGAGCTTGTACCGTCGTTCCATTTCGGCCACCACCCACCCCAATCCCCTCGCAGCGGACTTAGGATCTGTAATGACTGGTCTCAGAAGATGGGGAATGCCATCGTACGACTGAAACTCCAACATTTTCGGATCTATCAGCAGCAGTTTGACTTCACTGGGCTTGGCAGAAAAGAGAATACTAAGCAACATCGTGTTCAAGCTGACGCTCTTCCCGGCCCCCGTAGCACCGGCCACCAGGAGATGCGGCATCGTCTTGAGGTCCGCCGTAACAGGTGCACCGAAGATGTCTTTCCCCAAGGCCATTGTCAATCTCGATCGGGCACGACGAAACGCGTCGCTCATGATGACTTCTCTCAGCGAGACGGTTTCTCGCGAGCGATTCGGCACCTCGATCCCCACCACCGACTTACCCGGCAATGGCGCAACAATTCGTAGGCTAATCGCCTTCAGCGCCAATGCGAGGTCATCGGCCAAATTCACGATACGGGCCACTTTTGTCCCAGGCGCCGGCTCAAACTCATACATCGTCACAACCGGACCCGGCCTCACTTCCGTCACGGTGCCGTCAACCCCGAAACTCCTCAACGCACGAGACAAGACCTCAGATTGCGCCTTCAATTCCTCCTCTGACATTCGATCCAGAGGTCCCGAGGGATCGCTTAACATCTCCGGATCCGGAAGCCGATAGTCTTCCGACTCCCTCGCCGGCACCATCACCTCCGAGTCAGTGGCCTCTACGTCTCGGGACGAGTTTACGACAGGAAAGGGCTGAATGATCGGAGCGGGTAGCGCAGAGAGCACCTCCGACTCCTGCCCCCTTCTCTCAACCGATTCTTCTTCATAGCTGATCGTTGCCGACCTTGCAGACTTGCCTCGTACCCGTCGATTGCTGACCGTCTTTTCAGTGTCCATTGACCGTTCAGGCAGCAGGGCGACCGCCCCTTCACGGACAGTGGCCCATGATTGCGGAATGCGGCGTACCGCCTCTCCCAAGGAGAGCGGCGCCGACAAGAGAAGCGATACCAGGAACCCTGCGATAATCACAATGTGCGCGCCGGTCCCCGCGAAGACAGACCGGAGTCCCTCTGCAATCGTCTCACCGACGACACCACCGGCCATGCCTTGAGCAATAATCCCACTGGTCATGGTTGGAATGCCATTCGCTTCAAGATGCACAAATGCGCTAAAAAACACGACGGAAGCCACCGAACTACCGGCGGTCCGCAGCTCAAGACTCATCGGCGCCTGGGAAAAGCAGCGAATGCCCCATCGCCCCAGCAGCAGCGGACAGAGATACGCTGCGCCACCGATCCCATAAAAGAACCCACCGGCCAACAAAGCCCCAAACGAACCAATGAGGTTTCGTGGCGGGTGCGCGACAGGATCTCCACTGGCCACAACTGTCGCCTCTCCTGGGACAAACGACAAAAGGCTCAGGAGCATGAGCAAGCTCAGCGCGATCAGGATCACACCGAAGACTTCCCGCTGAATATGAGAAGAGGGAGAAGGGGCTCGGCGGGCTTCGCCCCGCCTACCCGATGTGGTCGCACCCATAAGGAATCAATGCTAGCACAGGGGGGAGGTCATTTCAAACGAACGCGCATCTGGCTCACTGCCCACTGCACGTGCTGCGCGGGCAACAATTATTCAGGATCAACATCATTCTGGTGAAACCGTGGGGGCTGTATGCCGAATAATCTTACCTTCCACCAGATACACAACGAGCTCAGCGATATTCGTCGCATGATCCCCCACTCGCTCGAGAGACTTGGCGATAAAGCTCAACCGAATGGCACGGGAAATCGTATGCGGATTTTCCACCATGAAAGAGAGCAGCTCACGAAACAACTGCTCCATAAGATCATCGACGAAGTCATCATCCATGATCACTTTCCTGGCCAGTTTGGCGTCTTCCTTCACGAAGGCATCGATGCTTTCCTTCACCATCATCCGGGCCAGGTTTCCCATCCGTGGGATGTCGATGTAAGGCTTGAGTTGAGGCTCTTCGTTCAGCTCGATCGCTCGCTCACAGATACTCTCCGCCAGATCACTGATGCGTTCGAGCTCGGTGGATAGTTTCATGGCCGTCGTGACTAACCGTAGATCACGCGCCGCTGGTTGATGGAGCGCCAGCAACTCGATACAGGCTTCGTCGATTTCCACATCCAACGCGTTCACTTTGTGGTCTCGCTCGATCACACGACAGGCCAGAGCCGAATCTCGGTTGACCAGTGCGGCCAGCGCCTTGTCGATCTGGTCCTCGGCCAACCCGGCCATCCGTACCAGTTTCGTCTTTAACTCAGCAAGTTCTTCGTCGAAATGTCGTTGAATCATGGCCTCACCCAAATCGTCCGGTGATATAGTCTTCGGTCTGTTTGTTCGATGGGTTCGTGAACACCTGCTTGGTGCGACCGAATTCGATCAGCCGACCGAGGTACATAAACGCCGTACAATCCGACACTCGCGCCGCTTGCTGCATGTTGTGCGTCACGATGACGACGGTCAATTCCTTCTTCAGGGAAAACAGCAATTCTTCGATGATCCCGGTGGCAATCGGATCCAGCGCCGAGCAGGGCTCATCCATCAGGAGGACATCAGGCTTGACGGCGAGGGCCCGTGCGATGCAGAGCCGTTGCTGTTGCCCTCCGGATAGCCCGAGTGCACTCTTGTGAAGCCGGTCCTTCACCTCTTCCCAGAGGCCTGCCCCTCGAAGACTGCGCTCGACAATCTCGTCCAACACCACCCGGCTTTTCAAACCTTGCAACCGTGGACCGTAGGCGACATTTTCATGGATTGATTTCGGGAAGGGATTGGACTTTTGAAAGACCATCCCCACGCGTTTTCGAAGGTCGGTGATATCGATCATGGGATTGAAAATATCCATGTTATCGATAAGGATATTCCCTTCATGTCGAGCCCCTTCGATGAGATCATTGAGACGATTCATGCAGCGGAGCAATGTGGATTTCCCGCAACCCGACGGCCCGATAAACGCCGTCACCTGGTGTTCGGGAATCTCCATGTTGATTTTAAACAGGGATTGAACGAGTCCATAATAAAAATTGAAGCCCTGTATCCGGAGCTTCGGCTTTCCCGAAGCTCCGGACTGAGGCTGTAGGATGGAATCAGGATAGTCCATGCTCTCGATCTCCAATGAGGAAATAGCCGAAGGAAGGGTCGTGACACTGGACTTCACGTCATACTGCTGATCCAGCATATTTCCTCCTCATTCGATTTCGCAAGACGATTCCGGTCAAATTCAGCGCCACCACCACGAGAATCAACACCAATGTCGTCACATAGACCATCGGTTTGGCGGCTTCGACGTTCGGTGATTGGAACCCCACGTCATAGATATGAAACCCCAAGTGCATAAACTTCCGGTCTAAATGCAAAAACGGCCAGGTCCAGTCGATCGGCATGGCCGG
>JAHBWQ010000013.1 GCA_019636915.1 Nitrospira sp. | reverse complement strand
TCTATCGAACAAGAACCCTCGTTTGGTGGTCCACTCAAAATCCCACAGGACACTATTGGACAGATGCGTCTCTTGGCAGTAGCTGAGATTTCCCGTGGCCGATTGGGAACCAGATCGGTTTTCGACGAAGTGATCGTAACGGTCGAACCTCCAGCCACCCTCACCACGATCGACTTTGAAACGGAGAAGCCGCTGCAACTGGGACGAGCTGGACAATCATCAGCGTTCGGCCATGTGGACTCCTTGGGCAAGATCTTCGAGCTCTCAGTCATCGGCGACTTTTCCGACGGTGTCACCCGGCGCATCAGCTCCCCGGCCAGCGGAACCAGCTATGAGTCCTCAAGTCAAAACATTATCAGAGTCTTACCCGGCGGCTTGCTTCAGATCGTCGGGAACGGCAAAGCCACCATCACGGTTACCAACCGTGGCAAACAAGCCTCACTGGATGTCGACGTGAATGTAAATGACGAGCCGAATGAACCGCCGATTGCCGATGCCGGAACAAACAAATCTGTCAAGGCCGGCTCTCGGGTGAAGCTCAGTGGCTTGAAAAGCCGAGACCCGGAAGGCGAAGCGCTCTACTATAGCTGGAGCCAAGTGCGCGGCAGCAAAGTCTCACTCCTCGACGCCAATAATTCAGAGGTCTCCTTCCTGGCCCCGACCGTCTCCGAACCACGAACCTATCGCTTTAAATTACGTGTCACGGATAAAAAGGGGGCAGATAGCTTACCGGCGTTTGTAGATGTGACGGTGGAGCCATAGCGGATTCCCAAGTTCGATTAGCCCTATTTCTTCCCAGATACTTGATTCCGAATCCACCGCGTCGACGCATCCTTACCCATTTCGCCAGCAGCCACCTGAAGCGTGACACGCTCTAGCTCCTTGGGATCGGGAAGTTCCCGGATTCCATTCAGGCTGAGAAAGGCAAGGGCAGACAAGACGGCGGCCCGCTTGTTTCCATCAACAACGGAATGATTCTGTGCGATGTGGAACATGTAGGCGGCTGCCATTGCAGAAACATCTTCATAGAGATAGTCCCCACCAAGCTGGTGGCGCGGCATGGCTACGGCAGCATCCAGCAAGCCGTGATCTCTCTCGCCATGTGATCCACAGTCCATATCAATGGTATCGGTGTGGAGCAACAGTACGTCGTCTACACTGAAAAAAATGATGTCTTCCTCTGCATGAGTCCGCAAGCCGCTTGAGCATCGCCCCATACTTCTTGCGCAGCTCTTTAATCGTGGCCTTCATGCGCTCAGGACCGACGCCGACATTCGCCGGGGTGATGACGAGTGCATTCCCATTCACCGTCACTTGAAGTGGCGTGTCTTCCGTAATGCCAAGTGCCTGCATCACCGGCTTTTCAATGATCAGCGCAGCACTGTTGCCGTGCTTTTGTAATTTTTTGATCATTCCTCACCTCGCGCACTTACAGTGTTACAACGTGCACAAAGGAATGTCTAGCTGGAGGGACAGCGGAACGATTACGCTTCCTCTGCGTGTATTAACCTCATAGGCTCACTGGCGTGTAGGACGAAGTTGGCTCGTTGGTTGGCTTCCCTGGTGCAAGGGGAAGGGGAACGCACCCCCCGATCTGGAGGCTATACCGAGGTTGAGTTGTCTGCAAAGCGCTATTGGAGAATGGGGAGATCACACCCACTATTCACACATCGTCACCGAACACAAATGCTCACTATTGATCCCCTGTACTTGCTCCCCGCACGCACCAGGCTTTAAAGGTGGACACTTTACCGGTCATATGGACATAGCCATTACTCACATGGAGGTGCCAGGCTTTTGAGGGTTCACCATCCGTCGAGGCCGACCAATAGAACCCCGATGGGTTGTTGAGAAACGGATGGCCGGAAGGAAGCATGGAACCAGAATCTTGGACAGATGGATCAAGCAGGCTGGTCAGTTCCACAATCGACGGCAACCGCCACCCCCTCTGGCCACCGACCGTCTTGTTCAGGCAGGAAAACCGAGCCGCCTTCCAGTCAGTGAGGACTGGTGCGGGGGACCGCTCCCAAACCAATCCTGTATTCTGATCCAATACCGCCTCGCTGTTGAAGTTCGCCAGCACGACAAACCGCATCTCCGTTGGGAGGGTCCGATTCCACGAAACGACGTATGGCGATGACCGATCTGGCGTGGATTGGGCCTGCCCCATATCTGCCAGACCAACAACGACGGCAAGGACGCTTCCTACTATGACTCCATGGGCAATTCGCATACGCTGAGGTTCCACCATATCCCTCCTACGCTGCACAATAGAGCAACACATCACATCCGTCCCGTAGCATCAATCTCTTGGCCAGGTATAGTTACTGTGAGAAAGGAGCTATGATCGTGTGGAAAACCGTCGTGAGATCTTGCGCTAGGCGCCTTGCTTCGCCTTGCCTCGCGCAACCAAGGCAACCACCTGTAACAGCTTTTCCACTCGAGCCTTGTATTGGTTCATGAACTGAGCCGTCCACATCGTGTTGTATTCGATGGCTGCACTCTTCTTCATCCCGGCATCTTTTTCACCGACCGGAGAGGAATAGTGCGCGATCAGACGATCCAGTTCATCTTCACCAAAATTTCTCGAGTACGCCTGTTTGAGATGATCATGGAGGGTTTCCATCTTCCCCATTGACTGCCTAATGTCTTTGAGGAAGGCATCAAGAAGCCGTTCAATCTCCTTCTTGGTCTCACCTGACACATTGGGATAGCTGACCGCAATGGACTTTCGGATCTGTTGCTCGTACTCGCTGACATATTTTTGCGTGAGCGTCTCGTATTCCGACTCAAGTTCAGAGACTCGGATCAGCGTCAGCAACTTCTCAATTTTGATGGTTTTGGAGTTCTCGATCGTGGCCGCATCGGCAACAGCCCCCCCGACGACCACCGTCATGCTCCAGAAGCACCCGAGTAGAGCAACCCGTGCAAAACAGCCCTGCTGTCTTTTCTCCTGGTCGCGCATAGTTCTCACCTCTTGCGACCGAGTCTACTCCGATTGAACTGCTCGTCAAGAAATAGAGCACCTTCTACGATGTGACGAGAGTGATGCGCATCGGCCCATACGTGTGGCGGGCTGCCTGCAGTTCCTTGAGATGTTTCCGCAAGGCGGGAGCAAACGGAGAACGGTCGATGTCACGCGCCATGCGCTTGCTGTTGCGCTCGACACGATCAATCAAGTCGGTGAGCTGTCCAACTAAGCGCCGACCTGAGCCCGTCAGCCATCCAAGATGGTGATCGGCATAGTGCAAATCTTGCAGCGAGTAGCGGACGGAAGCCAGTTCTTCCAGGCAGCGGAATCGAGCTCGCTGTAAATCTCGCATGGTCAACCCCGCCCGTTTCCACTCTGATGCTCCATGACGGCCGATTCCCCACGAGGAAAGCTGCTCGAACAAGAGCGCTCCCATGGTAAAGGTAAAGGTCGCATGGAGAATCCCCCGCAGCGGACGGAGGCTTCGTCGCCAGGGCGAGTAGAAGATCTGCTGGTTACGGTCGCCGCGATACATGACCTGCTTTCGCAAGAGCAAATTGAGATGGTGATGGCTGTTCTCATGGATGAGATCGTCGATCAGGTCGAGATTCCCGCGGTCGAAGCAATTGATGAATGACAGACCCGGTCGATGACGATAGCTGAAACTGACGACACCTTTTGCCTGCAGCGGAATAATGCGGTCAGTGAGCAACGTTAAGAGATCGTGTCCCTCCGTCCACGCGAGTCGGATCGTTTCCCAAGCACGAGTGATTCGATCAACCTGTCTCGGATCAGTGGGCTTCACGGTTTTGGGTTGGCGGTCCTTCCCGTAAACCAACGTTGGGCCAACGGTGACGGGATCAGGCTTGCCCTTGGCGGCAACCATAGAAGAGCGGTACGCCCAATGCCATTGCCTTACCTTTCCCTGACCAGACCAGACCGATGACACCGTTCTGCCGACTCTCACTTTTATCCTACCGGACTCCACTCGAAAAACCACCGCTCCTGACGAGTGAGACAAAACCTTCCGCATATCATCTGGTGCCTCACACCAAGCTCCGGCAATACCAGTGGAAATGGCTCCTGGAAGCTCGGCCCTCTCAAAATGCTCTTTCAGGTTCCCCGGTACATCCCACCGTCCCAACTTCTGCCGTCGCAGCCATGTGACCGACAACCCCGGATCAAACCAGAGGGCCTCCTGCGTCAGCTCCCCCGCCAACCGTCGACACAGGGCCCACAACCGTTTCTCCAGACCACGTACGTGTGGACGGCCACTTGGGAATATGTCGTCAAAGTAACCATGCTCAAAAAACTTCTCCCGGCATTCGTCGAAAAACTGCGCTGCAAACTCGGTCCGATCCTGCTCTATTTTCAATTGCCGATACACATCGAGGAGATACACAAGATCATTCAGCGTCTCGATCCAGCCGACCACTTTCCAGGTAGAATAGGACTCCAACGGAAAGGCTGACTGGAGATGGTCAAAGAAACCAGTGGGAAGCTTTAGCTCTCGAGACAAGTCAACGTAGTCAACGTGCAGCTCCCGACACAGATCAGCGTAGAGTCGACGCATTGAAAGACGAAATTCATGCTGTAGTTTGATAAGAGGCTGCGAATCGAGCAGACGCATAGGGAGACGATGGCGAACAATGCTGGCAGCGACTCTACCGCAGAGTGAAAGTCAGCGCAAGCGCGAGGACTGAGGGATCCGTTATGCCCCCTTGTCCGGAGAGTCAGTACACCATCGTCGTCCCTGGATATTCCTCCCCATCCCGCTCTAACATGTAGCTTGCTGCGCGGCGTGGCATGACCTGGACAGAAGTCCAGCCCAGCGAGGAAACAGAAAAAGACGCTCATGATACTGAACAGGACTGAGCTGGCACTGGTTTTTGCGGAGATTGCGCCGGTCCTACGTGGCGGCTGGATTCAAAAGATCCATCAACCACAAGTCCGCACCATCGTGCTTGATATTCGGGTGCCGGGCGAGACCCATCGGCTGCTGATCTCGTGCGAGCCGAACAGCGCACGACTCCACCTCACCACTAGCCCCCATCCGAATCCTCCGACGCCTCCCCCCTTCTGTCAATTTCTCCGGGCCCACTTCCAAGGAGCCAGACTCGACGAGATCCGTCAGATTCAGAACGACCGCCTCATCGAGCTTCAGATCACCAGCAGGGACGGGCCTTGCACCATCATGTGTGAATTGATCGGACCCAAGGCCAATATCCTGATCCTTGATGCCGAACGCCGAGTTCTTCGAGATTGCACTCGTCAATGCACGAATATTGGAAAACTCTATGAGCCACTGAGTCAAGGCGCCACATCTCAGAAACAGGCACCGAGTCGTTTCGCAGGTACCGTCGGAGGTCTACACCCTGTTTCAGAGGCGATCGATGCCCATTACCGTGAGCAGGAATCCGTCCTGGCCGTCGACCGGATCAAAGAAGAACGCCTACGTGTTCTAAAAAAGACGCTCAAGAAAGAGCAGCGGTTGATCGAGGCCTGGCGAAGTGACCTTGCGAAAGCAGCCGCCTACCACGCCTATGCCCGGTATGGAGAATTGATCAAGGCCAACCTCGGGGCCATCACGAAGGGAACCGATCGGATTGAGGTGACCGATTACTTCGATGACCAACTCCCCACCATCAGGATTCCCCTCGACCCCATGAAATCTCCCCAGGGCAATATGGACGACTACTTTCGAAAGCACCGCAAATATCTTGTCGCTGAGAGAGAACTCAAACCGCGCATCGAACGAGCCGAGCTTGGTCTCGATCGGTTACGCCAAGAACTTCGGGACATCGAACAAGGAACCTGGACTCCACCTGCCGCCCCTTCTCCCCGTCCAATCGTCGCCACCAGGACAACACCTCGTGCCGTTGGTCAGCCACGCAGTCCATTCCGTCGATTTATCTCGACCGATGGGCTCCCGATCTTCGTCGGACGCAATGCTCGAGAGAACGATGAACTCACCTTCGGCCTGGCCAAGAGCGACGACCTGTGGCTGCATGCGCGTGGGACACCCGGATCACACGTCGTCGTTCGCTTGGAGAAAGGGGCGGATCCTCCGATGGAAAC
This sequence comes from Nitrospira sp., assembly GCA_019636915.1. Taxonomy (GTDB): domain Bacteria; phylum Nitrospirota; class Nitrospiria; order Nitrospirales; family Nitrospiraceae; genus Nitrospira_D. Next base: position 36,161 of record JAHBWQ010000013.1, on the reverse strand, counting down.
GCTTCGTGACGCGGCCACACTGGCCCTGCTCTACAGCGATCTGAAGAAAAGCGGCAAAGGCGACGTGATCTATACCAGGCGCAAGTGGGTCAGGAAAGCCAAGGGACAGGCACCAGGCGCCGTGATCGTCACGCAAGAGAAATCGGTGCATGTCAGTCTGGATAAAAGCCGACTGAACGCGATCAAGAATCGAACAGCGTAGGAACCAGAGTTTCCTCTATTTTCGTATTTCTTGATACTCTTTCACCGCCTTACTGATCGTCACCAGGGAGACCGCCTGTTCCACTCCGAGAATACCGACACCCCGAGTCACCATCTTCGTATTATTCATGTAGTCCCTGCTGTCCTCAATCGGCCTCTCGGAGTTTGGAATCTGTACAGGCTGATCGCTCAGCATGGCCTTCACCGTCTCATTGCCATAGGGCTCTTGGATGATGAAGTGCTGCGGCGACGTATCGTCCCCAAACACATAGGTTTGTCCGGCCTTCACCTTCACCTGGCCGCTGAACAGATTGGGAACCAGATGGACAACCTTGCCGTCCGCTTGAAAGTAATCCAGCCTGAGATACCCGTCTCGTTCCGGCGCGACATAGATAATGAGCGGTTCACCCTCAGTGAATCGACCGTCAGTCTTGTTCGTCCACACCCGAACGCCGAATCCGGAAGAGGAGGACAACACCTTCGACTTGGCCGCTTCCTGGGCGATATCCTTCGCATTGATCCGTTGTTGAATCATCTCCTCGATGGAAACAGGGCTCAGTTTCGCCGTGATCGTCACACAGATTTCCTGCCCTGACTTCTTCTCCTCTTTTTCCACCTTGACCTGTTCGAGCATCCCGGCACTCGCCGTTTGAATCACATTGTCTTCCAGCTGAAAGTTTTTGACTCTGCTCGCCGACTGGACAAACACCCGGTGGGACCGGACGGCCTTTTCTTGCGCAATGGTTTGGGCGGCTTGTTTGGCTTGAGCCGGGGTTTCATTGTCCCCATAGGCATAGCAGCCGACACCAGAGACGGTCTCAAGAGGCTTGGCGGCAGCCGGTTCTCCGGCTGATTTGGCCAAGGCAAGCGGGCTGAGCGCAAAGAAGAGCCCCACATGAACAACCGCGAGAATACTCGTAGGTCCAAAAACCGCGTTCACCTGCTTAGCCTGAAGGATCATATTCCGTTACTCCCTGTGTTTCGACTGATTTATAGTCATGTCCGGCTTTCACAGCCAGTGATTGATCAACAAAAACGGCGCCAATAACTCGGATGCTCGTGACTCGGTTCACTTGCGATCTTCAACTGTGCCTGTTGAAATGCTGCCACTTTTGAAAGTAGAGGATGTCGCCGCTTTCCGGAATTGAAACATCCCGATGGGCTGCCGTAGTCGCTCCATAGTCATCTTGCGCTCCTATGTTACCCAGTATCTGGACATGACGTCGAACGCTCGCTCTGAGACGCCCGACGGCTCAGTCTCGCGACCTCACAGCAAGTCACAAGGGACAACGATCAAGCAAATAGGTTATTTTGGAACATCCTGGGCACAACGGAACCCAACATCGGGGCGCCGGAACATCTCCGGGGACGAGAGGAACGAGTGAAACCGGCTTGCCAGACTTATGTTTAATGCATTCATCCAGGAACCACCACGGTAGACAACCTCTCTGTCGATAGAGAGCCCTATTGGCTTTGGATTATGCTCTGGGCTCCTGCTATAGTAGTCCTCTACATACCAATCATCTACCCATTCACTGACATTCCCATTAATGTCATGCAATCCCCATGGGTTGGCTTCATAGCTCCCAACAGGCGCCGTCCGAACAAAACCGTCGTCGTAGCTCTCTGTACTATACCTTATAAATCCCTGTGCTGATTTATCAGCAACGTTCTCAACCTTCCTAGATCCAGGATTGTTAGCGCCCCACCAATATTTGGTTGTCGTGCCTGCCCGGGCGGCATACTCCCATTCTGCCTCTGTGGGAAGCCGCTTTCCGGCCCATCGGCAATAGGCCTCTGCATTATCCCATGTCACTGAGACCACGGGATGTTCAGCTCGGTTGGAATCAAAGACGCTAACCCCACCCTCAGGCGTCTGCCAACTTGCATATTCTGAGGACTCCCATCTCCCTTCTTTGGGAAACGCCCACCAGTTGGCTTCGACATAAGCATCTCCCCAACTTTTAGTCTTATGCCCTGTGTTCTTTATAAACTGATGGAAAAGCCGATTCGTCACTTCGAACTTGTCCATATAAAACGTGTCCAGCCTTACGTAATGACGTGGATGTTCATCCTTGCTACCCTCACCATCCGATGAACCCATCCAAAACTCCCCAGCCGGAATCAGCACCATCGGCGCACCGTCTTTGCCGACGAACTCACGGCTGGCCTGTTGTGGCAAGCCGTAGGCCTTAGCCACCTGCATAGGTGTGGATGGCACCTCTGCTTTGGATGGATCAGTAACCTTAGATGGATTGGCTAGCTGGAGTAGCCTCGCCTCCAGCGCCGCCACTTTGGCTCTCTCCTTCGCCAGTTCATCTGGTGATGGGCCAGCCTCTTGCCCCGTGATTGAGGCAGTTGCCGCGCCAGCCTGGTCCCGTGCCGTGAGAAACACAAACTCCCCTTTCTCCGCCGACAGGGTCCAGAATTCCGGACGTTGTTCATGCCGCCGCAGGTGCGCGTCTTTGAAGACCCGACTCTCCACATAGCCATACAACTCCGATGCGGGAATGACCCCATCTTGATTCGTATCAGCAAGCCCCTCTGCCAGCCCCTTCAAGAGATAGGTCGTAAAGAGCCCATGCCCGCCATCCGATGCCTCCAGCGCTTCCTGATCCGCTCCGCCTGCCGTCATCAACTGCCGCCCACGCTCCCGGGTGATCTGTCGCACATAGGCCTCGCTGCTCTTCGACAGACTCCGCAGTTGCTGCCCCGCCACTCCGCCATAGCAGGCATCGATCAGAAAGAGCACATGCTTGGCCGGCAGCGCATCGGCCATCTCCCTCACCACACCCATGCTGATGCCGGTGCCAGGGACGTCCTCCTTCTCCCCGTCCACCGGTAGCAGATACCCCATCGTCTGACTGCCTTCGACCTTGTCATCCAGGCCATGCCCCGCATAGTAGACTACTACCCGATCCTGCTTGCCGACCCGTTGCCGCAGTTTCGACCGCAGCTCCGTGTTGATGGCCCGTGCGGTGGCCTGTTCGTTGAGCAGCAGAGTGACTTGATACGATCGCCGTTCGAGTTCTTGTGCGACGGCCCGGGCATCGGCCACGGCATATTTCAGGCGTGGAACGGCGGGATCCTGATACTCGTTAATCCCAATCACCACCGCCCAAGATTTGCCGGTCTGTCCGGCAATGAACTCCGCGAGCGGCTTCCCATTCGTCTGTTTCTTCCCAGCCACCGCCTTCTGAACCTCGAGCCGCGCCCCGCGTGACTCCGCCAGCACCGTGGATACACCAACTATCCCCTGCAGTCCAAGCACCAGCAATACGACTGCACTCCACAAAGTCAGCATGGGCATGGAACGGTCAGATTCCTACTCATGACAGTAACATACCGCTTACCATCCTCCAGTACCGCTCCTTACATCGCACAAGCTACTATGCTCCCACCGCCCGATGGGTCTCATACGTCATCACACCGAGAAATCCCGCCAACAAGAGATAGTAGGTGGCGTAGCTCCAGCGTGTGGACGAAGCCACCTCGTAATATCGTGCAGGCATCGCCGTCTGACTCGATCGAAACGTGGAGAGCAGATGAGGGATCGATAGCAGCGCAAGCAACAACAGCATCGGGCTGTGATTCCAGAGAAATAGCACCACGATCAGCGGCGCGTCGAGAGGCCCGCGCTGCCAGGCATACGCGCTCTCAGTTGGCTGCGCCTGCACCGCATGGCCTAACCCCATGACCATCAGGACTCCCAGGACACAGAGACCGCGGACGATCCAGTGCATACGCGCTCCTTTGTCTTCACGCAACGGGACACGCGCAGAGAAGACGGTTCCATCGATCCCAGCAGGGGGACCTATCAGTACTTTCGCACGTCACGATACTCGTTCAAGGCCTTACTGACCGTTACAATAGGGATCGATTCTTCAAACCCAAGGACCAGCCGCCCGCCCCGGCTCGCTGACCTCTGGCTGTTCAAATACGCTCGGCTATCATCCACGGACTTGTTGGAATTCATTTCAAACGGAAATGGCTGCTCGCTCACCATGGCCTTGATCGTCTCATGCCCATAGGGGCCTTGTATCACGACATGCGGCGGCGCGTTCCTGCCACCAAAGACAAAGGGCTCACCAGCCTTCACCCGGACCTCTTGATTCAGGAGATTTGGCACGAGATGCACGACCGTATTGTCCGCCTGGTAGTAATCCAGCTTGAGATACCCGTCGGTCTCCGACAGGATAGTGAGAATCAGCCGGTCATCTTCAACAAATCGGCCGTCCGCTTTGTTCGTTGAAAGCCGGATCCCACCCCTAGTCGCCGGAGCCAACACGTTCGTCGCAGCGACCTCACCATTCACCTGTTTCGCCGTGACCTGCTGCCGAACCGTTTCTTCAAAGGTGAGTGGGCTCAATTGTGCACTGATCGTCACGCAGATCGTTTGGTCTGGCTTCTTCTCTTCTTTTTCGATCGTGACGTGCTTGAGTAAGCCGGCGCTGGCCGTCTGAACGAGATCTTGCTTCAGCTGATAATTCTCGACGGTCTTCGACGCATGAACCATCACATGGTGCGATTCCACCGCCTGCTCTTGAGCCTTTTTCCGTGCGATCTCTTTCGCCCGCGCGGGAGTTTCTTCATCCCCATAGGTGTGGCAGGCGTGACCGAAGACTCTATCAAGCGTGGCGGGCGTAGTTGACCGTTCAGCTTGTTTGGCTGGGAGAACCGGCGGAGTACTTTGAGGGGTATTCGGCAATGTTGGACGGGGAGGTGGAATGGGCAGCCTCGGAATAACCTGCGCATACCCCATACCACCGGTGAGGAGGATGCTCACCAATGCGGCTACCCCGACACAACCTATACCGATGTGTGCTGTTACATAAACCTTTACTCTACAGTGACACCACCACTTCTGTGGATCCATCCATGGAGCCCTTTCGCAAGAGATAGGATTCTCGTTCAATAGTACGAAGGGTCCTTCAACTTGGATTCATGGTCTCATGGAAGTCCCTCCTAACGACTCGACGGTGACTCCGGCGGCCCGGGTGGATCATTTTTCACAGTAAAGACTTTGCCATCGCGCATGTACAGTCGGCGCTGCTCCTCCAAGTTGAACGGCCGAGATCCCAGCCTCCCAAAAATACTCACTTGATGACCGCTTTCATCGACGGCGCGATCCCGGTCCAGTCCTTTCGAAAGCGCGATGGCTGGCCCCTTGGTCTTATAGGTTGCGATCAGTTCAGGGACCGGTCGCGGGTTGAAGCCATAGTAATTCGGCTGCGACTGCGGTGACGTGAGCTGAATGACCCGCAAGCCGTTCTTGCCGTCGGCCAGATACGCAAAGAGGCTGGCATTGGTCGAGCCGACACGAACACTGTGGGCGTCGTTGATCTGTCCATCAGACGTAAACCGCTGCTCGAGGCGAGGTTGCTCCGGCTTTTCAATGTCGATGATGACCAGGCCCTCGGCACTGGCCGCCACATAGGCATAGCCACGAGCCACATAGAGGTCCCGCGCTCCCTGGAGGCGAACGGTTGCGCCAGGGACCGGGCGAGGGGTCTCCGGATTCGTGACATCGACGACCTTCATTCCTTCCTCATCCAAGACAAAGGCATAGCGAAATTGGACCGCGACTGCCCCTGGCTTGACCAATCCCGCCCCTCCAAAGTCCGTCACAACCTTTGGATTGAGAGGATCGTCCACACTCACCACCACCACTCCCCGCTCACAGGACACATAGGCGAAATGCCCGGCAATCGTGATGTGAGTAGCACCGTTCAACACGCCATCCGGATTAAAGGTGACGGCTCTCGACAAAAAGTTATTGTCTGGGTCGCCGTCGCTCAATGTTTCCACATCCACCACGATCAGACCTTCATAGAGATCCGTCACGTAGGCATACCGATACGAGGGATGCATCACCTGTTCTTGGTTGCCCTTGGCATTTTTCTGGAACTCCGGACGATCCTGGCGTGACGGCGACACCGGCATGGTCGTCGGTAGGGCGACGGCCGTGGCGTAACGGGACTTCACATAGGTCCGCTGACCGAGCGGAGAGACAGGTGAGGTCACCAGATTCTCAGAAAAACCCTTATTGTCGACGTTTGCCACATCGTACACTCTGAATCCGTCTGTGCCATTGGCGGTATAGAGATATTCCCCCCGCAGCTGTAAACTCCGAATTTCGTTTCCGCCATGATGTTTGGCGTTCTCTCGACCATCCTTAAATCGGGGAATCTCGCGGGCCTGTTTCAGGTGATCCGCATAGTAGTCAGGGTAGGCCAGTTTGTGGAGGTAGCTGCCGATCACCGCCTGCGGTTCATCCCATTCCGTGACCGGCACGGCCTCAAATCCAGACTTTCCCTCTCCTACCCAGGCATGACGCCCGATAAAGTTCGGGAAATTCGTGCCTTGCCCCAAGACCTGCTGCAGCCACGCATTGTTGTCGTTCTCATATGAGACATGACAATCCGTACAGCGCTTGGTCTCCGTGGATCTGACGGTATGGGGGAAATGCGGGGCAAAGGCCTGGCTGCTGTATCCGCTCGCGGCGATGGGAGGTTGCTGGACATAAATCCGTTCGCGGTTTGTATTCTCCGAACTCAGCACCAGCGCGCTCGATGACCGCACCGGCGCAATGAGCTTCTTGTCCTCTCCGCCCCGCTTCACCGTTCCATGCAGGCCCAGAATAAATTGATCGTCCCGAGCCACCTGCGGATTGTATGAGGCCCAGTTCCTCGTCTCCTCGCCTTCAAAATGATTGGCTTCTTTCTTCCAATTGGCTTTAATCGGCAAGTGACAGCCGGCGCAACTCGTGGTCCAGGAAAGGTGACAAGAAAAACAGGCCACTTCTTCATTGGGGTGGGCGAGCTTGCCGTCATTCGCGGGCACGTTGCCCCACGTGTTCCCATCCTTCTGCATGGTCTTGGCGAGTCGTGACTGTTCGGCCTGCTTCGGATGAGCCTTGGACCAATCGGAAACGGGATCGACGGTATCCTTGACTTGAACGACTTCCCACTCCTTGCCCTTCTCCAAGGAAGAGCGTTGGAAGAGTTTGCCGTTCCGCCATTCAAACCGCCGCTGCTTCCATTCGGTCAATCCGGTTTTCAAATCGATGGCCTCAGCAGCCGACATCGGACCGGACCCCTTCAGCGAGGCATACTCTCGGATCGTGCCATGGCAATCGGCACAGGTGATGCCGATCGCATCCGCATACTGCCCATAGAGCTTCCCATTGCCGTGACTATCTTCGGCAAAATGGCAATCGGCACAGTGCATGCCTTTTTCCAGGTGAATGTCCTTGAGATGCACCGGAACGCCGGGACGGCCTTTCTCCCATTCCTGCTCGGAACGAGGCTGCATCGCCTGTTGAAGTTTGGCCGGAGTGACATCGGAGACCACATTGCCTTGGTCATCCAAGAGATTCCCTTTCCGGTCCCGTTTGAACACGGCACGGAAATTCCAGCCATGCCCATGATAGTCGGCAAACTGCGTGTGCTTCAGTTGCCCGTTGAGCTTGCTCACCTCGGCGAGAAACTCAGGATCAGACCATCTCCCTCTGGTGGCCGCCTCTTCCGGATTGCGATACAAAGACTGCCACTTTTCCTCTTCCGTCGGATACTTTTGCTTCTCCGGCCACATCGCCTCACCATCCGTCTCGTAATCCCACATCGTGTAGCCAAGATAGGTGTTTACAAAGACATTCGGCTGGTGCATGTGACAGGACATGCACTGGCTCGTGGGAATGGCTTTGGTCAGCTGATGGCGAAGCGGGTGGCCCGGCTCCTTCTTGGGAATCGTGGGATCGTCCGTTTGCGATTCACCCCGATTGCCGAATTTGGCATAGGGCCCCGAGTTGAATGGATCCCGATCGTTGCTATACACCACATGACAAGCGGTACAGCCACTGGACCGGAAATCGCCGGGGTTTTCGTTCGTCCCTAGGAATGACAGGTGGGGATCATTCAAACGGGTTTTATGAATATTGAGGACGGGAACGGCAATCCTGAGCCCGGTGCCCGGACCTCGGTTGCTTTGGCGGATATCAGGGCGACCCGGATCTTCACGACTCGGACTCTGCATGAACGATGACGGCGCGGTTCCGATGTCCGGGAAATTTGATGGGATGTTACTCCCACCCCGTTCAAAGACTCGAAAGATATCCCCCGGCGGCAACACTTCCCACCGTGGCAAGGGCAAGAGATAGGGCAGCACACCTTGAGCCAGCTCCGTTGCCGTCGGTGCCGGCACCATTTGAATTTTTTGGGGAGCCCCATCAATAGAATAACTTTCTCCCAGGAAGGGAGTCTTCTGCGCCACAATCCCATTGTTATAACCTGCGGCAGTCCAGAATACGCCGGTCGTCGTCATGGTACTTTTCTCGACCTGCTCCACTTCCGTTTGATGGCAGGCTCCACATGTGAGCCGTGCCACACGGAGGTCTCCGGGATTCACGAATCGAATGAAGGCTGGATCTTCCTTATTCAGAAGGGTGAAACTTTGTTGAGGATTCGCCGCGGACCGTTTTCCATCCTTGTCCCGCCACCGCTCCGGATATCTCGGTTGAACATGGGCCTTGTCCTTGAGATCGTTGTAGGCCGAGGAACCGGCCATCGCATTCGTGGCAACGACGATGTTGGACTGACCTCCATGGCAATCGACACAGGCTAATCGTACCGCTTGCGACTTATGCATCGTCGGCGCATCGCTCTGGGTATGGCAACTCACACATCCGATGTTTTTCGCAGCAACTTCATCGTCTGTCTGCCGCAGGATATCACCGGGTAGACCGGCCGGCGACGTGTCTCCCGACCGCTCGACCATCCAACAGCCTTGGAGTGCTGCAAGGGCGACGATAAGCAAGGCCAGCGCGCCAAGCCCCCACCGATTCATGTGAGCCGTGTGAGTACCATGATTTGATTGCATGAGTTCCATCCTGGGTTAGGCACTAAAACGTCAGCGTTGCCGAGAAAAATGCCGAGTAGCGATCGCCGCCTTGCTGAATATCCTTAAACCCTCCACCCGGCGTGAAATAGGCGAACCCACCCGTCAGGACGATATTCTGATTGAGGAGCGGGCGATAGATCAGACCGACGCTGTAGTCGGCACCGATGGCACGACGCACTTGGGGCTGGTGGAGGACATACTGAAGCGGTTCCGTTTCGGCAAACCACAAATAATTGAAGTTCAAGATTCCTTTCAACTTTGGGGTCAATTCGGCATCAAGTCCGACGTTGGCCACGATGATACCGGGGTTGACGAACTGCCCCTGCCCTTGCGTCTTACTGCTCCGGAAGTCATTGAGCAGGCTGAAGCGGTTGTTGAGCAGCACTCCTGTTTGCGTCAGCGCAATGCCTTGGCGATTAAAGAAGCTGAACCCGCTGCCGGCAAAATTCACGTTATCGAGTATGGAGTCAAAGCCACGGGCGGTCCGGTCGGTGGGATTTTTATCTCCTGACCCGTAGAAGACCGATACTTTGGGGCGCAACCAGTCGATGTCATATGACACCTCGGCCGCTGCCATCTGGGCATTGATGGTCACCTCTCGTCCGGCTATCGTGTCGTGCGAGACATTCCCCAGCACTTGGTAGAACGCATGCGACAGGTTGAATCGACCGATATGCCCGTCCCCTGCCCATCCTAAATAGTACGACCGCACATCATGGGGTCGGACATCCCCGATATTCGCCGGACGAACAAGGAACCCATTATTGTCGTACTGCTGGCCGTTGGTATCGCCCGAGCCCGCATTGTCGCGATCATGATGGAAGCTGACTTGAGCCGTATACCCTTGCCAGATGAAATCCTGCCGATAGAGATTGGCGATGATGACCTGGCGGTGGCGCGTTTGAAATGCATTCAATCCGCTGTTCGTGTCTTTCTCCAGCAGATTAAAGTAGGCAATGTTCCACTGATAGCGATTGTTGTCGAAGTTGCCGAAGAAACGGATTCCAGGTTCATTGTCCGAGAAAATGAAGCCTCGGAAATCGCTGGTGAATCCTTGAATACCGGCCCGCACGGAAATGAAGTCGAAGTTTCTCGAGACATCGAACAGACGTTTCTCGACAAATGCCTCCTGGAAGGCGATCTGATGGTCGGCCCGCGTGGCTCCTCCTCGAACATCGAGTCTCACCGCATTCCGCTCTTGCACATCCAGAAGATTGACGTTCACGACAGGCGTCACGCGCACAGCCCAATCTCTCGGCCGAAAGGCGGTCGAGCCCTTGAAGAGTTCGAAGCTGAAGACAAAGTTCTGATTGAAAAAGAGTTGCCTGCCCTCCCCAAAGAACTCGGCGCTGCCGGAACGTTCTCGACTCACGCCTTGTGGAGTCGGCAATTTTCTCGCTTCAAACAGTGAATCGCTGATCGCGGTAAAGTTGAAGAAGACATCTTGTTGGCCGAGAATCGGGTAGTCGCCTTTCAAAAGATTTTGAGCGTACGGGTCGATGAAATTTTTTCCGTACAGGATCCTCCACCGATCTCGAATCGGGATGAAGTTGCTGCGTTGATATTCATCAAGCTGAGCTTGGGTTGGAACCGGACCTTCCGCCACCGTGGTTTCACCTTGTGGCTCCGTGATGGTCGGGCGGCTGCGTCCGGTCGGCAGTCGCCGTTGAAGCTCCATATCCGACGGCTGTGCAGCGGGAGACGTCTCAACGCTTTCGTCACGAACGGGAAGCTCCGCCGGCCTCGGAGCAGTATCGGATGGGGGATTCCCCTGACCAGATGGTGGAACCTCAACCTGAACCGGTGGCGCCATGGGTAACGGAGCCGTCGCGGGCTCTTCCTTGGGAAGATCATTGTCAGGTAGTTTCTGAGCTGGTCGAGACCGTCCTGGTATCGGCCCGAGATGAGGGACCGCTGTCGGCATGTCGGCCCCGGAACCTGAAGGAGCTGCTGTGTCCGGCTCACTGCCCGACTGAGTCGGAGCCGTCTCCTCCTTTTTTCCCTTCGGAAATACATCGGGCTGCGTGGGAACTTGCTGAGGTGCAACCTTTGGAGCCTGTGGTGGAGGCGCGACACGCGATCGTCCACTGGGAAGCTTCCTGGAGGAACCAGACTTTCCGGTCGGCGGTGCGGAGGATTCTTGAGCCCATAGCGCAACGGGCTCAGCCGTCAGAAACATGACGCCCAGGACCAACACCCCTGCTTTTCCGTATCGTGTCATCACGCTCTATCTCCTAGAACAAGTTTGGGTTTCGCGGGAACACGACATAGGGGAGTCGAACCCCCCGCACGGTCCTGCTATCAGACCGGAGACCGGCTGGGGCCTCAAATCCGGCACTCCCCATCGCAGCGATGATGTCATCCTGATCCACACCGTCACCCGACACTCCGATTGCTCCGACGTGCACACCAGCCCTAAATAATGGGACCGAGCCTGGAAAGATCTGGAGCCCATTCTGCAACCCAGCCACCGACGAACAGGGAGATGTCGCACTTAACACATTGGGTATATTGAGCGCGTCAAACTGAAGCCCAGTATTGAAAATGCTCCACTGCCCGAGCGGTTTCGATAGCGGGCCAAAAACGAAGCTCGAACTGGCCCCCGGAGGATAGATCGGTTGGCTCATAAATCCGATCGCACGATCGGAGAAAGCCGTGGATCCATTGAGCGTGAGCCCCTCATTCGCCAAAGCCGTGACATAGGCGCCCATACCGGCAGAGGTCAGTCTGGCGGCAGCATCTGTCCTTGTAAAGAAATTGGCGCTGCGAGCCTTTTGAGCCGAGACGTCAAACCCGAAGAGCGGCGCATCGGTGGTCCGAAAGATCCCGAGAATCCTTCCGGCTGTATCCACCACCGTGATCGACACGCGGGCCGGGGTTCCGATCGGATTACGGATCGCCGCTCTCGTTCGATTGGCCTGTACCGCCGCTTGCGCAAGAACCTGCGTGACTTCCGGAACAGTGAGCCCTCCGGGATCCGGACTCGGTATAATGGTTATGGCTGGGTCGATTGTACCGTTTACCCCGCCGATCGTGGTCGGTGTGAAACCAGTTGGAGGACTTGGAGTAGGAGCTTGTATTTCCGTTCCGGCTAAAGAGCCGTACGACACCGAATTTAGATTTGCAGGCGATTCGGCATTCGAAAACGGGATCGTGATCCCATCAATGAGGATCTTGTCGCCTCGAATATTCCTCGGGGCGGAGAACCCGAAGGTTCCCGCCGCCGCGATGATCTCTTCCGACGATTGATCAAAATCTGACGGGTCCAGGTCAGCCGCGTAGAAACCGTCCCCCTCAACTCCGATCCCGCCCACTGCGGTCCCGTTCTTGTAGAGCGGCAGTCCACCGAGATCTCCGGAGAGGCCGAGCGGCAAGTTTGCTGCATTGGCCGGATGATTTGTCCGACTGACATCGCTGCAACGAAGCTGGGAGAATTGCACACCGAACAATGGCCCAGCCGGAGAGGGATTCACCTGTGGCGGGAAATGCTGCTGGACAATAAAACTGGCGGATCTGGTGCTGAACGCATTCCCTTGGGTACTGAAGAACGCGGCGGTGCCGGCTTTTGAAATCGCAGCCAGCTCAGAAGGGACAGCCTGTCCCTCGAGTCCACCACTCCCACCCCCACGCACCGTCGCTGTTGTGCTCGCTCCCGTCATACGGAACTGTCCCAATACCGTACCTTCGTGGTCCACAACGGCGATCGTGACGGGAAGCCCAACTGCCTGGGCATGGGTAGCCGCCTGGGCAATAATCGTTTGCACCTCGCCCGCGGTGAGATGCACCGCAGAGCTGGTTGATTCCGGCGCCGCGCCTGTCGGCTCCTTCACGCCTCCCTCGGACCCACAGGCAGATACCACCGCTCCACAACAGAGAAGAGCCAGGCACCGAAGCCATGAACGACGGATCGTGCGATGAGTTACGATTTCTTTCACCTTCAAACACAGATTAGACATAACGGAACTCCTCAACGCGGGACGACAATTGGCGTGCAGGCTGAGAGTGGATATTCGTCAGCGGACGTTGATCAGATTTCTGGGGAACATGAAACTCATGACAAGATCTGCAGCTCGCTTGCGCACCACCGAGCTCAAAATGACAGGTCCGGCACAGCGAGATGGACGGCAGCAGGACATCTTCGCTCCTCACGCTCCCCGCGGCATTCTCATGGCAAGGGAGACACCAGTTCCCCTGCCCCTTCGCCTTTATTTCAGGAATGGCGGCGTGAGCCTGATGATCGAATCGGTTATAGGGCAACCACCGAAGGGGAACGTTCACCTTTGCAATCCAAGCTGTTGCCGGCCCTTCCGTTCCGGCCTGTGACGACACCCCCTGTGCCATTTCGTTCGCTGGCTTGGAGGCGTCCTGCCCTGTGCTCCCTTCCACCAGTGCAGACGCGGCACGCACGTCAGCGGCTTCCCCCGCGGCACCTCGCGCAACCACTTCCTTCACATGACACTTCAAACACTTCTTCACCTTGGGCGACAGGAGAAGCCTCTCCGCCTCTGTGCGTCCATCGACCGCGTAGCGCTCGTGTGGTGTCGACGGCTGTCCAGGAAGTCGACGGCCTGGAATCCAGCGGAGATGTTCAGGCTTTTTCTCCTCTTCAGGGTGTGACTGCACATACGCACTGGAAAAGATCTCCAGCAATTGCTGGCGGAGGGCATCGGTTTGTCGCCCGTGAGTCACTCGTTGGCCCGGTAAGATCGGAGCGAGGTCGATCTCGTTGCTGTGGCATGAGTAACAGTCGCGTTGGAAACTGACGGGTTGCATGAACCGCCCTTCGTCGTCCATATGATGACAATCCGAACAGAGAAGCGGGCCTCTATTCTGAGACTCCAAGTACTTATCGCCGAGCGTCAAATGCAGCGCATGATTCAGCTTCAGCCGTCCATCGTCTTTGAGACGTGCTGTATCGTCGAGACGAACGCGAGCCAGGCCTTCGTGCCCCAACGACCGAGTGATTGCAAATTCCGGATGGTCAACGGAAAAGTTCCGCACGGATTTGATGTCCGGGACCGACTGGCCCTTGGCCTTGAGGTCCGCATGGCATTGGACACATTTCCCATCGGACACGTCGGCCAAGACCTTCTGCCCTTTATGCTCTAAATGACAAGAGGCACAGAGCGGAGGCGCGGAAAGAGCCACGTCCTGCTTGAAATGTGAAGGAGGCAAAATCTCCGAACGGTGGCACGCCTGACAAGCCGCGTTGTCGACATAACTCCAGACCGGTTTGACGGACGTATGACAGACTTCACACTGTGAGGCAAACTTGGAATGCTTGAGTGAGACATCCCCCGGCATCAGCATGGCGCTTTGCCCTAAAACTCCAGCGAGAACGGATCCGATTGACACCACGAGGGTCAACACCGCCGCAAGGCGCCATTTCGTCCATCGTCCGCTGGAGAGGAGTAATTTCGGCATCAGCGCCAGTGAGGGTTCCGACGGTGCAGCCTGCCCTTCTTCGACGGAAAGAACCAGCGGGCCTCCCGGCATGGATTGGGAAACCGATACGGCATAATTCTCCATCGTGATGATGTCACCCGGCTGAAGAACGGCCTCTTTTACCGGAGCACGATTGAGATAGATGGTCTGGCCTTGCGAGACATCCCGGAGGATGTATGCACCCTGCTCATCTCGCCTCACCTCGGCATGATTGAGCGAAATGGTGAGGTCTTCAAGATGGAGTTCGTTGAGTGGGCCACGGCCGATATGTAAGAGATCTTCCGGGACATCGAGAATCTTTTCTCGGATCTCCCCGCGCGACGAGACTTTTCGGATAATCTTAAAAGACACCGGATTTCCCACTCCTTGATTCGGTCCAGGCCTGCCGCTAGTACCAAAATACGACGATCAGATGGACGACCACGGCACAGACCATCGCGATCGAGACAGGAACATGAACATACAGCCACGCCTTCAGCGCGTTACGGAGCTGCATCTGCTGCAGCAGATTGAGTTCCAGCTGCGCCTTCTTGAGTAAGAGCTGAGAGAGCACTTGAAATGTCGCCTGCTCCTCCAGCGGCACCACGGCAGCCTTCGCCGCAAGATCTGCCGATCGTTCGGCAAGGAGATCTCGAGTCTGCCCTTTGAGCAGCGACCACCCGCTCGGCATCCGCTGCTGGGATGCGGCAAGTTCCGCCTTGTAAATATCGACCAACGCATTGGATTTGTCTTTCACCAGCGCACGCATGTCAGTCAGCAATCTCGCCAGCTGCGGGTCGATTTTATCGGCTTGCTGCCGGGCTTCAAATCTCGTCAGGCGACTGGGAAGGATCCGATACAGCAGCACCCCTCCTACTCCGCTCAGCACCACGATCGCAAGAAGGACAAAGGCGAGCGTGTGGACATCCCATCCGAAACGAAATCCCGCATGCAACGGAATCACCACCAGCGTGAGGAGACCCAGATACACATGGGCGCTGACCCATCCTTGCAGGGTACCGGTATGACTTGAATACGACCGCCGACGAATCCCAAGGTACATCAAGATCCCAATAAGCATCGTGCCGACCACGCCGTATAAGAGTCCTTCCGTCGACCCGCCGTAGGCCACCGTCCTGACACGATAGTCGGAGTAATGCAGGAGTAGGCCTAATCCAATGGCGAGGGAGATCCAAAACCAGCGACCAGAACGGTATGATAAAAAAGAATGTCCCATCTTCGATGGCTACCGCCCTCCCACTCCGATTCGGCGAAAATACTCGTTGGGCGAGACACGAAATGCCGCCCCTGTCGGGCAGATACGTACACATGACGGCCCATGCCCCAAGCCCTGACACAGATCGCACTTGATTGCTTTTTTCTCGCCATCCCCTGCGTCATACAAAGGTGAGTGCCGCCCCAAGCCGATCAGGTCCAACAAACGATCGAGCGGGCCACGTGGCGCTGGTTTCGCCGGATGCACCATGAAAATGTTGCCGTACGGGCAATTTTTTGAACAGTTTCCGCAGCCGATACAGCGCACAGGATCAATGGTGACTTCACCGCTCTTGTTCCGAAAGATGGCGTTCCCCGGTGGGCAATCGCTCAGGCACATCGCGTGTTCGCAATGGCGGCACGAGCTGGGAACCAACAGATTGTCGAAAATCTTTCCTTCCGTCCGGTAGAGTCGCGTTTGTCCCTGATGGGTCGCGGCACAGGCTTGCACACATTGATCGCACCGAATGCACTTATCTTCGTCGATCAGCAAGACATCCGTCCCCTCAAACACCCCGCTGTCGACCATCCGGTTGATGAGGTGATCGCCGGCCACTTCGCGCGCGAACACCTCCGCACTTCGCACCAACATTTCCTGTACTTGTCGGCCCAACCGTTCGCCCAACGTCGGATAAAATTCCAACATCTGGACGAAATCTTTTCGTTTGAATCGGATGACTTCACTCGCTTTGGTGGCCGACACCGTGACCTGACGTTTGGGCCGGCTGGGATCCAGCAATTCGACTTCACCGAACGATCGGCCGACGGGCAGATGGTTCACCACCACCTCTCGGCCATCGGTCGCGGACCGCTTACTGAGTTTCATCGATCCGCTTCTGACCAGGTAAAACTCGTCGCTTGCATCCCCAGCTTTGTAGACCGTCTCACCCTGTTTGTAGCTGCACGTCACCGCTCTGGAGGCAAGCGAACGCAGGAAGGTCAGTTGGGCATCCGGCAAGAGATACAGTTGCAACGCGCGCACGATAAAGTTTTCATCGATCGCCCGTTTGACGGACGGCTCGGCATTCAGGAGACGAAGGACGGCACGGCGCGGGATCTCGAACAGCACACAGTCCTCGACGGACTTCGCTTTTTCCGAACGCCGTTGCCCCGATACCAGACTCGCTTCTCCGAAAAATTCTCCGCGGCCCAGCTGCGCAAAGACCTCCTCACCATTCGGGGTCGGGCGACTGATCTTGACCGCACCGGACAGAATCACGAACAAACTGTCGGAAAAGTGATCTTCTCGATAAATCGCCGTCCTGGCTTTGACCTCCGAGTGCACCGTGGACGCGAGCATCACCTCACGAAGCGACGGATCCTCAACGTCGGCCAACAACGAAATAGCCGCCCGCACTTCGCTGAGCCGTTCTTCAGTAGTGCCGCGCAACATGCCGAGCCGTTGTTCTCGAATGATCGGCTCTTCGACCGGCTCCACATCATGTCCGGCCAGATACTCGGCGACATCGTACCCTTGATTCATCCCTTGCTTGATCAAGCCATACCCTGCCACCGCACCGATCATAAACAGGCCGGGAATATTGGTCTCATAATGCTTGGTCAAAACGGGCGGAGCCGTAGGATTCGACGAAGCAAACTTGACCCCGATGCGTTCGAGGAACGGGCGCGGGATCTCCGCGCCGATGCGCAGGAACACCAGATCGGCTTTGACTTTCACCGTTTCCCCCGGCATCGTGATGTAGGCCCAGCCTTCCTCGATCCGTTCGACTCCCGCGTTGTGATAGACGCTGACCTGTTTCATCTCCACTTTCTGGGTCATCTCTTTAAACAGGGCGTCTTTGAGTCGGAAGAATTCAGGGCTGCGGTTGACGACGGCTACACGATTCTTCTCGCACAGCGCCAAGACACCCTCGATCGCGGCATCACCGGCACCGACCATCAGGATATGTTCGTTTTCGTAGAGCGTCGGATCCGATAGTTTGGTGGAAACATGCGGCAGCGACGCACCGGGCACAGTCAGTCTTCGCGGATTGCCCTGAATGCCGATGGCCAGAACGACGGAGGCCGCCTGATACTCTCCGCGATCGGTCGTCACGGTAAACTGATCGCCGGATTTGGCAATGGCCTTCACTTCCTCGGGCCTTTTGATCTCGATGCCTGCTGCCTGTGCCGCCTCGTTCCAGCTCTTGAGCAAGAACTCCCGTTTACCGGCGGTGAACGGCACATCGCTCCGAAGAGGAATCATCGGCGGTTCCGCCATGACATGTTTCCCCTTCTGATAGTCGAAGATCGTATTCGCGACCTCGCCCTTCTCAATGACCAGGACGCGCATACCATTCTGCTTGGCGCGACAGGCCGCACTCAATCCCGCAGGTCCTGCCCCGACCACGATCACATCGTACATACCCTGGTTCCTCACGAGCCGGCTTTAGCCGGAGATGCCCCTGCCCCGCTCGCCGGAGGAGTGTCTGAATCTAAGAGTTTTCGCATACCGGACAGGTGCTGACTAAATTGAACGAGATTGAACTTGTAACCGAACACGATGTCGTTGTTGAGCTGATCCAATGCTGCCGAGAAGGCTTTGGCGTTGGGCATCGCCCCCACCGTTCGGTTGTAGGATTCCTGGAGGCTGCTGATCGCCAACACCGCCTGTTCCGCAGATTGAAATCCCGCGTTGGCGATGACGGTTGCGTCGCCGGAAATCCGACGCAGGATGGACCATACTTCCTTTTGCGTGAAGGGATGGGTTTCCAACGAAGACCCAAGCTGGCTCGACACCTGCAGCAATTGACTGAGGAGCGGATCCAATTCAGCTGCCCCGGATTTCCCGGTGAGCAGCTCGTGAAGTTTTGCAAAGGCCTCGTCCAAGACCGCCGCCTTATCCGGCAGCACTTCTCGAACCGCATGGCGAAACACAGTATAGTTGGCGGCGTTCCAGACCAGCCGTCCCGGTTTCTTCCCGGCATGATCTTTCACCCGCCAGCGTTGCAACTTCTTTTCCGATTCGGAAATACCCCGGACACGATCGGCCACATCATGATGACAGGCGTAACAATCGAAGAACGTAAAATCAGGCCACATCATGGGTTGAGATTTACGCGACGCGGCAAGCAGTTCAAGCTGTTGATGCAACGCCTCGGCCTGCCCGACCGCCCAGATACGCGCTCCGCTCCACTCTTTCTCTTCCTTGGGGACGATCCAATGGACCGGCATCAACTCGCTGTAGGAATCCAACTCAAAGCTGAGTCGAGGATGTCCGGCGCCGATCAGCTCATGATCGACCATATCTTTCTCAGTGCCTTGATGACAGCGGAGACAGAGTTCAGCCCGCTTCACGAGATTTTTGGTGTCGAGCATGCCGTACTCGGCACCTTTTTTCTTATCCCAATCTTTCCTGGTGTGTGGTCCTAGCCACAGTTCCGCCGCCCCATGACAGCCCTCGCAGGTCACCCCTTCGGCCAGTTCGTAGTTGGGCCCTCGGCGACTCTCCGGAACAGGGACGGCGTGACAGGCCAAACATCTCGGCTCAGTTTCAGGCGATTTCAACCCGAGATGCTTGGCCATCTGTCGAGACTCCGGCGTCTTGAGATTCTCGAACGCCTTGGAATGGCCATAGTCGAGCTTGTTTCTTTGATCTGCTGCATTCCAGTCCCACAACCAATATTCATTTTGTAAGATCGTAAACTTTCGTTTCTTTAGATCGAGCAACCCATGACAGCCGGAAGCATTGCAGGAACCAGCGCCCATATACTTGACGGTATCGGGAGACTTGTCTCGGAGCGATAGGCTGGGTTTTTCCGGATTCTGTGCCTGTACGGCACCAGCCGTGAACACCATGCACCAGACGGTGAGGATCCCGGTCAATACAACCACCTTCCACAGTGTCTTGTTCCACCGAACTATTCCTCTGATCATGTGCAGTGATTCCCCCTCAACTGTCATCGAGATAAAAACAGGGGCGGTACTGTGCCCCGCGTCGGCCAGTAAGTCAAGAGATGGATTCATAAAAATCAAAATCTGCCCATCCGACGAAATTCTTCCCCAGCACTCAGCACAAAACATGCCAGCAACTGAATCATGGCAATCTCCGTCGAGCGACTACAACCAAATGCTGCTTCGTTCCCCGGGGATCCTTCGCACAACGATGATGAGATCGAAACGAAATGAATGGTTCTGTTCCATCGTAGGTGAATCTAAAAAGATTCAGGTGTATCTGATCGGATTCAAGAAGCGATGTTGACCGATGTACGTCATAACATGGAGATTGGCGGATAACGGACAATGCCGCGGAAACTGAGGTTGGTTTCGTGAGTGTGTCCTACCTAGCATCTCCCCCACGATGACGCTTGTGCCATATACGTATCAGTATTATTCGTTGTCCTATATGAATCTAGGTGTTTAGTCCCACTTTGTGATGGGTTGGGTTGACGAGAAAGCGGTGTGGCTCGTTTTGCCAGGTTTTGATGATGTATTCATAGGGTGTGAGTCCCTGCAGTGCGTTGAGTCGTTTTGCGAAGTTGTAGGCATTCATGAAGTTGTGCAGGTGTTCTCTGAGCTGCTGATGATTTTCATAATAGTAGCGTTTGACGGTGGCCTCTTTTAAAGTTCGGTTCATGCGTTCGACCTGACCAGTGGTCCAAGGATGACATGTGTGCGCTTCTTCCACTTTGCGACCGTCTTCGGGTTCATGGCATAGCGCTCGGCCAGTCGGTTCAGGCGCTCTTGACTCTGTTGGATTGCCCGACGCACCGCCGCCGTCGTTGTGGCGCTCCCGTGCAGTACTTGTCCCCTAGCTCCTCCTTCGGTGGTAGTGCAGAATAATCTACACCATCACAAAGTGGGACTAAACACCTAGCGTAGCGCGTCAGATAATGGTTTTACACACCGTTCGTGCTGAGCCTGTCGAAGCACAAACCGAAGTCGTCGGAATCATGAGCCCTTCGATAAGCTCGGGCAAACGGGAACTGTCAAGAAGCGTTGGAGGCACGACACTAGGGGCGTGTTCTTTTGACAAACTACCCCTCTGTTTTGGGCGTGCACGGATCGTCACATCACACTCTTCCTTTGCTTCCCTGAAAGAACCAATCCAATTGTGCGTCATTCTCGTAGAAACACACGGGGAGAGTTCAAGGCAACAAGCTCTGTATACAAGACAGGCCAAGCAAGCCTAGCTTCGCACTGGAATTCCAACGCGACTACTGCTATTAGTTAATCTCCGCATGGGGAAGACGAAATGAGCCCACCACACTTCCACTGGACAGGAACAGGCCTCAGTCATCAGGGAATGGTCCGTACCTCGAACCAGGACGCATTTGCTATCGACAATGACCACGGTCTTTGGATCGTGGCCGATGGAATGGGGGGATACACCGGAGGACAGGTAGCCAGTGCGCTGGCAACGACCGCGATCATGGATCATGTGCGAGCTGTTCCTGCCACAGCGCCTCAAGAAGCGGATCGACTCTCTCAGGCTACCGCAATGTTGAGCCACGCCATCGCCACCGCAAAGACGGCGATTCAAGATCGTATTACCAAGGAGCCGGATCTCCGGAGCATGGGAACCACAGTGGTCACCGCTTGGTTCCTTCCAGATCCTGTGCCGTCCATGGCAATTGCCCATCTGGGTGACAGTCGGGCTTACCGAATTCGGGACGCGCACCTCGAGCTCATCACTACCGATCATTCGCTCGTGCAGCAATTGGTGGCTGAAGGACACATCACCCCTGACCAAGCTCATGATCATCCCAAAAGAAACGTCATCACGAGAGCCTTGGGACTCTCTTTTCCTTCGACTCCGGATATTGCCGTCCATCCGCTCAACCCGGAAGACGTGATCCTCCTCTGTACCGATGGTCTGACCAAGACACTGACGGACCAGGATATCCTGGCGGTTATTCTGGAATTCAGGAATACCCCGGAGAAAGCCTGCCAACGGCTCATCGATTGCGCCAATGCGGCTGGTGGAATCGACAATACCACTGCACTGCTCATCACCCCCTCTCGCCCGCCCTCCTCGTAGGTGCTCGCCTTCAAGATTGCCGCCATGCTTTCGTGCACGGTGTAGGTCAATTTGTTATCCCAGATCCGAAGCAGCGTAGGCATTGCCCTCATAACTCCAGCGATGAAATAGTCTTCGCCATCGTGGGGTGAATCTTTTTGGATTCATACACATTGGATCCGGTCGAGGTCGCTGATGGCAGCATCACCCTGACAACCTTTTTCCACAGTTATTTTGATCGGCCATTTTCCTACTCATCGCGGCTGGCACAAGTCCAGTGGATCGGATATTGCAAGCGGAAAACCTGCCGAGATCCCCGATGACCACACTCCTAAATCGGCGGACCTCAGCCATGACTTCCCTGATTCAGCCAAGAGTTCAGCAGAGCAGTATTGAACTGCCGGTACGTTGCATGGAAGAATTCTACAACATCAGATACTATGTCTCCCCTCAATAACAAAAGGAGGTGCTCATGAAAACGGGCATGTATCGCGTACTCGTTGTTCTTCTCATAAGCCCCATCCTGCTGCTCAGCACCTCGTGCGAAACGGTGATGCAAAATAAGGAAGCCGCCATCGGTGCCGCACTTGGAACAGGTCTCGGCGCAGGTGTTGGCGCAGCGATCGGCAAGGAAAAGGGTGCGCTGATCGGTGCCGGCGTCGGGCTCGTATCCGGCGCATTAATCGGCCATTATGTGGCGAAGCAAGAGCGAACCAGGACCCAGACCACGGCCGCGGTTGGGTACCGCCCCGAGCAAGGCAATGTCCTCACAATCTCAGAGGCGATGGCAGCTCCCACCGTCGCGCAAAAAGGTGACCGAGTGAAGGTCAGCTTCAAGTACACGATCCTCCGACCGGACGAGGATCAGGCACAGGTGAAGGAAACTCACGAGGTCCGGTATAACGGATCCCCCGTGGAAA
The DNA here is from genome assembly GCA_019636915.1 of Nitrospira sp. Taxonomy (GTDB): domain Bacteria; phylum Nitrospirota; class Nitrospiria; order Nitrospirales; family Nitrospiraceae; genus Nitrospira_D. Next base: position 13,484 of record JAHBWQ010000013.1, on the reverse strand, counting down.
CACTGCCGAATAATCATGCATTGGATCAAGGAGAACAGCGCATCACCTGGGAATATCCGGTGAAGCCCGATGCCCAAGCCGGAACCTATCAGATCCTCACGACGGCACAGGTCGAGGAGAAGCAAGCGGCTTCAATCGTGACGTTTACCGTCAGGTGATCTCATGTATGCTGCTGTACGGCAGGACGACCGTCGGAAGCGGGCTCAGCTCAAAACCCCAAGGTGGATCGCCTTGGAAGCGTTCGGAGGAATCATCGCGTACATACTCTCGAGCATCTCGACGATCTTTGCCCAAACGGCACCGACCTTACCTCAACAACCACCGCAGCCATCACCTCCCTTCCTGCGCATTGAGGCTGGGCACCATACCGGAGCCGTGCTCAGGCTCAGCGTGGACAACCAAGACAGATATGTCGCGACGGTCGCCAAGGATAAAACCGTTCGGGTATGGGAGCTCCCAACGCTAGAACTGCGCACCGTGTTGCGACCACCGATCGGCAACGGCATTAAGGGAACTCTCTACGCCGTGGCGATCTCTCCGGACGGTGCAACGGTCGCCTGCGGCGGTGTTGAAGGTGAAATCTACATTTTTCAGCGAGACTCCGGGAAGATGATTCATCGCCTCAAAAGCCTTCCCAACATCATCACTCATCTATCGTATTCCCGAGACGGCCGTTGGCTGGCGACAACACTGGGGGGGCAACAGGGAGGACTGTACCTTTTCGACACGCGAACCTACACACAGATCGACCAGGACACCTCGTACAGCGGAGCCAGTCACTACGCCGAGTTTTCCGGAGACGGTCGATTGATCACGGTCTCAGATGACGGCCTTCTCCGTCTCTATGTCGCCAGCGCTTCTGGTTCTTCCCCGCTCCGGCTCACGGCAAAGACGAAGATTGAGAAAGACCGGCCTCGCTCGGCCAGTTTTTCCCCGGACGGCACTATCCTGGCGGTCGGTTTCGTCGACCATCCCCGTGTCGAACTGTTTTCAGGAAAGGATCTCACGGCGACCACCTCGCTCGACGTCTCTCGTGCAGACCCTGATCAACACTTTGTGTCCGTCGTGTGGTCTGGTGATGGGAAAAATGTCTATGCCGCCGGAAGTTATCAGGCACGCGGCAAGACTCTGCTGAAGCGAGGGACCACCCTGATTCGCCGTTGGAGTATCGGCACTGAACAAAATTATCAAGACTATCCCGTCGCGGAGGGATCAATCGAACAACTTGTTTCTCTGAAAAACGGCAGTGTGATGTTCGGTTCCCATGATCCTGCACTCGGAATCATCGATTCCGCAGGGACGCGCACGCACTTTCTTGACAGCCCCATCGCCGACTTCCGCGGCATGGGACAGGAGTTCAAAATCTCCGAGGATGCCACAAGCGTACGCTTCGCCTATAGTCGTGGGGAATCCTTCGTGAAGTTCTCCCTGGAGAACCGTGCGCTCAGCCGAATGATCGGATTCGAAACAATCGGAATCGACCTTGTGTTACATGGCCCGTCCCGTGGCGACACCGGGTTCTCTCTGTTCGGCCGTGACAAAGCCCTCCAGGTCGAGGATTGGGAGGACCATCCCAGCCCGAAATTGAATGGCAAGCCGATCATGCTCAAACCTGGAGAACTTTCCCGAAGCATGGACGTCTCTCCCGACCGTGAACACCTGCTGTTGGGCACTGAGTCGAAACTGCGATACTTTGACCGGAATGGTACGCCCCGCTGGCAGGTATCGGTCCCCGGTATTGCCTGGAATGTCAACATCGCGAGGAATGGACGTGTTGCCGTGGCTGCTTTGGGAGATGGCACCATTCGATGGTATCGCTTAGAAGACGGCCAGGAGCTCGTGGCTTTCTATCCTCACCCTAATCGCCGACAGTGGGTGGTATGGACGCCAAAAGGGTACTTTGACGCCGAGGAAGGCGCCGAGGAATTGATCGGTTGGCACGTCAACCATGCCGGAGTGCATCAAGCTGAATTTTACGATGCCTCACACTTTTATGAACAATTCTACCATCCCGATCTTGTAGAACATGTATTCAAGACATGGGAACCAGATACGGCTGCGCTCCAATACCTAGGCCAACAGGAGCAGGTCAACCTCACGGTTGGATTCAAACCACCTCCGACCGTCGCCATGACGACCCCGACTGTCCCTGGTGGAGATCAGGAAGAGGTCGACGTCACGGTCAAAGCCGATGATCAAGGCGGTGGAATCGGGGAAATTCGACTTTATCACAACGAGAAATTGGTGGCGGCCACGACACGCGGCATTGGAATCATCACCGATCCAACGGCCGCCAAAGTGGCCTCGATGACCTACCATGTGCGGCTTGTCCAAGGAGAAAATCGGCTGAGAGCCATCGCCATCAGCACAGAACGGATCGAGGGCAATCCAGCAGAATTCCTGGTTACCTTCAACGGAGTCGAGAAGCAGCCCGTCCTACACGTGGCTGTCGTAGGCATCAATCAGTATCGCAACAGCACCCTGAACTTGAACTTCGCAGAGCCGGATGCCTCAGCCGTCCTCGGATTCTTTTCTTCCGCCTCGCCGAAACTGTTTCGTTCCGTACAAAAGAGCCAGCTCATGAACGGAAATGCGACAAGAATCGATGTCATTTCCAAACTCCAGAGCTTGAAAAACACGGCCCCGAACGACGTCGTTATCGTGTATCTTGCCGGACATGGTGAAAGCTCCGGATCCAACTGGTACTTTCTCCCCCACGATGTGGTCTACCCTGAGCGCGCGGATGAATTACGAACCAAAGGCGTCTCTTCGCAAGAGATCCGTGACCTCGTCATGCAGATTGGCGCCAAAAAAGTTCTGCTGCTGATGGATGCCTGTAAATCGGGATTTGCCTTGCAGGCCTTTTCGACTCGGGGTGTCGACGAGCGACGAGCCCTCGCACAGTTGGCTCATGCCAATGGTATCCATCTCGTGGCAGCATCAAGCAAGGATCAGTTTGCCAGCGAAGTCCAAGAACTCGGACATGGTGTCTTCACCTACACCCTACTCAAAGGGCTCAAAGGGGAAGCAGACGGAAGTCCTAAAGACGGCGTCGTCACGGTCAGAGAGTTACTTGCCTTTGTCGAATCTCAATTGCCGGAATTGAGCTTGAAGTATAGGACACAACGACAATATCCAGTTGCCCAATCCCAAGGGATGGACTTCCCGTTGGCAATGAACAAGTAAGGCCTTAGCTTGAGCTACCCAGCTGGTTTCGTGTGCGCATTCCGCTTCGCCGGCTCCTGCTCACTGCTCGTTTCTCAATGGAGTGTCGACGCTCGCGCGACCACGGTGTTGATGGAAGAAATCTTTCACCGATATGGGAAGCGTCCATCTCTCTCTTCCACCGGCAAATGCCCTTCAGGCCAGCATGCTCGCCCTGCTCGACGATACAGCCAAAGAGCCGAATCGCCGCTATTTTGCTTCCCCCTACGCGTGGGCACCCGTGTATGACGGTTGGAGATGGGCAGTTGTCACACCGTTAGGCATGAGTTGACGGCGAAGCCCACACTCGACAAGCGGCTCACTGAAAGGTTGATTGCAAACTGATCATTACGGCTTGACAAGACAAGGTCGCGTAGCTATTGTGCTCCCATTTTTTGCGGATAAGTAGGCATCGTACAACTGGTTCACTTATGGGAAGACCCTCGCAAGGCAATACAGCGCCAGTCCATGAGCGCAGGCGGATTTTGACAAATTCAACACAGTATTACTTTACTCGACTTCTGTCTCTCTACCTTCTATCGCTGCTACTCGCAGCATGTACGAAGCCAGGTGCTTATATACCGGTCAACGACTTACGAGCGGTCGGCACGATTTCCGGACGCATTACTTGGACAGGTGATTTTCCTTCCGCTCAAATCGACCGTGTGTACCGGGACAGCGGGCTTTGCGGTGAAGACGTGCCGATCGACGAGATAGTCATCTCCGACGAATCACGTGGTATCGAAGGCGTGATCGTTAGCCTCGAGAATATTACTCGAGGGAAACCGTTGCCTAGCCCAGGATCGCTCGTGATTGAAAATCGAGGATGCAGGTTTCTTCCTCCCGTGTTCGTCGCGATTGTGGACGCAACGCTGCAGATTCAAAACTTGGACCCCGTCATGCATTACACCCATGCCCGCCTCGATACACGGTTCGGCCCCACAGTATGGAATATCATTCAGCAAGCTGGAGCCGAGGGACGGTCCAAGTTACTGGATACTCCGGGTTTACTTGATATCCGGTGTGACCTTCACCCCAATATGAAGGCCTTCATCCGGGTGCTGGATCACCCATATTTTGATCAAACCAGTTTTGAGGGACACTTTGAGCTCCGTAATGTGCCACCAGGTAGCTATACTCTCAATGCCTGGCATCCGAGGTTCGGCACGAGAAGTACACCCGTCAGCGTTCCGGAAACTGGAGGTCCCGTCACCGTGGACATGTCGGTTCAACCAAGATGAAATGTGCAATCACAGTAATGGTATGGTTTGCAAGACAACCTTGATCCACGGAGCCTTGGCGGTATCGCTCATCCAGGCCAGTGTGTTCAGTTCATGGAGGTTGTGACGAAGGTCTTACGGATCAGTCGAGCTTCACGGCGTTTACTCGCCTGAAGATTTCACATCTGCTCCCGCATTCTTCGCCGAGCTCGCGGTCCAAAGAAACGCTGAATTAGAAGCTAAGGAGGAGGCCTTTCAATGGTGACAAACGGACCCCCGATTACAGTCGGATCCCACCGCATTTCACGAGGTGTCCCTGGCATCCTCATCATGCTCATCGTGGTCATGATGAGTACATGGGTAGTGGACGTGCAAGAGGCACATGCGATTCCGGCCTGGGCCAGGAAATATAATGCCGACTGTGCCATGTGCCATTATCCTACGTATCCTCGCCTCAATTCGTTCGGACACCAATTTCGACGGGCCGGTTATCGAACACCGGTGGAATTCGGGAAGGATCAGGACATTACAAAGATACAGAACTTTTTGGGAGGGAAGGTGCGTGCACAGGTTTCCTATACCGATAACGAAAGCAGCATTGACCGCTCGGAGTTCAAACTGAGCGAAGCCGCGCTCATGTATGGGGGTGCCTTCTCGCGAAATTTTTCAGGTTTTCTCAAGATCGGAACCTTCACCGGGAGCACCGCCGGCAATACAAACAACACAAATTTTACAGGGAAGCTTTATGGCGTCTTTGGGTCACCAGACAGCTTCTTCACCGTGCGTGCAGGCCAGATGGCGATGCTCTACTTCGAAGGGTTTGGAGGTCTCGGTGCACCAACGCTCGTCAGTCTCAATCCGATCTACAGTAGCCAGCTGACGGCCCAGTCTGGAACTCCACTAACAAGTCCACTAAGACATTCTTTTTCCCTCCAACAGCGAGGAGCTGAGTTTGCCTATGTCTATGGGCCTGGTCGATTTCTTGTTCAGGTTAGCAACGGGCTCGATCAAAATGGGTCTGGCACGAGCACAATTGGAGATTTCGACCGGCGGAAAGATTTTTTAGTGGCGTACGAGCATATCCTGGACGAAATCGCCTCTGGCTTTACGCTAATGTATTACAACGGAACCGCCTATACGGCGAACGCTGCAGGGACCGGACTCGACCTTAACAACCGGTTTGCGTATGAGCGTTTTGGGGTCAACGCGAACAAGATTTTCAACCTGGGCGGCCGAGTATTTCTGGAGATTCAAGGTGGGTATCTCCGGAGCAGCGATCGAGTTCCTATCCAGCAGACAGGGGGTAACATCAAGGGCAATGCCTGGTACGTTGAAGCTCAGCAATATATTCCCGGACCTGAGGTGACGTTTGTTCAGCGCTATTCAGTCATCGACAACAATGTTCCACGCGAGAATACGACGCGCAAAGACTATACTGTCGGTGCCGTCACGACGATTCAGAATTGGCTTCGACTCGCAATCGAATACACTTACACCGATAATCGCGCGACGGCAAATCCACCTATTGCGGCCGGCAACTTTCAACATCTTGCTCTCTTTGAAGTTCAAGGAGCGTGGTAGAGAATGGATTGCTTGGCAATTAGGAACAAAGAGGACCACATGAAACCATACTACTGCATTGCTATTGGCTTGGTGATTCTTGCTGATGTAGTGGTCACCGTTGTGGGTGGAACTGTCTCCACAGTGACTCTCGCTGCTAGCGATGGGCAGGGAGCCTCGGCCGTTCGAGGCCGAGTGATCTATGCCGGTCAAGTACCTCCGCCTCAATTGGTGACGGTACATCGAGACAGCAAGACTTGCGGTGAATCTTTACTGTGGGAAACCTTCGGGGCGGATCCTGCCACGCGAGGGCTTGAAGGGGTTGTCGTAAGCATGGAAGGGGTTCCACCGTCTTCTGAGGCCTTGGCCGCACGAGATATTACGTTGGAAAGCAGTCATTGTCGCTTTATTCCGAGAGTTAGTGCAACCACTATTGGCTCGACCATCATATTTCGCAATAGTGATCCTATCCTTCACAATTCGCAGCTGCTCCAGCCAAACAATCTTTTGCCGATTCGCATGAACGTCTTGCAGCCATCCAAGGTACCCGATGTAAGCAAAGTATTGACTGAATCAGGTGTATTTGAGGTGCGATGTAATATTCACCCTTTTATGCACGCATCAATTCTTGTCTTTGATCATCCTTACTTTACCGTGACGGATGGAACAGGAGATTTTAAGTTGCAGGGTATCCCAGCAGGCATCTATAAACTGAGATTGTGGCACGAGAACCTAGGAGTGACTGAGAAAATACTCACGGTCGGAGGAGATGGGGCAACAGACCTCACTATCGAACTGAAAAAGAGCGAAACCCCTCGTAACTAGTCAGGTTGAAAGTCCCTGGCGCAGCGGAATCCCAGGCTCATGTTTTTATAAGCAGGTGGAACACGGTCTCGAGCAGTCACCCGTAAGTCGGCAATTGCATTACTCCACGATCCGCCTCTGATGACTTTCCTGTCACCTGTACTTGGCCCGGTTGGATTTGAGGAGGGGCTCTTTTTATAGTAATCCTGGGCATACCAATCAGCCACCCATTCCCATACGTTGCCGGCTAAATCATGAACCCCGTACAGGCTTTTGCCTTGTTCGGTTATTCCGACGGCACTCAACAGGCTATACCCCTTCCATCCGCAACAATGTCCGAAGTTTCCTCGTAACTCAGAAGGTTCTTCGTTCCCCCATGGAAATCTTCGTTGATCGGTGCCACGAGCAGCTTTCTCCCACTCAGCCTCTGTTGGAAGCCGTTTCTCTACCCAGCGACAATAGGCGACAGCATCATGATGAGTGACCCCAATCACGGGCTTATTGTCATCGCGACCTTCGAGCACATCTTCCCATTTATAGGGAGGGTCGTGCTTGGTCGAGACAAGAAACCTTCGATAGAGACTCGTCGTGACCTCAAAGATATCGATGAAGTAGTCTGCGAGATAGACCGGATGGGGAGGACGTTCCTCAGGTTTCTCTTCAGAGCCCATAATAAACTCGCCACCTGGGATGAGCACCATGGCGACCCCGTCTTTCCCGGTAAACTCTTTCTGTCGTGGAAGGCGTTGTGGAAGCTTGTAGCTCGGAAGGCTTGCAACCTCAATTCCTTTGGGCTCTTCGGCCGACAAAGCTTTGGATGCAGCACTGGTCGTAGCTGGGCGTTCCTTGCCAGGCAAGGGACCAAGAGGCGGTGACTTCTCTACGAGAGGTGTCCGAGCTTCTTGTTCAAAGCGTTTCCGCAACTCTTCAAGTTCTTTCATATGAGGGTTATCGACTGGAAAATCCTTGGTGAACTTGTCCATGAGTGCCAGCCGTGAGGACCGCTCGCTACTGCGCAATTGGGCTAAGCTCTGCACCGCTTTCCATGCTTGCTCCATTTTTGACTGATAGTCAGCCAGCTCTTGGATTCGTTCGTACTCGCTTAGATCAATTTCTTTTTTCGGTTGAACAGTTTTTGGTATGACATCGGCAGCTGGAGGAATTGGAGTGGTGGCTAATGGCAGACCATTGTCATAGCGGCCCTCGATAGCAGGATGCTGAATACCACGCGTTGACGTTTTTACCTCTCTATACGTATAGTCAAACAGTTCACGAATTTGAACCAGACCGTTCCGATCGAAATCTGCTGCTCCTTTCAGTCCATTCAGCAATGCACAGGTAAATGCTCCATGCCCGCCACAGAACTGCTTTCCCTCCTGTGATTGCTCTGCTGCACTGGAGGATGACATGATGGTAACTCCATCCTGCGACTGTCCCATAGCTGTAAGCAAGCGATTGATCTCAGCAGCATCTGCCGAACGGCGAGCCACCTTCGAGTCTCCGGAGGCAAAGGCACCTGCATGACACGCATCTAAGAACATCACTATCTTTCTGACCTTACTCCGTTGGATTTGCTTGAAAATATCATATTGGCTAATACCTCGGTCCTCAGGTCGTGACGCATCGGTATCATGCATTAAAAAGTAAAGATCGCTCCCTCCAGTCTCCGGTAAACCATGCAGAGCCATTGTGATCAGGACGAGATCTTCTGGTTGAGCGAGGCGCAGGACTTCGCCCAGAGCCTGAAGGAATCCGCCTCGTGTCGCTTGATCGTTCACAAGGAGACGAAAGTGATCCGGAGGGATGCGGCCTCGAAAATTATCAGTAAACAACTCATGGAGTGATTGGGCATCTTTGTCGGCAAACGAAAGATTCAGTGAGGTCTGTTGATATTGGGAAATACCAACGAAGACGCCCCACACTGTACCGATCCCGACACCGGTGGTGGGAGATATCAACACGCCGCGAGTCTGTGCACTCACAGGAATAACAAAAACATTTATCACTAGCAGTACGCAACTTATGACGAACCTGATCGTTTTTAGCGTCACAGTCACATCTTACTGATAAACCAGAGGAAATTCGTTTAAATCTTGTTTAGTATCATCCAGGCATAGTCAAAAATCAAGGTCATATTATGTAGAATCGGCAATCCTCAAGTTCTTTTTCTCTTCCATCATCGAACCTGTTCCACTCCGCCAAAGTGACGCAAGTTGTGAACGGCAGCGCTAACAAAACCAAGGTGATCTCGAAATTTGAGAGGCTAACGGGTACAGTTCCTGATCACCTACCTCATAAATAGCAGCATCGGGCAAAAACCAGTTTGCCTGTGAAAGAATTGGGACATGGTGTCTTCGGGCACACGGTACTGCAAGGGTCGAACGGTGCCGCCGATGAGAGTCCGAAAGGCGGGTTTACCTCCTCCCAAAGAGACTTTGACAGCAATACTCACGCCTCTCACGGTCGGTTTTTTCCCGGGTGCCAACATCCAAAACCGTACGGTGTACGTAATGATCAGTGGAGAAGGAAGATTCCCTTGTGGTATAGGTTAACCATCTTCTTGACTTGCGTTTCTGGGGAGGGATCCATGTACATGCCACGGATGATGCAACGTCTCCGAATGTCGATGCTATCGAACCAGTGGTATTTGAACGTACTCTGCCTTTTGGCGATAGGCCTTTCACCCTCCCTGTCCTGTGCAAACGAGACGAAGGGACCGGCTGTCGAACAGATTGGGTTAAACGGATCCTATAATTGGACTACCGACACGGCGACAGCCACAGGGGTCGGTATCCCCCCACAAAACATCACCAACGCCTTTCAGGCCAGAGAAATGACCAGAACTGCGGCCTGGAGCGTGGCCCTTGCCAATCTGCTTGAAGTTGTCAACGGTATTCGGGTTGATGCCCAAACAACGATCAAGAACCATGTCACGAGCAACGCAGAAGTTCAGACTCACATCGAAGGAATGGTGAAACGAGCGTCGGTCATCGAGGAAAAGGAACTGCCTACTGGAGAATTTAGAATAACCGTACAGATGCACGTTCCTCCGGGCATCCTTCCTCCCAATGTGAATCCTGGCCCTCCAACCGTTGTTGTCAGTGAGCCGAAAAGGATCCCCGGAGGACCGCCTCCTATGGAAGAACAAAAGATCAAAAAAGGGAACTCTCCACCAAAAACCAAGACTCCCCCCGAACCACCCACAACATATACGGGTGTGCTGGTCGATGCCAGAGGCACAAAAATGAAACCAGCGATGAAACCAAGAATAGGAACAAAGGACAAGGCCGACTCAGTATACTGCGAATTTCATGTCGGTGAGACAATCATCTCCGGCCCAACAGTCCCAAAGGAAGACCAGAGAAAAATTGCCTGGTATGAATTTGATGAGGCCAAAGCTCGATCTCATGCCAGGGCAGGGAAAAACCCTCTGATCATCAAGGCAGCACAAGCCTCTGGGGCAAACAACTCCGATCTCATCATCGACGAGACCCTGGCACAGAAACTGGCACTATCTCCGGTAGCTCAAGACCTACTGTACAATGCCAAGGTCGTAATTCTCACTGATCCACTAACAGCGCTGTGAGTATCCCTATGCCTGACCACATTTTTTCCGGCAAATACGAAGTTCAACAGGAAATCGCTCAAGGCGCCATGGGCATTGTCTATAAAGCTCTGGATCAGAAGCTCAATCGTGTGGTCGCACTCAAGGTGGTCCATCCTCATCTGACCAGCGATACCTCCTTCCTTCAACGATTTCTGAGGGAGGCGCGCGCCATGGCCCGCCTCCAACATGATAATATCGTTACCATCTATTCCGTCGAACAGGACCAGGGCACGCAGTTTATGGTGATGGAATATTTTCCAGGAACCAATCTGCATGGACGGATGCAGCCCAACACCGGACTCCCAGTTGCTCAAGCCCTTTCCATCACCCACCAAATCGCGAAGGCCCTGTCGTACGCCCACGCACACGGGATTATCCATCGAGACGTTAAACCGGCCAATGTACTCGTAGGGCCTAATGATCACGTGAAACTCACGGACTTTGGCATTGCTGCGGCACTCGATGAAGCGCCGCTGACGACCGCCGGGCAGCTCATCGGAACCCTCCTCTACATGTCTCCCGAACAGGCTAAAGATGCGGGGTTGGATGGGCGATCAGACCTCTATTCCCTCGGGCTCATGTTGTATGAAATGTTGACGGGAACCCATCCTCGACGGGGACTGTCCAACACGGCGGTGCTGGGGATGTTGGCCAACGAGGCCGCATCGCCAACTCTGTCCTTTTCATCCGAGATCCCATCCAACGTGCAAACACTCGTCAAGGACCTGCTCCGATACCGGCCGATCGAGCGGGTCAAAGATGCACAACAGCTCATTGATCGACTGGACACCATTGAGACGGGCAGACGCTCGATGCCCCGATTTACACAGCAACCAAATGCCTTGGTCGATGATCGGACCATCTGCGAGTTACCAGAGGCGACGCCTGCTTTTGGTTCAGACTCGTCTCAGCGAGGACAGCCCCTACGACCGTCGCGTGAAAAGCAACCTGGTCTGTCAGGGACTGCCCTTGCTGCTCTTGCATTTGGGGCAATCACAGCGATTGCAATTGGGGTTCTGGCGTGGAATTCATTCCTCTCCCCCCCCCAACCCAAATCGTCTGCCACCACTACGAGAATGTCTCCATCCTCTCAGGCTGAAAACCAAGGAAGCGTGACGGCAGTAGCTACCGTTCCTCAATCGGTATCCCCTCCCCCCCAAGTTGTCCAACTTCTTAGGCAGTTACAACAATCCGTTGCAAACAAGGATTTCCGCACGGTCGACAGAATCTCAATCATGTCGGAAGGTCGCCGGAGTTGGTTGGAAGACCTGTTTCGAAACTTCAAAACAATCGACACATCGGTAGGACCAATCAACGACACCATGACCGAGGTCACGGCGTTCCTCAGCATTGACAAGCTCCTTCTTCCCGATGATAGCCCCTTCTCTCTTGACCCTTCTTTTCAAAGGATTCCGATTACAATTCCTCGCGAAGGGGATGGGTGGGGAAAGATTCGATGGTGATCCGTCGTCAATAAAACTACAAGCGACCGATACACACCACCATTGCTCCTACTTCATCAGCAGCTGTTGGCAAAGGGTGCCAGCGGCATTCTCGCCTCACTCAGAGACTCAAGCATGAGGAAAGACAACACTGCCAGGCCGTCCTGACTTAGACAACCACTTAACGTACGAATAGCTGTTTTTCTCGCCCTGCGCAGGGTTCCGCACTATGATGATGGGTGTGGGAAAACACACGTATGGAGGATCCATTGGAGAACCAATCGAAACCGGTTACACCGACGATCTTAGTCGTCGACGACGAACCGGCGATCATCAGACTCTGCAGAATGCTGTTCGAAGAAGCGGGCTATACCGTGCTTGAGGCCGACGGCAGCTCGGAGGCCCTCAAGATCTGCACCCAGCATAGGGGACCGATCGATCTCTTGCTGACAGACCTTGTGTTGCCACCACCAGGTTTTCAGCTCGCCTCAACCTCCAACCAATTTCCACACGTCCATGGTCATGAGCTGGCCGTTCGAGCCACCATGATCCGGAGCGAGCTTCGCATCATTCTGATGTCCGGCAACCCTGAGAAAGACCTGGTGAGTCACGGGATCAAACGGGGAACACTCCCGTTTCTTGCAAAACCGTTTGAACGTGAGCGCTTGCTCGCCTTGGTGAAAAACGTACTCGCACAGCCGCCAATGCCCCTTGGAGTGGAACCGCCCCCCCGCGCCGCCAATGATGCCGAGTGGTTCGGTTAGCCGAGCAGATCGTTTCTTGTCCGGACCACGTTAGGTCTCGCTACTACGCATGCTCCGTCATAAACCATCCGGCGATCGATAACCTCCGGTGCTGGCCAGCCGTTGCGTCGACTCGACAAACCCGATGAAATCGAGGGACGGTAAACATCACCAAGGATCCCGGGCGCGGCTCAATACAATGAGTCGGGAACAGATCAGGTTGAGCAGCTTGGCCACCTGACCGTGACGTATAGAGGATCAATTCCCCTCCCCAATCCGGCTGCCATTCCTCATGAACATAGGTCACCACAGCGATCCGGCGATGCAGGGTCCGGCGCCCCGCAATCGGTCGCCCCTGATCCGTGTCGTCATGGGTAAGGAGACAATCGCCTGCCGCATACGAGTAGTAGCTAAATCCCAAATGTCGCCCGACAATGTCGGGGAAGGACTCGATGTGGTCCTGGATGAACGGAAATTGAATCCGCGACAGGAACCGCTGCCCCTCCAGAGGACCAATTTCTGCTTTCGCCCAGTTTCCTGACTGCGGAAAGTCTTCCCGGACAGAGGGAAGATCCGAGAGACTTTTCCAAGCCGCCTGATTCATCCCGTCACGAAAGAACTGTCGCTCCTCGGCGGACCAAAAGTTTTCAATCACCAATACAGGACTCCGTCGAAACGAAAATGTACTCACGTCGTCTGATGTTACTAATGATGACATTCCATTCATGATTCCACCCACACCCTGGCCGACATTGGCCCCCACAAGACGGCATGCGTTACCTGTTTCGCTGATAAAAAAAGAGGGGCTGCCACACATGATGGCAGCCCCTCCGTCCAACGTCTGGAACCGATTACTTACCAGCGATCACGCTTTCCACCGCCTCCACTGCGACCGCCGCCTCCA
>JAHBWQ010000129.1 GCA_019636915.1 Nitrospira sp. | reverse complement strand
TACCGTGGCATTCAGATCAGCGAGACCATCTTCTTGTTTCAGGGTGTTCATCAGTTTACCGGCTTCACCGGCATCCGTGGTCAACGCATGCCCAAGGCGTGAATAGAGGTCCGGAGCCATCGCCACATAGCCTTCCGCCGCATAGCGTCTCGCGATATCTTTGATGTGATCCGTGAGGCCCCACCATTCTTGGACAATGAGAATAGCCGGACGCTTATCCTTCGTCTCCGGAGCTGCCACGAAGGCCTTCATGCCCACGTTTCCGCTCTGATACTGAACGGTTGTTTCTCGAATTGATGCACCCATGAGTCACCTGTGCACTAGGCGCGAGTGCCGAGTGCTAAGTCCAGAGTCGAAGATAGCAGGAAGAGAGAAATTTCAACTCAGCACTTCTTCAACTACCCGCTACCATCATCTCGGAAATCCTGATCGTCGGACTGGCTATCCGACCTCGAAACACGAGGTCATTTCCGATCACTTCGATATCTTTGAGCATCTGTTTCAGATTTCCCGCGATGGTGATTTCTTCCACCGGGTAGGCCAGCTCTCCGTTCTCGATCCAGAACCCACAGGCTCCTCGCGAGTAATCCCCCGTCACCATATTAATGCCGAACCCGATCAACTCCGTCACAAAGAGGCCTTCTTTTATGGACCCAATGATCTCTTGCTGGCTCTTCGTTCCAGGGACCAGATAAAAATTGGTCGGACCGACCGAGGGACTCTCACCCACACTGCGTGACGCGTTCCCCGTCGAGGGCAAGCCCAGCTTCTTGCCCGAATAGGTATCGAGCAAATAGCTCCTCAACACACCTCGCTCGACGATGGTATTCTTGCGTGTGGCCAACCCCTCACCATCGAATGGACGAGAGCCAAGGCCACCAACCATGCGGCCATCGTCGTAGACAGTGATCAAATCGGATGCGATCGTCTGGCCCAGTTTGTCGAGGAGAAACGACGCGCGCTTATAGAGACCGTACCCGGAGACCGCGCTGCAGAGGTTCGCCAGCAGACTCCCGGCAGATTCTTGATCGAACACCACCGGCACCCGTTTCGTCGCCACCTTGCGCGCACCTAATCGTCGGATCGCACGACGCGCAGCTTCCTGTCCGATCGATTCGGCAGACGCCAGTCGAGCAAACTTGCGCTGCACCTGGTACCAGGCATCCCGCTGCATCCCACCGGTCGCAGACTCAGTCGCAATCGGGGACACAGAGAGGGAAAAGTTTGAGCTTCTGTACGACCCCACGAATCCATGACTATTCGCCAGCACCACTCGGCCTGACGAGGAATCGAACTCCGCACCTTCGGAATTGGTCACCCGTGAATCAGTCGCAAAGGCCGCAGCCTCTCCGCGCTTGGCCCAATCGATCTGTGTATCCGTATCGAGTACCGTCTCATCATAGAGATCAAGATCTGGCTGCTCTGTCGCCAATTGACCGGCATCCGGTAATCCCGAGACATCATCCTCGACGACGGCACCGGCCAAGGTACAGGTGTCAGCCACGAGCTGATCGAGAGAGCCCCTGGAAAAATCAGACGTGGACGTTGTGGCAGATCGTTTTCCAATGAAGACACGCAAGCCTAGACGCTTCTCGCGCGCCTTGGTCAGTCGGTCAACCGTCCCGACCCGTACCTGAACCGAAAAGGTCTCGCCATCGGCAACAACAATATCCGCTTCGGTCGCCCCACAGGTCTTGGCACGAGCCAATACATCAGCCGCCAGTTGGGCGTATCCGTTGGCACTAGCTGGTAGAGTCGTCTTCTTGAGCATTTCGGCCTGTTCTCAGAGGTTATGCGTTAACTGCACCCCGACCGATTGGAGGAAGCACCAGTGGCACGAGTCGGCTGTTTATTGCTGTGTGCCGCCGACGGTAATCTCTTCCACCTTGATGGTCGGTAGACCAACCCCGACGGGCACTGACTGGCCGTCCTTCCCGCAGGTACCAATCCCGTTATCGAGCTTGAGATCGTGCCCGACCATCGACACCTTCGTAAGAATCTCCGGCCCATTTCCGATCAAGGTGGCTCCCTTCACCGGCTTGGTAATCTGGCCATCCTCAATGAGATAGGCTTCGCTGGCGGAAAACACAAATTTTCCGTTCGTGATATCGACTTGCCCCCCGCCAAACGAGACGGCATAGAGGCCTTTCTTAACCGATCGAATAATGTCTTGGGGATCCGACTCCCCGGCTAACATGAACGTATTCGTCATCCGTGGGAGCACCACACTTTGATAATTCTCCCGACGACCGTTGCCGGTCAACGGAATCCCCATGAGACGTGCGTTGAGCTTGTCGGTGATGTAGCCACGGAGAATGCCCTTCTCGATGAGCGTCGTACAACCGGTTGGTGTACCTTCATCATCCATATTCAAGGAACCACGGCGAAAGGGAAGGGTGCCGTCATCCACGATCGTACAGACGTCCGACGCGACCCGTTTGCCGATCAGGCTTGAAAAAGCTGACGTCTTCTTTCGATTAAAGTCGGCTTCAAGCCCATGTCCGATCGCTTCGTGCAACAAGATTCCGGGCCACCCCCCGGCCAATACCACCGGCATCACTCCAGCCGGCGCATCAACGGCGGACAAATTAAGAATCGCTTCCCGCGCAGCCTCCCGGGCATAACTCAAATGGCGATTGTCTTCGCGATAATAGGCGAAGGCAACTCGGCCGCCACCACCAAAACTGCCTATTTGGCGGTTTTCTCGATCTTCAGCGATACAGGTAATCTGCAGACGCGACAACGGTTGGATATCACTCACCAGTGTCCCATCGGAGGTCGCCACCACCACGACTTTGTATTCCGTATTAAACGAAGCCATCACGTTCTTAATCCGAGGATCATACCGCCTGGCTTCCGCGTCAATTTCGTTCAAGAGCGCCACGCGCTCGGCTGTCGCCACCTCGGCCTTCGCCCGCTCGACCGGATAGAGGTCACGAGTCGGTCGGCGCTGCGTAGGGACCGGAACCGTGGAGTGCCCTTTGGGGGAATTGGCAATATACCGAGCGGTATCGGCGGCAATCTCAAGGTCCCGCCTTGTCAATTCATCCGAATAGGCAAAGCCCGTCTTTTCTCCGGCGGTGGCTCGAACCCCAACCCCCTGCGAAACACTCTTGGCCGCCCGTTTCACGATGCCCTCTTCCATCGAGACCGATTCGGACGTACGAGATTCGAAATAGAGATCCGCGTAGTCAACGTCTCGGACCTTTACTCGATCCAGCGCTTGCTGCGCCTCGATCTCGGTCACACCGAACGTGGTCAGTTGGACTGGCTCAGGCATATAGGCCTCTCGCTTCTCCTTCCGGGTCGACTAGAATGGGGCAGTATAGCCCATTCGTTTCTAGCCGCGCAATGTAACAATTCCGTGAAACCTCGTATTTCTTAGTATTTTCCAGGAGATCGTTTGACATTCCATGTTTCTGCCAGTAGACTCTGCACACAATTCATGCCCACGCATGGCGACTACCATACGCTTCCTCAGGACACACATGACGCGCAGTCCCACCGGAGATCTCGATCACCTATCTGAAAGTGAATTGAGTGCCATGTTGGAAGCGGAACTGCTGCCCAAGCATGTGGCCGTCATCATGGACGGCAATGGACGCTGGGCGGAACTGCGTGGCCTCCCTCGCATCGCCGGTCATCGTGAAGGCATCAACTCCGTCCGAGAAATGATTACCCTGTGCTTGGAACTTGGCATCCATGCCCTGACTATCTACGCGTTTTCGCAGGAAAATTGGAATCGTCCGACCCAAGAAATCAGCGCCTTGATGAGTCTCTTGGAACATTACCTCTCCACGGAACGGGCAAGTCTTATTGAGCAAGGCGTCCGGTTTCGTGCCGTCGGTCGCCACGAACTGCTTCCGCCCTCCGCGCAACACTGGGTTCGCACGACCGAGAAAGAAACGGCCCATCTCGAGAAATTAATCCTGACCGTCGCCCTCAGCTATGGTGGGCGCGCAGAAATCGTCGATGCGGTGAAGGCCTTGGTGAAGGACGTACAAGCTGGAACGGTTCAGGCAGAGCTCATTGATGAAACCACAGTCCAACGGTATCTCTCGACCCATCCGCTCCCCGACCCGGATCTTCTGATCAGGACAAGCGGAGAAGCCAGGATCAGCAATTTTCTCCTCTGGCAGCTGGCCTACACCGAGCTCTGTTTTACCCCGACCTTATGGCCTGATTTTCGGCGGCGAGAGTTTCTCCTTGCGCTCATCGAGTATCAACGCCGGGAACGTCGATTCGGCAGGGTGCTCAGTACCGTATCATCATAAATCCTTGTAGGATACCCTCTCGCGGCAGACACGATCCTTCACCATTCGAGATCTGTGACCACTTCACCCGCACCCACGCGACAATTTGACCTCCGGCGACTGTATACCGCCGCAGCGTTGATTCCCGCCGTCTACATCATCATCGTCCACCTTGCGCCATGGGCCCTCACGCTCCTCCTGATCGCCGTCGGTTCAATTGCTCTGCTCGAACTTTATCGCCTCAGCTTCCAATCACGGTTGAATCACGTTCTTGTCGGTGTCGGATTGGCCGTGTTTCTCCTAACCGTCGCCCATTCACATCTTTCGCTGCCCCTCCTAGAACTGCTGCTGGGGGGGGTGTTTGCGTTGGCCGTCACCACTGTTTTGATCGGCACCTCGTCGGCCTATCGATGGAAAGACCCGCTCCTCGCCCTATTCGGTGTTCTCTACGTGGGTATCCCTCTGAGTACGGTCGTATCAGCTCGGTCCTTACCCTCAGGAGCATTCCTCGTCTTGTTTTTGGCGGTCGTCACATGGGCATCAGATTCGGGTGCCTACTATGCCGGTACCCTGTGGGGCAAACATCCACTCATGCCTTCCATCAGTCCAAAGAAAACCTATGAAGGGCTGCTCGGAGGACTTGTTGGAGCCATCGCGGCCGCCCTCTTGGCACAGCTGTGGTTCGCCTCTGAACTGTCATGGACCGACGCAGTCGCCCTCGGCATCCTCTTGACCCTCACAGGTCTGGTCGGAGACCTCTTTGAATCGGCGATAAAACGCCGGGCAGGGGTCAAAGACTCGGGCGGAATTCTACCGGGGCATGGCGGGATGCTGGACCGAATCGATAGTCTCTTGTTCACAGCTCCCACTTTTTACTACTATGTCGCCTATGTTCGAGGCTTGTTGCCGCCTCTATAACCCTCTACTCAGAGATGGAGAGGAGATGACATGAAGTCAATTATCATCCTGGGATCCACCGGATCGATCGGCACCAATACCCTGGATATCGTGCAACGATTTCCCGACGAATTCCGAGTAGTCGGGCTGACGGCCGGCAACAACATCGACAGGTTAGAAGAGCAGATTCACCGCTTTCGACCTCAGGCGGTCGCCGTCTCGACCGAATCGGCTGCCGCATTGCTTCGAGCCCGATGCGCGGCCCTTCCCGTGGAGATTCTATCAGGTGAGGAAGGGATCGCCTCTGTCGCCTCGGGACTCCATGCTGAATTGGTGGTTTCCGCCATCGTCGGCGCCGCCGGACTCCTCCCGACCCTCTCCGCCATCCGAAGCGGCAAGCACATTGCCCTGGCGAACAAGGAGCCGATGGTCATGGCCGGCAAGTTGATGCAAGACGAAGCCCGAAAATACGGGGTCAGGATTTTCCCCGTCGACAGCGAACACAGCGCTATTTTTCAGTCGTTGGAAGGACACCGGATTGGAGATGTCCGGCGATTGATTCTGACGGCCTCGGGAGGCGCGCTCTGGACGCTCTCCCAAGAAGACCTCCAGCACGTCACGCCGGAACGAGCCCTCCAACATCCGAACTGGAAGATGGGTGCCAAGATCACTATTGATTCCGCAACACTCATGAATAAGGGGTTGGAAGTGGTCGAGGCCCGCTGGCTGTTTGATATTCCTGAGTCCCGCATCGATGTGATAGTGCATCGAGAAAGCATTATTCACTCCCTGGTCGAGTATCACGACCGTTCGATGATCGCGCAGTTGGGACTCCCGGACATGCGCACCCCCATCTCGTATGCCATGCGATATCCCGGCAGAATGCCCCTCGATCTCCCGTCCTTGGACCTCACGGAGATTGGACGGCTCTCCTTCTGTAAGCCCGATCATGACCGTTTCCCCTGCCTCAATCTGGGATACGAATCGCTTCGAATCGGGGGGACCATGCCCGCCGTGATGAATGCAGCCAATGAAATCGCGGTTGACGCCTTTCTTAACCACGGCCTCCGGTTTGTCGAAATTGCACCGGTCATCCACAGTACCATGGATGCCCATACCCCACAGGAGATCTCGTCCCTCGAGGATGCGTTGGAGGCCGATCGCTGGGCTCGTGAAAAGGCCGAATCGTTGGTGCATGCGTTGCCTCGCTCATGATCGTTTGCATTTCACGCGGCGAATGTTAGAGTAGGAGACTGAACCGAGTCAGGGAGATTCCATGACGTCTGTACTTGCCTGGTCCCCCGATACCTTGTGGTTACTACTCCAGAAAGCCTGGTGGTTTCTCGTGGTCCTTGGCGTCCTGGTCGCCTTCCACGAGCTCGGCCACTTTCTGGCCGCACGCTGGGTGGGAGTCAAAGTCCTCAAGTTTTCCATTGGCTTCGGCCCCAAGCTCTTTGGCAGACAGGTGGGTGAAACAGAGTATCTCGTTTCTGCGGTCCCGCTTGGCGGTTACGTCAAATTGTTCGGAGAGGACGAAGCAGAAGCCACGACCCCTGACGACCGTCGACGATCCTTCGCACATCAGGGACTCTGGGGGAAGGTCCTGATCGTTGCAGCCGGTCCTGGATTTAACTTCATTCTCGCCTACTTGATCTTTGCCGGGTGGTTGTCGACCGGTACCCCCTTGTTTGTCCCGACCTTCCGCGACCTCAGCGCCGACATCGAAGCGTTGGTTCCCGATTCGCCTGCAGCGAAAGCAGGGATGGAAGTCGGCGACCGAGTCGTCAAGGTGAACGGAAAGGATATTTCAACCAAGACCGAGCTCTTGGATCTTGTGGCAAAAAGCAAGGGGCAACCCGTCACGCTTGAGGTGCGCCGCGAGGCACAACTCAAAACCGTCACCGCGACCCCCACCACGGTCACCGGAGACGGCACACACGACGACGAACCGCTGTACACCATCGGAGTAGAAGAAACGCCCCCGCTGGTCACCTCGGTGATGCATGGATCACCTGCCGCATCGGCCGGAGTGCAGCCAGGCGATCGCGTCGTCACGATCGAAGGACACACTATTTACACCTGGGCACAAATGACGACTCAGGTCAGAGAACACCCGCTCAAGCCACTCACGTTCGAAGTCCTTCGAGAAGGGGCCAGGACAACGTTGACCGTGACACCCTCTAGTGAAAAGGTCACCGCCAACGGCAAAACTGTTGAGGTTGGGAAAATCGGTATTTCTGGCCCTGGCCGTTCATTGATGCGCTCCAATAATCCCGCGGAGGCTGTCTACCACGGACTGGAAGCCACCTGGGGTTGGACCGAACTGACCGCGGTTGGGCTCTACAAGATGGTGGTCGGCGACATCTCGAGCAAAAACATCGGCGGACCGCTGACCATCGCCAATATTTCCGGGGAAGCCGCGTCACAGGGCGCTTCCAGCGTCGTCTTCTTGATCGCCATCCTCAGCATCAATCTCGGAGTGCTCAACCTACTCCCCATCCCCATCCTCGACGGCGGACACTTGCTCTTTTTCCTCATTGAAGGCATCCTGCGCAAGCCGCTCGGCGAACGGCAACGAGAGGTCGCCCAGCAGGTCGGATTGGTTCTATTGGTTGGAGTGATGATCTTCGCCTTCTGGAACGATCTTGAGCGTATCTTCTCCCACTAGGCCGAATGCGGAAACCATCCACTGGTCAACTCACACACGAATAGTTACGACATCATGAAAACGTCTCAATTACTCATCCCCACCTTGCGGGACGATCCCGGCGAAGCGGAAACCGTCAGCCATCGGTTGATGTTGCGCGCCGGTATGATTCGGAAGGTGGCAGCCGGCATCTACACGTATCTTCCGCTCGGACTCCGCGTAATCCGAAAAATCGAACAGATCATCCGGGAGGAAATGAACCGCGCCGGCGCTCAGGAACTCCTGATGCCGATCGCCTCCCCAGCCGAACTCTGGAAGGAAACAGCTCGATGGGACTACTACGGCAAGGAACTCCTCCGTTTCAAAGACCGTCATGAACGAGATTTTTGCCTGGGTCCCACGCATGAGGAAGTCATCACCGATCTCTTCAGGCGGGAAGTCCGTTCCTATCGCCAACTCCCACTGAACTTGTATCAAATCCAAACAAAGTTTCGAGATGAGATCCGTCCCCGCTTCGGACTCATGCGAGGCCGTGAGTTCATCATGAAGGATGCCTATAGCTTCGACATCGATGAAATCGGCGCCAAGCTCAGCTATGAAAAAATGTACGACGCCTACACAAGAATTTTTACTCGATGTGGACTGACCTTCCGGGCGGTCGAAGCCGACACAGGGCTTATCGGCGGGGATGTCTCTCACGAATTCATGGTGCTGGCAGAAACCGGCGAAGCTACAGTGGCCTATAGCACTGAAGGCTCATACGCCGCCAACCTTGAACGAGCGGAAGTACTTCCTCCATCCGATGTCGACATGTCTCCTCTTCGGCCCATGACTCCCATTGCCACACCGCAGCGTCGAACGGTGGACGAAGTCACGACCTTTCTCAAGATTACCCCTCGCCAACTGGTCAAGACGCTTATCTATCGTGCAGGAACCGACCCCGTTGCCGTGCTGATTCGAGGGGATCACGAGGTGAATGAGGTCAAATTGGCGCGGCTCCTCCGAGTCACCGAGGTGGTGTTGGCGGATCCGGAGACCGTCCAACGTGTGACAGGATCCCCTCCAGGCTTTGCCGGACCGGTCGGCCTGCAACAGGTCCGAATCGTGGCCGATCACGCCATCAAGGGGATGAAAAACGTTGTCGTCGGAGCTAATAAAGCCGATACCCATTATCAAGATGCCAATGTCGAACGCGACTTTACCGTCGAACAATTTGCCGATCTTCGCAACGCCCAACCCGGAGATCCTTCTCCTCGTGGGACGGGTGTGTTATCGCTCGCGAAAGGCATTGAGGTCGGACAGGTCTTTTTGCTTGGAACAAAGTACAGCCATAAGATGACTGCCACCATCCTTGACGACCAGGGGAAGGAACGCCTGGCCATCATGGGCTGCTACGGCATTGGTGTCGGACGAACTGCCGCCGCAGCCATTGAACAGAATCATGATGAAAAAGGCATCATCTGGCCCTACCCTATCGCGCCAGTCCATGTGCATCTCTTGACCGTCAGCCAATCGCAGAGGACGACGGAAGTCGCCTCTCGCCTCTATGCCGACTTGATGGCTGCTGGTTTTGAAGTCTTGTGGGACGATCGTACCGATCGAGCCGGGGTCAAATTTAACGATGCCGACCTAATTGGGGCACCGTTCCAACTCATCGTCGGTGACAAAGGCCTTGCCGATGGCATTATTGAAATGAAGATACGGAGAACGGGAGCCAAGTCTCGTATCGCACCGAATGAGCTCCTTGCCCATCTTAAAACGCTCTCCCTCGAACATGCCCCCTCTGCGAGATGACTAGCCCCCATCCTCAGCTCACATTGTACTCGCTGATCGAATCTCGCCGAGAGAAATCGCCTTTTCCTTGCCTTCTCGTCTTGTTCGTCTAGACTGATCCTAGACAAACAACAGCAGTGAAAGAGGCGAGGAGGCACCTTGCCTTCGACTTTCCGTAGGTTGAGTCTTCGAGCGACATCAGAACGAGGCTGGTGAGCTTTTGAGGCGTCTCGTGACCGCCGAACTCTGTAACCACGTCATGACCACCCACCACTTCATCCGACGCGAAGCCCGACTTCTTCATGTCT
The DNA here is from genome assembly GCA_019636915.1 of Nitrospira sp. Lineage (GTDB taxonomy): Bacteria > Nitrospirota > Nitrospiria > Nitrospirales > Nitrospiraceae > Nitrospira_D. The sequence continues at coordinate 2,974 of JAHBWQ010000129.1, read as the reverse complement.
GGTTCTCACCCACTCCAGCCGGATACACAGCACATCAATGATGCAGAATGTCCAGGACCTCCAACACAAGGTCGAGCATGCGGAGCATCTGAAGCGCATTACCGCACAAATTCATGCAGCTGGTCATCTCGACCACATCCTCCTTGATCTTCACAAGGACATCCTCAGCGTCTTCGACGCTCAAGATCTGACGCTCTACGCCTTCGATTCGGAAAAGAAAGAAATCTTCTCTAAGGTCCCTCACATTGACGGAGCCGAAGAGGTCCGTATTCCCATTACCGAGCAGAGCTTAGCCGGTTTCTGCGCGAAGTACCTTCGCCCCGTCAACATTGCTGATGCATACAATCTTGCTGAACTGCGAGCCATCCACCCAACGCTAGTCCACGACACATCCTATGACAAGCGTACGGGCTTCAAGACGAAGCAAGTCCTGACCTACCCGGTCGTCGCCGACAACAAATATCTCATGGGCGTGCTCCAACTACTCAATAAGAAGAGTGGGAGCCGTTTTACGCGAAAGGATGAAGAAGCTGTCGACGAAATTGCCAAGGCCTTGGGCATCGCCTTTTTCAACCTGAAGAAAACATCCAAAAAGAATCCCACAAAGTTCGATCTCTTGGTCGGCAGCAACCGGATCACACAAAATGAGTTGGAGCAGGCGCTCGCCGATTCCCGCAAAAGCACGAACGACCTGGAAAGCATCCTCCTCGAAAAATATAAGGTTCCGAAACTCGATCTCGGCAAATCCCTCGCCCAGTTCTATAAGTGTCCCTACATTGAGTACAGTGAACGAACCATTGTCGATGTGGAGCTGTTGAAGAATCTCAATGTCGACTATCTCAAAAAGAACCACTGGATGCCGCTGAAGCGGGATCGCACCGCCATCGAAATCCTGACTGATGATCCAGGAGATCTGGATCGCGTCCAAGACATCAAGCGCACCTTCCCGGGCCTCAACATTCGTTTTGCCGTCAGCCTTCGCCGCGACATTGCCCAGTTTCTCACGTCGGCAACGGGGCAGAGTGACAGCGGAGGAGGGAGAAAACTTGATGAAAACGTGTCAGATATTCTCGGCGAACTGGTCACCGAGGCCCAGGCCGAAGCCATGGAGGAAGCTGCTGGCACCGGAGGTCCTGATGAAAACGATAACGCCATCGTCCGACTGGCCAACCAGATCATTGCCGATGCTTATCGCCAAAATGCCTCTGATATTCACATCGAACCTTATGGAGAAAAACGAGAGACGCTGGTCCGATTTCGAGTCGACGGGGAATGCTTCGAGTATATGAAGATTCCGCAGAGTTACCGACGGGCCATCGTCTCCCGACTCAAAATCATGGCCAGCCTCGACATCGCTGAGCGTCGAAAGCCTCAAGACGGCAAGATTAAATTCAAGCTTTCCGAGACAAAGGAAATCGAACTCCGCGTCGCCACGCTTCCCACAGCCGGATATAACGAAGATGTGGTGATGCGTATCCTTGCGGCGAGCGAGCCGCTGCCGCTCGATAAAATGGGATTCTCGGATCGCAACCTTCGAGTTCTCAAAGAAATTTCAGAGAAGCCCTATGGCATCATTTTGTGTGTCGGTCCGACCGGCTCCGGAAAAACGACCACATTGCACTCCGTCCTGGGCAACATCAACACCCCGGACATCAAGATATGGACCGCGGAAGATCCAGTAGAAATCACTCAATATGGTCTGCGTCAGGTGCAGGTCCAGCCGAAGATCGGCTTCACCTTCGCAAGCGCCATGCGAGCATTTCTTCGTGCCGACCCCGACGTCATCATGGTTGGAGAAATGCGGGATAAAGAAACGGCCGATACCGGGATCGAAGCATCGCTCACCGGCCACCTCGTCTTGAGCACCTTGCATACCAACAGTGCAGTCGAAACCGTCACCCGCTTGCTCGATATGGGCTGCGACCCTTTCAGCTTCGCCGACGCCATGTTGGGTGTACTGGCACAACGATTAGCCCGCCGCATCTGCAAGGACTGTAAGGAACAATATGTCGGAACCAAAGAAGAGTACGAAGAGCTCCGGCAGGGGTATGGTCCTGACTACTGGGATCAGCTCGGCATCAAGCAAGATAGTACATTCAGGTTGACTCGCGGGAAGGGCTGTGAAACGTGTAATCGATCCGGATTCAAGGGCCGCGTGGCGTTGCACGAACTGCTTCTCGGTACAGACCGCATGAAACGTATGGTACAACAAAAGTCGCGCACCGAGGACATGTTGAAAGCCGCGATTGAGGATGGAATGACCACGCTCGTCCAAGATGGTATCCAAAAAGTCTTGCAGGGCCATACCACATATAAGGAAGTCAAAGCCGTCGCCATCAAATAGCTGTTCCATCGACCAGCGCCTGCGGTTCGGATTCCAGCTCTTCAGTTCCTACTCACAACCAGATAGAATAGCGCCATTCTTACGGAGGTGCCCTTACCATGCGAGCATCAAGATTCCTGCTTGCCTCACTCCTTTTGCTCGGCGGATGCGAATCCGCAGATCGAGTGTTGACCAATACGGAACGAGTGCTGGGCAGTCGTACGGGACGGACTGTTCTCGACATTGCCGCGGGTAAAGATCCCAAACAAATCCTCAAAGAGCGGGTCGACGCCTACCAGCGTGACCCCGAGGCCGTCATCAGAGATCTCCGAGCGATTCAACGGGACTTCAACACGCTGATGACTGCGCTCACAGGCAACGTTCGGAAGACATGGGGCGAGAAAGAAGTGAAGGTCCCGGAACAGAAGAAGTACGTGAAGTACACGCAGAACTACATGAGCCGGACCATCGTTGACTTCGACAATGGAACAATCCTGGTGGAAACCCTGGACGACAAGTCGCCCAAAGAGAGCTTAAAAAACGCGATCGTGACGACCTTGCTCACACCGGACGATCCACGCTCCGTCGATCTATTTTCCGACAAGCCGGTGACCCTGACCAGTGATCATGCTCCCTATTTACTTGGGCTGG